>NZ_BAAAZH010000035.1:0-59371 GCF_039536805.1 Nocardioides fonticola | reverse complement strand
ACGAGTCTCGTACGAGAACACCTTCGGCACGATCAACGCCCCCATTCGGGTCAGCGTTGCTTCGACCGATGGACTCCGCCCCCCCGACAACATCAGGTTTCCCCGGTCAGCCGGGGAAACCTGCAGCCGTCAGCCCAGCGCCCCCAGCGCCTGCTCCAGATCGGCCCAGAGGTCCTCGACGTCCTCGATGCCGACCGAGAGGCGCACCAGCGCGTCGGGGATGGTGGCGGGCTCGGACTTCCACCGGCGCCGCCGCTCGAAGGTCGACTCGACGCCGCCGAGGCTGGTGGTGAAGACCCACAGCGAGGTCGAGCGGGTCAGCAGGTCGGCCGCCAACGGACCGCCGGCGAGCACGATCGAGACGATGCCGCCGAAGCCGGGGTAGCGCACCTCCGCGATCGCCGGGTGCTCGGCCAGGCGCCGAGCGAGCTCGGTGGCGTTCGCCTGCGCGCGCTCGAGGCGCACGTGCAGCGTGCGCAGCCCGCGGGCGGCCAGATAGGCCTCCAACACGCCGGGGACGGCGCCGAGCAGGTCGCGGCGGCCCTTGAAGACGCTGAAGAGCGCGTCGTCGGCGGTGACGATGGCGCCCATGAGCACGTCGCTGTGGCCGGCGAGGTACTTCGTCACCGAGTGGACGACGACGTCGGCGCCGAGCTCGAGCGGGCGCTGCAGCAGGGGAGTGGCGAAGGTGTTGTCGACGACGACGTGCGCGCCGACCGCGTGGGCCGCGGCGATCGCCGCAGGCAGGTCGATGAGCTCGAGCGCGGGGTTGGTCGGCGACTCCAGCCACACCAGCGCGGTGTCGTCGTCGCAGGCGGCCGCGATCGCGTCGGGGTCGGTGACGTCGACGAGCCGGGTGCGCAGCCGGCCCCGCGCCTCGAGGTCGGCGAGCTGGAGGATCGTGCCGTTGTAGGAGTGCTGGGCCGCCACCACGACGCCGTCGGCGCCGACGAGGTCGAGCACCGTGGCCACGGCGGCCAGGCCGGAGGAGAAGGCCAGCGCCCGCCCGCCCTCCAACGCGCCCAGGCCGTCCTCGAAGGCCTGCCAGGTCGGATTGCCCCAGCGGGCGTACTCGCGATCGCCGCCGCCGACGAAGGTCGAGGCCGGCGTGATCGGCACGTTGAGCGGCTGGTCGGCCTCGTGCGGCGGCCGTCCGGCGTGCACCGCCCGGGTGGCCGGCCGGAGCTCAGCCACGGGAGAGGACGCCGAGCACGAGGTCGCGGGCGACCGCGCCGAGGCTGCTGCCCGAGAGGGTGCAGGCGAACGGCATGACCGAGGTCTCGGTGGTGCCCGGGGTGATCGCCACCTCCAGCACGACGAACGACCCGTCGGCGCTCACGATGAAGTCCGAGCGGGAGACGTCGGAGAGCCCGAGCACCTCGTGGGCCGCGCAGGCCGTGCGGCCGAGCTCGGCCAGGAGGTCGTCGGAGAGCGGCGGCCGGTCGAGGGAGACGAACTCGGCGGTGTAGCGGGCGCTGAAGTCGAACTCGTGGCCCTTCTCGTACTCCACGGCCACCGGCGTCAGCGCGCGCGGGCCGTCGGCGCCCTCCACCACGACCACCGAGACGTCGATGCCGTCGTGGAAGCGCTCGATGAGGGCGTCGTCGCCGTAGGCGTAGCAGCCGACGAGCGCCGAGGGCAGCGCCGAGAGGCCGTCGACGCCGGTGACGCCGAGCGCGGAGCCGCAGCGGGTCGGCTTCACGACCACCCGGGTGCCGAGCCGGGTCATCACGTGCTCCATCAGCGCGGCGGCGCCGACGTCGCGGAAGGTCTGGGCCGACAGGCCGACGCTCTCGGGCACGGGGATGCCCGCGCGGCGCAGCAGCTCGCGCGCCGTCCCCTTGTCGTAGGCGACCCGGCAGGCGCGGCTCGCCGAGCCGACGAACGGGACGCCGATGAGCTCGAGCAGGGTCTGGATCTCGCCGTCCTCACCGAACTGGCCGTGCAGCGCGGGGAAGGCGACGGCGACCTTGTCGCGCTCGAGGGCGTGCATGAGGGCCCGGTCGAAGTCGTAGGCCTGGGCCTCGATGCCCAGCGCACGCAGCTCGCGCACCAGGTTGCGGCCGCTGGCCAGGGAGACGTCGCGCTCGTGGCTGAGGCCGCCGGCGATGACCGCGACCGGTCCGCGCAGATCGGGGATGCTCGGGCTCGTCATGGCCCCAGCGTCCCATACCCGTGCGGTGGGTGACGGGGCGGCCGGACGCCGCGGACGACGCCGGACTCAGCGGCAGCGCTTGACCAGCTTCAGCGCCGGCTTCACGTAGTCGGCGAGATCGGAGAACGCCTCCAGCGACACGTCGCCGCGATAGGACGCGGGCACCAGCAGGCTGATGCGGGGCTCGTAGCCGACGGCGGTCGCGAGCAGGTCGACACCGGAGTCGGCGTACTCCGCGCTGGGGAAGAACCAGCCGACGCCGCGGATCACCTCGCACCCGGCGGTGTCGGTGAAGGTGGGGGGCTGCGGCGCCCCGCAGGTGAGCACCATGCCCTCGGGGCCCCACGCGCGGGCCGGTGCGTCGGACGGCGTCACCGCGCGCTGCTCGAGGCCGGCGAGGGTGTCGGGCAGGGAGTCGAGGAACGTGCGGCACGTCGTGGCGGCCGCGCCGGTGAGCGGTGCGGCGTCGACGCTCACGGGGCCGTCGTCGCCGCTGCACCCGGCCGCACCCAGCCCCAGGAGCAGCAGGAGGGCGCCCGTGGACGCCGCGACGCCCCTGCTCCGTCGGGAGCAGGGGCGTCGGGAACGGATCGATGCACGCACCGGGGCCGAGGTCAGATGTGGACGACCGGGCAGGTGAGCGTGCGGGTGATGCCGTCGAGCGTCTGGACCTTGGCCACGACGAGCTTGCCGAGCTCGTCGACGTTGCGGGCCTCGGCGCGCACGATGACGTCGTAGGGGCCGGTGACGTCCTCGGCGAGGGTCACGCCCTTGACCTGCGCGATCGCGGCGGCCACCTCGGCGGCCTTGCCGACGTCGGTCTGGATCAGGATGTAGGCCTGGACGACCATGGTCATCTCCCTCTACAGCGGAGTCGCTGGTCAGTGGAGCCGATCGGTGGGATCGGCGGGGTCGGTGTGGTGCAGCGATCAACCTAGCGCGCTCCCGACCCGATGCCCTACCGGGCCGTCTCCACGGACGTGGGGCGGGATGGTGGGATGGGCCCATGGACGAGCCCGCCATCGACGACCAGCGCCCCGACCTGCGCACCGCCACGCTCGCCGAGGCCGGGGAGTTCGGTCTCATCGCCGCCCTCACCGACCGCTTCCCGAGCGCGGAGCACGTGCTCGTGGGTCCCGGGGACGACGCCGCGGTGCTGCGGGTGCGCTCGGGGCATGTCGTCGTCTCGACCGATCTCATGGTCGAGGGCCGGCACTTCCGCCGCGAGTGGGCCGAGGCCGGCGACATCGGACGCCGTGCGGCCGCGCAGAACCTCTCCGACATCGCCGCGATGGGCGGGCGGGCGACGTCGTTGACCATCGGGCTGGCCGCGCCCGCCGACCTGCCGGCAGCCTGGGCCCTCGCCTTCGCCGACGGCTTCGCCGAGGAGTGCGCGAAGGTCGGGGCCGTGGTCGTCGGCGGCGACATCACCCGTGCCGAGGAGATCGTCATCGCCGTCACCGTGCTCGGGGCGTGCACGGTCGCCCCGGTCCTGCGCGACGGCGCCCGCCCCGGCGACGTCCTCGCGCTGTGCGGCCGCCAGGGGTGGGCGGCGGGTGGGCTCGCCGTCCTGACCCGGGGGTTCCGGTCGCCGCGGGTGCTGGTGGAGGCCTACCGGCGTCCCGAGCCGCCCTACGCCGCGGGCCCTCAGGCCGCCGAGGCGGGGGCGACCTCGATGATCGACGTCTCCGACGGTCTGCTCTCCGAGGTGGGGCATCTCGCCGCGGCGTCGGGGGTGGCCATCGACGTGCGCACAGACGCGTTGGAGGTCGCCGAGCCGCTGCACGCCGTCGGGGCCGCGTTGGGGGCCGACCCGCTGGGCTTCGTGCTCACCGGCGGCGACGATCATGCGCTGCTGGCGACCTTCGCCGGTGCGGACGCCGTCCCCGAGGGCTGGCGGGTGATCGGCTCGGTCGGCGAGGGGGCCGGGGTCACGGTCGACGGGGCACCGCACGAGGGCCCCACCGGCTGGGTGCACTTCTGAGCCGCTACCGGTGGCGTACGGAGGGGGAGCGGACGAAAACAGAGAGGCCGTCACCCCCTCAGGTGACGGCCTCTCCGGCATGCTCCGTGGAGTGAAGCCCTACGTCAGCGGCTGACCTTGCCGGCCTTCAGGCAACCGGTGCAGACGTTCATCCGCTTCGGGGTGCCGTTGACGGTGGCGCGGACGCGCTGGATGTTGGGGTTGAAGCGACGCTTCGTGATCTTGCGCGACCAGGGCCGGTTGTTGCCGAAGCCCGGCTTCTTGGCGCAGATGTCGCAAACGGCAGCCACCGTGAACTCCTGACAGTCGTGAATGGGTATCGAATCGGGTGCCCGGGCCGGCGAAGGGCCGCTCGTGGAGGTCCACGACGCCGCGGGCAACCGGACAAGGGTATCCGCAGGAGCGGGGGAGGGCGAATCGTCGCGGGCGCAGCGCCGGGGCCGGGTCGGGACGTGCGCCCGGATCGTCGGTGCGAGGCACTAGTCTCGCGCCCGGGCCGACCGGTCGCCGAGCCGGGGTCCGGCACGGCGAGACGCGGCGAGAGGGGGCGAGGTGGAGGTTCCGGCGGACGACGGCGCGGTGCAGCTGCCGGTCGTCATGCGCTTCGTCGACATCGCCACCGACGCGCTCCAGGCGGCGCGGGAGGAGATCGACGCCCTCAACGTCTATCCGGTGCCCGACGGCGACACGGGCACCAACATGTTCCTCACCGTCTCCGCGGCCCGCGACGCCCTGCGCGAGGCGGTGCGGGCCCAGCCCGACGACGCCGAGGAGGCGGCCCGGCTGGCGGCGGCGCTGGCCGCCCTGAGCCGCGGCGCGCTGCTGGGTGCTCGCGGCAACTCCGGCGTCATCCTCAGCGAGATGCTGCGGGCGGTGTGCCGACGCCTGGCCCGGGCGACCCCGGAGGAGCGCAACGCCCACGTGCTCGCCGACGCGTTGCGGGCGGCCACCGAGGCCAGCTACGCCGCCGTCGGCACCCCGGTCGAGGGCACCATGCTCACCGTCGCGCGGGCGGCCTCCGAGGCAGCCGTCGGCGCCGCCGCGGTCGAGGGCTCCCGCGGGCGCGACGTCTTCGTCGCTGCGGCCGCCGCCGCGCGTGAGGCGTTGGCCGCGACCCCCGACCAGCTGGAGACCCTGCGACTGGCCGGGGTCGTCGACGCCGGCGGGCGCGGCTACTCGGTGATCCTCGACGCCGCCGAGACCGTGCTCACCGGACGCCGTCCGGCCCCGGTCAGCGTGCCGCTCGGGCACCGCTCCATCCCGATGCCGCACCTGCCGGCGCCCACCGGCGACCTCACCGCCGACGGCCCCGCCTACGAGGTCATGTACCTCCTCGACGCCGCCGCCGAGCGCATCGGCGCGCTGCGCGAGGCGCTCGCCGCCCTGGGCGACTCCCTCGTCGTGGTCGGCGAGGAGGGGCTGTGGAACGTCCACGTGCACGTCGACGACGTCGGCGCGGCCATCGAGGCCGGCATCGAGGCCGGTCGTCCGCACCGGATCCGGGTCACCCACTTCGCCGAGCAGGTCGAGGCCGCGCAGAGCGCGCCTCCGCCGTCCCGTACCGGACGCCGGGTCGTCGCCGTCGCCGCGGGGCCCGGGCTCCAGGCCATCTTCGAGGAGGCCGGGGCCGTGGTGGTGCGCGGCGGCCCCGGCGTCCGGCCCTCCACGGGGCAGCTCCTCGCGGCCATCGTCGACTGCGGCGCCGAGGAGGTCGTCGTGCTGCCCAACGACGCCGACTCGGTGCGGGTGGCGCAGCTGGCCGCCGGCACCGCGATGCAGGACCACGGGCTGCACGTCGCCGTCATCCCCACCCAGGCGCAGGTGCAGGGCCTGGCGGCCCTCGCCGTCCACGAGCCCGGGCGCGCGTTCGCCGAGGACGTCCTGGAGATGACGGCCACCTCCCGCCACGTGCGGCACGGGGCCGTCACCATCGCCGCCCGCACCGCGATGACGATGGCCGGCCCCTGCGAGGAGGGCGATGCGCTCGGCGTCGTCGCCGGCGACTTCGCCGTCGTCGGGAACGACCTCTACGCCACCGCCACCGTCGTCCTGAGCCGCCTGCTCGGCCCCGGCGGCGAACTGGTCACCATCGTGGCCGGCGGCGGGGAGGCCGACCGCGAGCTCGCCGAGCGCTGTGCCGCCTGGGTCGAGGCCGAGTACCCCGTCGTCGACGTCACCGTCTACGACGGCGGGCAGGAGCGGTACCCGCTGCTGGTGTCGGTGGAGTGAGACGGAGGAGGAGCAGCCGCCGATGATCACCCTGGACTCCCCGGTCGTCACCGTGCTGGGCGAGCAGCGCGGCAAGGCCGCGACCGAGCGCCGTCAGGCGCTGGAGGAGCGGTTGGGCATCCGCACCGTCGGCGACCTGCTGCACCACTTCCCGCGGCGGTACGTGAAGACCGGCGAGCTGAGCGACGTCGAGGCGCTGCGCGAGGGCGACATGCTGACCGTCGTCGGGCAGATCGTCAGCTCGGAGTCCAAGAGCTTCCCCGACCGCCGCACCGGCGGCATCGCCTACCGTCAGGAGGTCGTCATCGCCACCGGCGGCCCCCGGCTGCGCATGACCTTCTTCTCCAAGCGGCCCTTCGTGGCGACCAGCCAGAACGGCCGGTTGCGGGTCGGTCGGCGCGGCATCTTCGTCGGGAAGGCCTCGAGGTTCCGCGACGAGTGGCAGCTGACCAACCCGCAACTCGTGCTGTTCGGCACCGGGTCGGCCGACGAGGACGCCGCCAGCCTGTCGCTCGACGTCATCGGCGACCTCTTCCCGATCTATCCGCTCACCAAGGGCTGGGAGAGCTGGGACCTCTCCCGCGCGATCGCGTTCGCGCTCTCGGTGGTCGACGACGTGCCCGACCTGCTGCCCGACGCCGTCCGCGAGACGCGGGGGCTGCTCGACGTGCGCACCGCCCTCTCCTACGTGCACGCGCCCCGCGACCACGGACAGGTCACCCGTGGGCAGCAGCGCTTCCGCTTCGAGGAGGCCCTGGTCACCCAGCTGGTGCTGGCCCGCCGGCGCCGCGAGCTCGCGGCCCGGGGCGCGCAGTCCCGCGACGGCGGCGACGGCGCGCTGCTGGCGGCCTTCGACGCCCGGCTGCCCTTCGAGCTCACCGATGGCCAGCGCGAGGTGGGCGAGGAGATCGCGGCCGATCTGGCCCGCCCGCACCCGATGAACCGGCTGCTCCAGGGCGAGGTCGGCTCGGGCAAGACGCTGGTGGCGCTGCGCGCGATGCTGCGCGTCGTCGACTCCGGCGGCCAGGCGGCGCTGCTGGCGCCCACCGAGGTGCTCGCCCAGCAGCACCACCGCTCGATCACCGCGATGCTCGGCGACCTCGCCCAAGGCGGGCAGCTCGGCAGCCCGCCCGAGGCCACCACCGTCGAGCTGCTCACCGGCTCGCTCACCAAGAGCCAGCGGCAGGCGCCGCTGCTGCGGTTGGCCAGCGGCGAGGCCGGCATCGTCATCGGCACCCACGCGCTGCTCGAGGACCAGGTGCAGTTCGCCGACCTCGGCCTCGTCGTCGTCGACGAGCAGCACCGCTTCGGCGTCGAGCAGCGCGCGGCGCTCACCGACAAGGCCGGCACCCCGCCGCACGTGCTCGTCATGACCGCGACGCCGATCCCGCGCACGGTCGCCATGACCGTCTTCGGCGACCTGGAGGTCTCCACGCTGCGCGAGCTCCCCGCCGGCCGGGCGCCGATCCAGACGACCGTCGTGCCGTTGGCCGACGCGCCGCACTGGATCGAGCGGGTCTGGCAGCGCGTGCGCGAGGAGGTCGAGAAGGGGCACCAGGTCTACGTCGTGTGCCCGCGCATCACCGGCGACGTCACCGAGGTCGACGACGCCCCCGAAGACCTCCTGGCCCTCGCCGGCGAGGACGCCCCGGCGCCCGGCGCCGGCACCGCGCTGCACGCCGTCGAGGAGGTCGCGGCCGACCTGTCCGCAGGTCCCTTGGCGGGCCTGCGCGTGGCCACGCTGCACGGCCGCCAGCAGCCGGAGGAGAAGGACGCCACCATGCGGGCCTTCGCGGCGGGCGGGATCGACGTCCTCGTGGCCACCACCGTCATCGAGGTCGGCGTCGACGTCGCCAACGCCACCACGATGGTGCTGCTCGACGCCGACCGCTTCGGCGTCAGCCAGCTGCACCAGCTGCGCGGCCGCGTCGGCCGCGGCGGTCTGCCCGGCCTGTGCCTGCTCGTCAGCCGCGCCGAGCACGGCACCCCCGCCCGGGAGCGGTTGGAGGCCGTGGCCGCCACGGGCGACGGGTTCGAGCTCAGCCGCGTCGACCTCGAACTGCGGCGCGAGGGCGACGTGCTCGGGCGCTCGCAGTCGGGCTTCCGCTCCAGCCTCCAGAACCTGCGGGTGCTGCGAGACGAGAAGACCATCGTCGCGGCCCGCGAGGAGGCCGATCGGCTCCTCGACGCCGACCCCGGGCTCGGCTCCGCGCCGCTGCTCGCCGCGGCCGTCGCCGACCTCGAGGCGTCGGTGGCCGCCGAGTTCATGGAGAAGGCGTGACCCGCATCATCGGCGGCGTCGCCGGCGGACGCCGCCTGGCCACCCCCACCGGACGCGACACCCGCCCCACCAGCGACCGGGTGCGCGAGGCGGTGTTCTCGGCCATCGAGTCGTGGTGCGGCTCGCTGAGCGGGCTGCGGGTGCTCGACCTCTACGCGGGTTCGGGGGCGCTGGGGCTCGAGGCCTGGTCGCGCGGGGCCGAGGCGGTCACCCTCGTGGAGTCCGACCGCCGCACCGCCGCGGTCGTCTCGGCGAACGCCCGCGACCTGGGGTGCCGCGTCGCCCACGTGGTGGCCGCCCCGGTCGCCGTCCACCTGGCCCGGGGACCCGGAGGCCCGCCCTACGACCTCGTGCTGAGCGACCCGCCCTACCCGCTGGGCGAGGACGCCGTCGCCGCCGACCTCGCCGCCTTCCTCGACCACGGCTGGCTGGCCGCCGACTCCCTCGTCGTCCTCGAGCGGTCGCGGCGCAGCCCCGAACCGTCCTGGCCCGCCGGGCTCGCCGACGTCCGCGGCCGCAAGTACGGTGAGACCACCGTGTGGTTCGCCCACCATCCCGGCGAGCAGCCCGGTGGGCCCGCCGACGCATCAGCCAGCCCGCCCGAACCGCCCATCCGCTGAGGAGCACCGCGTGCGCCGCGCCGTCTGCCCGGGGTCCTTCGATCCCGTCACCCTGGGACACCTCGACGTCATCTCCCGGGCCGCCCGGATCTTCGACGAGGTCGTCGTCGCCGTCGGGGTCAACGTCTCCAAGAGCCGCCTCTTCAGCCCCGACGAGCGCCTGGAGATGCTGCGCCGCGCCTGCGCCGACCTGCCGAACGTGCGCATCGAGGGCTTCACCGGCCTGCTCACGACCTTCTGCGCCGAGCACGACGTCGCGGCGATCGTGAAGGGGCTGCGCAGCGGCACCGACTACGAGTACGAGCTCCAGATGGCGCAGATGAACGCCCACCTCACCGGCGTCGAGACGGTCTTCGTGCCGACGAGCCCGCAGTGGTCCTTCGTCGCCTCCAGCCTGGTCAAGGAGGTCGCGGCCTTCGGCGGCGACGTCTCGGCCCTGCTGCCGGCCTTCGTGCACGAGCAGCTGATGACCCGCCTGGCCGAGCGCGCGACCCCGTGACCTGCGTTTTGCCCGCCCGTCACGCCGCGGGCTACGATTCCCGACGATCTGTTGTGCCCGGACCGGAAGTGATCCTCTGACCAGCCTGGACCCGAGAGCGCCGCTCGTGCTCGATACTCGCGAGCTCGGCCGCCGCCCGGGGTCCCAGCGGGAAGTGTCGCGGACGGTGCCGGCCCCGGCGGATCTGGGCATCGAAGTCCTCCATGTCCCCGAGGGTGCGCCGGTCGAACTCGACCTGCGTCTCGAGGCGGTCATGGAGGGGGTCCTGGTCACGGGGTCGGCGCGAGCCGGTCTCGAGGGCGAGTGCGTGCGGTGCCTGGAACCGATCTCCGACGACGTCGAGGTCACCTTCCAGGAACTGTTCCTCTATCCCGACCACCGGATCTCCGACGAGGAGGACGACGACGTCAGCACGCTCGAGGACGACCTGCTCGACCTCGAGCCCCTGCTGCGGGACGCGGTGGTGCTCGCACTGCCGTTCCAGCCCGTGTGTGAGGACGACTGTCCCGGCCTGTGCCCCGACTGCGGGGCGCGTCTGGCCGACGACCCCGACCACACCCACGACGCTGCGATCGACCCGCGCTGGGCCGGCCTGGCCGGCCTGGACCTCGGCTCCGCGCCGGGGGAGTAGGACCGGCTGCGGCCGGAGAGCAGATCCCGAAGCAGCCCCAGAGCAGTGCAGTACAGCGCCGGCAGCCGCCGGCCCAGGCAGAGGAGAGAACAGTGGCAGTCCCGAAGCGGAAGATGTCGCGCAGCAACACCCGTCACCGCCGTTCGGCGTGGAAGGCCGCCGTGCCGTCCCTCGTGACCTGCGCGAACCCCGCGTGCGGCGCCAAGCACCTGCCGCACCGCGCGTGCGGCGAGTGCGGTCAGTACGGCGCCCGCGCCGACCGTCGTCAGGTCCTCTGACCGCCCGTCCGTCGCCCTGACCGACTACGCCGAGCTGCGTGCAGCGCTCGGGGATCCGATCCTGGACCCCGAGCTGCTGCTGCGTGCGCTCACGCACCGCTCCTACGCCTACGAGAACGGCGGACTGCCGACCAACGAGCGGCTGGAGTTCCTCGGCGACTCCGTGCTCGGCGTCGTCGTCACCGAGACGCTCTACCGCGTCCACCCCGACCTCTCCGAGGGTCGGCTCGCGAAGCTGCGCGCAGCCGTGGTCAACGCCCGCGCGCTCGCCGAGGTCGCTCGCGAGATCGGGCTCGGCGAGCACATCCTGCTCGGCCGCGGTGAGGAGACCACCGGGGGCCGGGAGAAGGCCTCGATCCTCTCCGACACCGTCGAGGCCGTGATCGGCGCGATCCACCTGAGCGGGGGCTTCGAGGTCTCCGCCGAGGTCGTGCACCGTCTCTTCGACCCGCTCATCGAGGCCGCCTCGGCCATGGGCGCCGGCCTGGACTGGAAGACCTCCCTGCAGGAGCTCGCCGCCGAGCACGCCCTCGGCGTCCCCGAGTACGTCATCGCCGACACCGGACCCGACCACGCGAAGGTCTTCACCGCGCAGGTGCGGGTGGCCGGCCAGCTCTACGGCAACGGGGTCGGGCGGTCGAAGAAGGAGGCCGAGCAGGCCGCCGCCGAGACCGCCTACGGCGACATCGCCGCCGCCGTCACAGCCGAGGCCTGACCGCCACCGATGCCCGAGCTCCCCGAGGTCGAGGTCGTCCGCGCCGGCCTCGAGCGCCACGTCGTGGGCGCCCGCATCCGCGCCGTCGAGGTGCTGCACGAGCGGCCGGTGCGCCGCGACCCGCGCGGTGCCGCCGGCTTCGCCGCCGCCCTGACCGGCCGCACCCTGGTGGCCGCCCGTCGCCGCGGCAAGTACCTGTGGCTGCCCCTCGACGACGGCGATGCGGTGCTGGCCCATCTCGGCATGAGCGGCCAGCTCCTCGTCCAACCCCCGCAGGCGCCCGCCGAGCGCCACCTGCGGGTGCGTTTCGTCCTCGACGGCGCCGCCGAGGGCCGCGAGCTGCGCTTCGTCGATCAGCGCATGTTCGGCGGCCTCGCGATCTCGCCCGGGGGAGCGGAGCTGCCCGGCGAGATCGCGCACATCGCCCGCGACCCCCTCGACCCGCTGTTCGACGACGACGCGTTCGCGGCCCGGGTGCGGCGGCGCACCTCGGGCATCAAGCGCCAACTGCTCGACCAGACCCTGATCTCGGGGGTCGGCAACATCTACGCCGACGAGGCCCTGTGGCGTGCTCGACTGCACGGGGAGCGGCCGGGCGATCGCCTCACCCGCGGGCAGGTGCTGGAGCTGCTCGGCCATGCCCGTGATGTCATGACCGACGCCCTGGCGCAGGGCGGCACCTCCTTCGACGCGCTCTACGTCAACGTCAACGGCGAGTCCGGCTACTTCGACCGCAGCCTGCACGCCTACGGGCAGGCCGACCGGCCCTGCGACCGGTGCTCCACGCCGATCCGGCGGGTCGCCTTCATGAACCGGTCGTCCTACTTCTGCCCGGCCTGCCAGCCGCCGCCGCGCGCCCGACGACGCACCGCCGCCCCCCGGCCCGCATCCCGCGGCTGACCTGCACGGACGCCGCAGGCCCGCCGGTGTCGGCGATGTCCGGACCGGTGCCGCCCGGGGGCCTCGTCAGATTGACCGGACGCCTGTCTGGTGGGACTCTTGAAGACGGCCCGCCGCCGTGGGCCGCCACCCACCCAGACCGGAAGGCTCACTCATGGCCAAGGCGCTGATCGGCCACCTGAACAGCGACCTGCGGGACCCTCGTCTCGCGATCGAGAACGCTCGGCTCCGGACCCGGGTCCGCGAGCTGGAGAACCTGGTCCTCCGTCTGTCGGAGGAAAACGACCGCCTCGTCGCCGCTCGCGCTGCCGAGCTCCTCGAGGTCGCCCCGCTGCAGGAGATGCAGCCCGCCTGAGCTTGTCCGTCCCCGTGACCGACACGGGGACTCGTCGTTCTAGGAGCATGCGCGCTCCTCGGACGACGGCCGCCACCGCGGCTCTGCTCACCCTCGCCGCCGGCCTGCTGGTCGCCGGTCCGGCCTCGGCCCACAGCGATCCCGACCGCAATCGGCGCCTGGCGGTGCTCGAACCCGGCGCGGTCGACCCGCTGATCGCCAGCGACAACGTCGCCCACCTCGCCTCCGATCCCGGCCAGGCCGGGATCTCGGGGTGCTTCCTGCCGACCGCGCCCCTCTTCGTCACCAGCGGGCTGGACTCCGTGCGGGTCTGGGACGTCGCCGACCCGGCGAAGCCCGCCCTGGTCGGCGTGCTGGCGAGCACGCAGTTCGAGAACGAGGCGATGACCTGCGGCGAGCGCCGCACCGCCGACGGCGTGCGCCGCTTCGCGCTCATCGGCGTCGACACCTACCAGGCCTCGGTCGACGACATCCAGCACGTCAACGTCGGCGGCAACGAGCTGATCGTCGTCGACGTCACCGACCCGGCCGCCCCGTTCGTCGCCTCGCGCGCGCCGGCGACGACCAGCACCCACACGGTGGCGTGCACCGACCCGACGAACTGCCGTTACGCCTACTCGGCAGGCGGCCGCTCCGACTTCAGCATCATCGACCTGCGCGACCTCGACGCCCCGGTCGAGGTCGACTCCGACACGAAGACCGCCGGCGTCCAGCCGTTCGCCTCGCCGACCGGCGGCCACAAGTGGAGTCTCGACGGCGCCGGCATCGCGACCCACACCGGCTACGAGGGCGCCTCGATGTGGGACGTCAGCAGCCCGCGGCGTCCGCGCCTGCTCGCCACCACCGGCCGTGCCGGGCAGGGCACCGACCCGGCCTACCCCGGCTGGAACGACTTCATCCTCCACAACTCCCAGCGTCCGAACGCCGAGCGGTTCCGGCCGAACACGCGGCCCTCGATCGCGCGCGGCAACGTCCTGCTCGTCACCGAGGAGGACTACGAGCAGACCGACTGCAGCCTCGCGGGCTCCTTCCAGACCTGGTGGGTCAAGCGACTCGACGGTCGCCCCGGCGGCATCGTGCCGCTCGACAAGGTCGAGCTCGCCGATCTGGGCGCCTACCCGCTGCCGCAGGGCGCGTTCTGCTCCTCGCACTGGTTCGACGTGCGCCCCGACGGGCTGGTCGCGGCCGGCTTCTACGGCGGCGGCACCCAGATCATCGACGTCCGCAACCCGCGCCGCATCACGCCCTACGGCCACGCCGTGTGGGGTGCCTCGGAGGTCTGGGACGCCATGTGGGTGCCGGTCTACGACGCCCGCGGCCGCCGTACCGAGGCGCGCACCACCATCGTCTACGCGATCGACCTCGTGCGCGGCCTCGACGTCTACGCCGTCGACGTGCCCGGTGACGGCCGCGGTGCCCTGCCGGAATCGGCCCGTGCCGAACGTCCGCTGGAGTCGGCCGCCGTCCCGCTCGGGCTGGTCTCGACCGCGGCGCTCGGCGCGCTGGCGCTCGGACGCCGGCGCCGCCGCGTCGCCGTCTGACCGGGGGCCGACCCGGGGCGGCCACCGGAAAGTCGGGTGCGCCGCCCTCCGCGGCCGGTCTAGGGTCCCGAGCTTGTGATCGGGGGCGGCTGGGTCGAGCGTGCGATGCCGGCCCGACTGGGCGGCGACTTCCGTCGCCTCCTCGCCAGCAGCTGGGTCGCGCAGATCGGCGACGGCATCGGGCTGGCCGCCGGCCCGCTCCTGGTCGCCCGGCAGACCTCGGACGCCGGACTGGTCGCCCTGGCCGCCACGGTGCAGTGGCTCGCGCCGCTGCTGTTCGCCCTCCACGCGGGGGTGCTCGCTGACCGGCTCGATCGGCGGCGCGTCACGATGGCGCTCGACGTCGGTCGATGCATCGTGCTGGTGCTGCTGGCGCTCACCATCCTCGGCGGCGTCGTGCACGTGTGGATGGTGCTGCTCGCCCTCTTCCTGCTCGCCTCGGCCGAGGTCGTCGCCGACACCTCCTCCTCGGCGCTCGTGCCGATGACGGTCGAGCGCGAGGATCTCGGGGTCGCCAACGCCCGCATGCAGGTGGGGTTCCTGACCCTCAACCAGCTGGCCGGCCCGCCCCTCGGGGCGGCCCTCTTCGGTCTCGGCGTGGCGGTCCCGGTGATCGCCCAGGCGCTGCTGGTCGCGGCGTCGGTGGTGCTGTTGACCCGGGTGCGCGCCGGCGCCCACGCACCCGAGCCGCCCCGAGGCGTGCGCCGCGAGATCGTCGAGGGCCTGCGCTGGGTCCGCCATCACGCGGCCGTGCGCACGCTGGTGCTGACCATCCTCATCTTCAACCTCACCTTCGGCGCGGCGTGGTCGGTGCTCGTCCTCTACTCCCGCGACCGACTCGGCCTGGGTGCGGTGGGGTTCGGGCTGATCACGACGGTCCAGGCGGCGGGCGGGCTCCTCGGCACGCTGTCCTACGGCCGGCTCACCGCTCGCTACAGCCTCGGCACGATCATGCGCGTCGGTCTGATCATCGAGACGCTCACCCACCTCGTGCTGGCCGTGACGACCAGCGCCTGGGTGGCGATGCCGGTGTTCTTCGTCTTCGGCGCCCACGCCTTCATCTGGGGCACCACCTCCATCACGGTGCGCCAGCGCGCCGTCCCCACCGGGTTGCAGGGGCGGGTGGGCTCGGTGAACCGCGTCGGCTCCTATGCCGGCCTCGTGATCGGCTCCGCCGGTGGCGCCGTCCTCGCACAGCATCTCGGGGTGACCGCGCCGTTCTGGTTCGCCTTCGCCGGCTCCGCGCTCTTCCTCGTCCTGTGGTGGGGGCAGCTGCGCCATCTCGCCCATGACGACACGGCCGCCCCATCGGCGGCCCGGAGCAGGTAGGCTCACGCCCGCTGAGCTTCCCCCGCGTCGGCCCGGGCTTCGTCCCGCCTACGCTCCTTAGCACTCTCCCAGTGCCCAGCTCGCGGAAGGCAGCCCGTTGTACCTGAAGAGCCTGACCCTCAAGGGGTTCAAGTCCTTCGCCTCCTCCACGACCCTTCAGTTGGAGCCGGGCATCACCTGCATCGTCGGACCCAACGGGTCGGGCAAGTCCAACGTCGTCGACGCGCTCGCGTGGGTGATGGGCGAGGCGAGCGCGAAGTCGCTGCGCGGCGGGAAGATGGACGACGTCATCTTCGCCGGCACCTCCGGCCGCCCGCCGCTGGGCCGGGCCGAGGTCGTGCTGACCATCGACAACTCCGACGGCGCGCTGCCGATCGAGTACACCGAGGTCACGATCAGCCGCACGATGTTCCGCAGCGGCGGCTCGGAGTACGCCATCAACGGCACGCCGTGCCGCCTGCTCGACGTCCAGGAGCTGCTCTCCGACTCCGGCATCGGCCGCGAGATGCACGTGATCGTGGGGCAGGGCCAGCTCGACACGATCCTGCACGCCACCCCGGAGGACCGCCGCGGCTTCATCGAGGAGGCCGCGGGCGTCCTCAAGCACCGCAAGCGCAAGGAGAAGGCGCTCCGCAAGCTCGACGCCACCGAGGGCAACCTCACGCGGTTGAGCGACCTGCTCACCGAGATCCGTCGCCAGCTCAAGCCGCTGGGCCGCCAGGCCGAGGTGGCCCGTCAGGCGGCCACCGTGCAGGCCGACGTCCGCGACGCGAAGGCCCGCCTGCTGGCCGACGACCTCGTGACGGCCCGGCAGGCGCTCGAGCAGGAGCTCGCCGACGAGTCGCTGCTCGTGGCCCGCCGCGAGGAGGTCGAGGCGGCGCTCGCCGAGGCCCGCGAGGCCGAGGCCGCGCTCGAGGCGGCGCTGCGCGAGGACCTCCCGGCGCTGGCAGCCGCCCAGGAGACGTGGTTCGCGCTGTCGGGTCTGCGCGAGCGGCTGCGGGGCACCCAGTCCCTGGCCGCCGAGCGCGTGCGCAACGCGGCGTCCGTGGGCGAGGTCGAGACCGCCGGCGGCCGCGACCCCGAGGAGCTCGAGGCGCAGGCCGCGTCGGCCCGTGAGCAGGAGCAGCGCATCGACGCCGAGGTGGCCGAGCACCGCCAGGCCCTCGAGGACGCCGTCACCGCCCGCAAGGCGGCCGAGGACGCCGCCGCCGAGGAGGACCGCCGCGTGGCCGCCCTCCAGCGTGCCGCCGCCGACCGGCGCGAGGGTCTGGCCCGCCTGCACGGCCAGGTCAACGCGCTGAAGTCCCGCGCCGCCGCGGCCGACGACGAGATCGGCCGGCTCGGGCTGGCCCGCGAGGAGGCCCTCGCCCGCGCCGAGCGCGCGCAGCGCGACTTCACCGCGCTGGAGACCCGCATCGCCGGCCTCGACGCCGGTGAGGAGGGTCTCGACGCCGAGCACGAGGCCGCCAGCGAGGCGCTGGGCTCGGTCGAGGAGCGGCTCGCCAAGGCCCGGGCCGAGGTCGCCCAGGCCGACACCGACCGCTCCACCCTGGCCGCCCGCAAGGACGCCCTCGAACTCGGCCTCAACCGCAAGGACGGCGCCGGTGCCCTGCTGGCCGCCGACGTCACGATCTCGGGCCTCCTGGGTTCGGTGGCCGCGCTGCTGGCGGTCCGCTCCGGCTACGAGGCCGCCGTCGCCGGCGCCCTCGGCGCCGCGGCCGACGCGGTCGCGGTCGCCGACGCCGAGGCCGCGCTCGCCGCGCTCGACCAGCTCAAGACCGACGACCTCGGCCGGGCCGGGCTGCTGGTCGCCGGTGCCCCCGAGCTCGACCCGGTCTCCGCCTGGCCCGCCCTGCCGGCCGGCGCGGTCTACGCCGTCGACGTCGTCGAGTGCCCGGCCGAGCTGCGCGCCGCCCTGGCCGCGCTGCTGCGACGGGTCGCCGTCGTCGACGACCTCGACGCGGCGCGGTCGCTGGTGGGCGCGCATCCCGACGTCACGGCCGTCACCCGCGAGGGCGACGTCCTGGGCGCGCACTACGTCGCGGGCGGCTCCTCGAGCGCGCCGAGCCTCATCGAGATCCAGGCCGCCGTCGACGAGGCTGCCGCCCAGCTCGCCGAGACGATCGCGGCCGGCGAACGCCTCGGTTTCGAGATCTCCCGCCTGGAGGCCGAGCGGTTGGAGGCCCAGAAGCGCGTCGACGTCGCGCTCGCCAAGCTGCACGAGTCCGACGCCACGCTGGCCGCCGTCGCCGAGGAGCTCGGCCAGTTCGGCTCGCAGGCCCGCGCGGCCCGCGGGGAGGCCGAGCGCCTCACCCAGGCCATCGAGAAGGCCGAGGCCGCCCGCGAGCAGGACCTCGCCGGCCTCGCCGACCTCGAGGCGCGGTTGGCCGCGGCCGAGGCCGACCCGTCGGCCGCCGACGAACCCGACACCGACGAGCGCGAGCAGCGCACCGAGGCGGCGCGCGCCGCCCGACAGGCCGAGATGGACGCGCGGCTGGCGCTGCGCACCTCCGAGGAGCGGGCCCGCGCGCTCCACGGACGCGCCGACGCGCTGCTGCGCGCCGCCGCCCAGGAACGCGAGAACCGGGCCCGCGCCGCCGCCCGGCGCGAGCGGATGCGCCGTGAGGCCCGCGCCGCCGAGGCCGTGGGGGTCGCCGTCGCGTGGGTGCTCGGTCGCCTCGAGGTCTCCATCGACCGGGCCGCCCGGGCCCGCGCCGAGGTCGAGGCCTCCCGCGCCGACCGCGAACAGCGCCTGCTCACCGTGCGCGCCCGTCTGCGCGATCTCCAGCGCGAGCTCGACGAGCTGGTCAACTCGGTGCATCGCGACGAGATGGCGCGCGCCCAGCAGCGCATGAAGATCGAGCAGCTCGAGCAGCGCGCCCTCGACGAGCTCGGACTCGAGGCCGCGGGCCTGGTCGCCGACTACGGCCCCGACCAGCCGGTGCCCTCGACCGCCCCGGTCGGCGAGGACGGCGTCGTCCCCGAGCCGGTGCCCTACGTGCGCGAGGAGCAGCAGAAGCGGCTGCGCACCGCCGAGCGGGCCCTGCAGATGCTGGGCCGGGTCAACCCGCTCGCGCTGGAGGAGTTCACCGCGATGGAGGAGCGGCACAAGTTCCTCACCGAGCAGCTCGAGGACCTCCGCAAGACCCGCAAGGACCTCCTCGACATCGTCCGCGAGGTCGACGCCCGCGTCGAGCAGGTCTTCACCGAGGCCTACGCCGACGTCGAGCGCGCCTTCGACGCCACCTTCGCACGGCTCTTCCCCGGCGGCGAGGGGCGGCTGGTGCTGACCGACCCGACCAACATGCTCACCACCGGCATCGAGGTCGAGGCGCGCCCGCCGGGCAAGAAGGTCAAGCGGCTCTCGCTGCTCTCCGGCGGCGAGCGGTCGCTGGTGGCGGTGGCGTTCCTCGTCGCGCTGTTCAAGGCCCGGCCCTCGCCGTTCTACATCCTCGACGAGGTCGAGGCGGCGCTCGACGACACCAACCTCGGACGCCTGCTGGAGATCTACGAGGAGCTGCGCGAGAACTCCCAGCTGCTGGTGATCACCCACCAGAAGCGCACGATGGAGGTCGGCGACGCCCTCTACGGCGTCACCATGCGCGGTGACGGCGTCTCGGCCGTCATCAGCCAGCGCCTGCGGGAGACGGTTTCCGTCTAGGGTCGCGGCAGCCATCGATCGCAGGCGACAGCCGGCGACAGCCTCGAGGAGAGCCATGCCCCGCGTCCGTCCGACCCGCGACCAGTACGTCGCCTGGCGCACCGTCACCACGCGGTGGCGCGACGACGACGCCTACGGCCACCTCAACAACGCGACGTACTACGAGTACTTCGACACCGCCGTCAACGCGCACCTCTTCGAGGCCACCGGGCTCAACGTGCGACTGCTGCCGCAGATCGGGGTCGTGGCCGAGACGTCGTGCCAGTACTACGCCGAGATCGGCTTCCCGCGGCCGGTCGAGATGGGTCTGGTGGTCGACAAGATCGGCACCTCCTCGATCGTCTACCGCATCGGACTCTTCCAGGGCGAGGGCGACGAGGCGGCCGCCGAGGGCCGCTTCGTGCACGTCTACGTCGACAACACCGACCCGGCGCGGCCGGTCGCGCCGATGCCCGATGTGATCCGCGCCGCGGTCGAGCCGCTGCTGCGACCGGCGGGGGAGTAGGGCTCACCGGGCCCGTGGCATCGTGGGGAACGGAGCAGTCCCCGCTCCCGTCTCGGAGGGTTCCCCAGTGCTCGTCATCGCGATCGTCACCCTGCTCAGCCTCGCCCTCGCCGGGCTCGTGCTCTTCTACGTCGCCTTCCCGCATCGCGGTGAGAAGCCGCCCGCGCCGGCGGAGTGGCTCGGCGACGTCCTCGGCAAGGCCGTCGAGGTCGTGCCCACCATCGACCCCGACGAGCGTCTCGAGGCCGGTGTCGGCGCCTCGTCGGCCGGGGAGCGCCACGGCGCCTCCTGACGGCGCCTCCTGACGGTGCCTCCTGACGGCGCCTCCTGACGGCGCCTCCCGACGGCGTCCGCAGGCGCCGCCTGATGTCGGCTGCTGCGCCCGACCATGATGGGATGACGCCATGGACATCACGCTCCTGATCATCCTCGTCGCGGTCGTCGGCGTCCTCGCGGTCGTCGGCCTGGTCGTCGGGCTCGTCGCCGGCCGTGGTCGTGGCGGTGCGCAGCTGCCGCCGGCCCCGTCAGCCCCGCCGGCCCCGGCGGCCCCGAGCACCGAGGACGCCGTCCTCGACGACGTCGCGCCGGCCGCGCCCGCGCCCGTCGCGGTCGAGGAGCCGCCGGCCCGGGTGCTCGACACCCCGGAGCCGACCGCCTCCCGGATGGTGCGGCTGCGGCAGCGGCTCGCCGGCAGCCAGAACGCGCTGGGCCGCGGTCTGCTGGCGCTGCTCTCGCGCGACCGGCTCGACGAGGACACCTGGGAGTCCCTGGAGGACGTCCTGCTCACCGCCGACATCGGGGTCGCCCCGACCCAGGAGCTCGTGGAGCGGCTGCGCACGCGACTGCGGGTCGAGGGTGCGGCGGCGTCCGACGTCCGCGCGGTGCTGCGGGAGGAGCTGACCACCTTGCTCGAGCCGGAGATGGACCGTCGCCTCCAGGTCACGGGCGCCGACGGCCTGCCCGGCGTCGTCCTGGTCGTGGGCGTCAACGGCGCCGGCAAGACCACCACGGTCGGCAAGATCGCGCGCATCATGGTCGCCCAGGACCGCACCGTCGCGCTCGGCGCCGCCGACACGTTCCGCGCCGCGGCGGTCGACCAGCTCGCCACCTGGGGCGAGCGCGTCGGGGTCGAGGTCGTGCGCGGACCCGAGGGCGGCGACCCCGCCTCGGTGGCCTTCGAGGCCGTGAAGTCCGGCGTCGAGCGCGGACTCGACACCATCATCGTCGACACCGCCGGCCGACTCCAGAACAAGCAGGGCCTCATGGACGAGCTCGGCAAGGTCAAGCGGGTCGTGGAGAAGCAGGCACCGGTGACCGAGGTGCTGCTGGTGCTCGACGCCACGACCGGCCAGAACGGCCTGATCCAGGCCCGGGTCTTCTCCGAGGTCGTCGACGTCACCGGCATCGTGCTCACCAAGCTCGACGGCTCGGCCAAGGGCGGCATCGTGGTGGCCGTCCAGCGCGAGCTCGGCGTCCCGGTGAAGCTCGTCGGACTGGGGGAGGGGCCCGATGATCTGGCCCCCTTCGACCCCGGCGCCTTCGTCGACGCCCTGCTCGGCTGACCTGCCACCGGTGAGTGGCAGGACCTTCGTCCCGCTGTTCACCAGGCGGGACGACGGCCCCACTGGCGCCGCCTCGGCGTTCCACCTCGCGGACGGACGCGCGTCGGTTTACCTCGGCGAAACACCCGGCGGGCTTTCGTTTCACGCCCGCAACACAGCACCCACCTCGACTGAAACCTCCTGACAGCAGGGTTCTCGCAATGGGGCGAGGCCCGGCGCGACAGTGCGGTCGGTCGCCAGGTACGGCCTCCCCGGAGCGAAAGATCCCTGGAGGTTCTGTTGGACGGCTATTACGCCTTCATGCTGGTGGCGACGGCGCTGGTCCTGATGATGACCGTGCCGGCACTGGCCCTGTTCTACGGCGGCATGTCACGGTCGAAGTCCGTGCTGAACATGATGATGATGTCCTACATCGCCGCGGCGATCGTGGGCATCCTCTACGTCGCCATCGGATGGTCGATGGGTTGGAGCGGTGACGGCGTCTTCTTCGCCGACCCGTTCGCCCTGGCGTGGCTCGACGGTGTCGAACCCACCTTCTTCATCGGCGTGATGTTCCAGTTGACCTTCGCCGTCATCACGGTCGCCCTCATCAGCGGTGCGGTCGCCGACCGTATGAAGTTCTCGGCGTGGGTGCTGTTCGTGCCGGTCTGGGCCGTCCTGGTCTACTTCCCGATGGCCCACATGGTCTTCAGCTGCAGCGACTCCGCGCTCATCTGCTCCAAGATTGGTGCGCAGGACTACGCGGGTGGTACCGCGGTGCACATCAACGCCGGTGTCGCGGGCCTCGTGCTCGTGCTGCTGCTCGGCAAGCGCCTGGGCTTCGGCAAGGACCCCATGCGTCCGCACAACCTGACCCTCACCATGCTCGGCGCCGGTCTCCTCTGGTTCGGCTGGTACGGCTTCAACGTCGGCTCGATCGTCATCGGCTACGACCCCACCGACCCGAACTCCTTCGAGCTCGAGCGCTTCGTCTCCGAGACCGGTCGCACCTTCACCAACACCACGCTGGCCACGATGGCCGCGATCATCGGCTGGCTGATCGTCGAGCGCGTGCTGCACGGCAAGGCCACCTCGCTCGGCGCCGCCTCGGGCATCGTCGCCGGCCTCGTCGCCATCACCCCCGCCTGCGGCGCGGTCGACCTGTCGGGCGCGGTGGCCATCGGCTTCATCGCCGGTGCGGTCTGCGCCTGGGCCGTGGGCCTGAAGTTCAAGCTCGGCTACGACGACTCCCTCGACGTCGTCGGCGTCCACCTCGTCGGCGGCGTCATCGGCACCGTGCTGATCGGCCTCTTCTCGACCTCCGACGGCGCCGGCGGCATCGACGGCCTCTTCTACGGCGGCGGCTGGGGCTCGCTGGGCGACCAGACCCTCGGTGCGCTCGTCGCGATCGGCTACTCCGGCGTCCTGACCCTCATCATCGGCCTCGCCATCAAGTTCACGATCGGCCTGCGCCTCGACGAGGACGACGAGGTCGGCGGCATCGACCTCGCGGCCCACGGCGAGTCGGCCTACGACCTGCACAGCGGCGTCGGCTCCGGCTCGGGCCTGCTCTCCAGCGAGGGGGTCAAGGCGTGAAGCTCGTGACCGCGGTGATCAAGCCGCACAAGTGGGAGGACGTGCGCGAGGCGCTGGAGTCCTTCGGTGTCACCGGCATGACCGTCAGCGAGGTCTCGGGCTACGGCCGCCAGAAGGGCCACACCGAGGTCTACCGCGGCGCGGAGTACGACATCGCGCTCGTGCCCAAGATCCGCATCGAGATCGTCGTCGAGGACGGCGACGCGGAGGAGGTCACCGCGATCATCGTCCGCACCGCGCAGACCGGTCGCATCGGTGACGGCAAGGTGTGGATCAGCCCCGTCGAGTCGGTGGTGCGGGTGCGCACCGGCGACCGCGACGCGGCAGCGCTCTGACCTGCACGTGACGGACGGGCCCGGTCGGCTCGTCGCGGATCCCCCGAGGACCGCGACGAGGCGCCGGGCCCGTCCCGCACCGGCACCGCCATCGGTACCGCCAGCAGCTCCGCCATCGGCGACCAACGACACCCGGCGCCCCTGCGCCGGGGGAGGAGAGAGATGAAGCTCGTCACCGCGGTGATCAAGCCGCACAAGTGGGAAGAGGTCCGCGTCGCCCTCGAGGGTGTCGGCGTGAGCGGCATGACCGTCAGCGAGGTCTCCGGCTACGGCCGGCAGAAGGGCCACACCGAGGTCTATCGGGGCGCGGAGTACGACGTCGCCCTGGTGCCGAAGATCCGCATCGAGATCGTGGTCCCCGACGACGACGCCGCCACCGTCATGGACACCATCGTCACCAGCGCGGCCTCGGGCCGCATCGGTGACGGCAAGGTCTGGCTGAGCCCGGTGGAGTCGGTGGTGCGGGTGCGCACCGGCGACACCGACGAGGCCGCCCTCTGACCTGATCCACGTGACGGCCCGGGCGGGATGCGGCGGCTCACCGCCCACCCCCCGGGCCGTTAACACGTCTGTAACATCTGCTCTCCAGAGTGGTCGCCCGTGACCCTGGAGACCACCGTCGCCCCCCTCGCGATCGACCCCGGCACCACCGCCTGGCTGCTCGTCGCCACCGCCCTCGTGCTGCTCATGGCACCCGCGCTCGCCCTGTTCTACGGCGGCATGGTGCGTTCCTCGAGCGTGCTCAACATGATGATGATGACCTTCGGGGCCACCGCCGCGATCCTGGTGGCCTGGACCCTCGTGGGCTATTCGCTCGCCTTCGGCGACGATCTCGGCGGCGGGCTCCTCGGAGACCCGACCCAGTTCGCCGGGCTCGGGCAGCTGCTCGATCCGGCCGCCAACGGCGACCTCGCCTACCCGGTCATCCTCTTCGCCGTCTTCCAGGGGCTCTTCTGCGTCATCACCGGCGCCCTGATCTCCGGTGCGATCGCCGACCGCGCCCGCTTCGGCGCGTGGATGGTCTTCGTGACGGTGTGGAGCCTTGTCGTCTATGCCCCGGTCGCGCACTGGGTCTTCGACTTCTCGGCCGGAGACCACGTCGGCGGCTGGCTCGCCAACGACGTGAAGCTCGTCGACTTCGCCGGCGGCACCGCGGTCGAGATCTGCTCCGGCGCCTCCGCTCTCGCCCTCGCCCTCGTGCTCGGGCGCCGCGTCGGCTTCGGCCGCGACCCGATGCGCCCCCACAACCTCACCCTGGTGATGCTCGGCGCGGGCCTGCTGTGGTTCGGCTGGTTCGGGTTCAACGCCGGGTCGGCCCTGGCCGCCGACCACCGCGCGGCCGTCGTCCTGGTGGCCACGCTGCTCGCCGGTGCCTCGGGCACGCTGGGCTGGCTGGTCGTCGAGCGCTTCCGTGACGGACACGCCACCTCCCTCGGTGCGGCGTCCGGTCTGGTCGCCGGCCTGGTGGCGATCACGCCGTCCTGCGGCTCCCTCAGCCCCATCGGCGCCCTGATCATGGGGGCGGTCGCCGGCGTGGTGTGCGCCTACGCCGTCGGCCTGAAGTACCGCTTCGGCTACGACGACTCCCTCGACGTCGTCGGCGTGCACATGGTCGGCGGCATCGTCGGCACGTTGGGCATCGGACTGCTGGGGACGGCGGCCGCGCCGACCGGCGTCGACGGCCTGTTCTACGGCGGCGGACTCGACCAGTTGGGACGCCAGTCCGTCGGTGTGGGCGTGGTGCTGGTCTACGCGTTCGTGATGTCGGGCATCATCGGACTCGTCGTCGACAAGCTCATGGGCTTCCGCATCGACGAGGAGCACGAGGTCAGCGGCATCGACCTCGTGGTCCACGCCGAGGCGGCCTACGACCTGCTGGCGTCTCCCGGCGCCCGCTCCACCGGTTCCATCCTGACCAGAGGTGATGCATGAAGCTCGTGACCGCGGTGATCAAGCCGCACAAGTGGGAAGAGGTCCGGGTCGCGCTCGAGGCCGTGGGCATCACCGGCATGACCGTCAGCGAGGTCTCGGGCTACGGCCGGCAGAAGGGTCACACCGAGGTCTACCGCGGCGCCGAGTACGAGATCGCCCTGGTGCCGAAGATCCGCCTCGAGATCGTGGTCGTCGACGACGACGCGCAGACGGTCGTCGACACCATCGTGCGCAGTGCCGCGTCGGGGCGTATCGGCGACGGCAAGGTGTGGGTGTCGCCCGTGGAGTCGGTGGTGCGGGTCCGCACCGGCGACCGCGACGACGCCGCGCTCTGACGCCCGGGTGACCGCAGAGCAGCGGGTCCAGCGCACCGCCGACGCGGATGCGCTGTGCGTGCGCGCCTACGAGGAGTGCGGCGGCCCGGAGGTCGGCACCGCGCTCGT
Organism: Nocardioides fonticola; assembly: GCF_039536805.1. Taxonomy (NCBI): domain Bacteria; kingdom Bacillati; phylum Actinomycetota; class Actinomycetes; order Propionibacteriales; family Nocardioidaceae; genus Nocardioides; species Nocardioides fonticola. The sequence goes on along the minus strand of NZ_BAAAZH010000035.1, from coordinate 33,841 downwards.
CGCCGTCGGCGGGTACGGACGCGGTGAGCTCGCCCCCCACTCCGACCTCGACGTCGTCCTCGTCAGCGACGACGGCTTCGACCCCGGCGAGGTGGCCGGCACCGTCTGGTACCCGCTGTGGGACTCCGGCACCACCATCGACCACTCGGTGCGCCACTTCAGCGAGATGGTGACGGCCTCCGAGGGCGACCTCCGGGTGGCGCTCGGCCTGCTCGACATCCGTCATCTCGCCGGCGACCCGAACCTCACCCTGCGGCTGCGCACCACGATGCTGGCGCAGTGGCGCCGCTCGGCGAAGTCGCGCCTGCCTGCCCTCCAGGAACTCGTGCGATCGCGCCACGAGCGCGCCGGCGAGCTGGCGCACCTCTCGGTGCCCGACCTGAAGGAGGCCGCGGGCGGCCTGCGCGACGCCACCGTCCTCAAGGCGCTGGTCGCCACCTGGTTGGTCGACGTCCCGCACGTCGCGCTCGAGCAGAGCCGCCAGAGCCTGCTCGACGTCCGCGACCACGTGCACCTCATCGCGGGGCGGGCCACCGACCGGGTCACCCCGGAGATGTGGTCCGAGCTCGCCGAGCGGCTCGGGCTCGACGACGCCCGCGACGCCCAGCGGCACGTCCGCGAGCTCGGACGCCGCATCACCCACCTCTCCCGACTGACCTGGCGTCGCGTCGACGACGTCCTGGCCGGGCCGAACCAGGTCGGCGTCCGGCGCCCGGTGCTCACGCCCGTCGCGCCCGGCGTGGCGGTGGCCAACGGCGAGGTCGTGCTCGACCGCACGGCCCGGCCCGCCGACGACCCCGTGCTGCTGCTGCGCGCGTGCGCCGAGGCCGCGGAGAAGGACCTCGTGCTCGCGCCCCCGACCGCCGCGCGCCTGGCCGCCGAGGGCGCTGCACTGCCCGAGCCGTGGCCGGCCGAGGCCCGCCAGGCGCTGGTGCGGATGCTCGCCTCGGGCCGCAGCCTGCTGCCGATCTGGGAGACGCTGGAGGAGACCGGCGCGCTGGCGCGCATCCTGCCCGAGTGGGAGCGCATCGCCCTGCTCCCGCACGCCTCCGCGATCCACCGCTTCACCGTCGACCGCCACGTGGTCGAGACCTGCGTCGAGGCCTCCGCGCTCATCCGCAGCGTCGCGCGCCCCGACGTCCTCATGGTCTCGGCGCTGCTGCACGACATCGGCAAGGGCGGGCTGACCGAGCACAGCGTCGCCGGTGAGCCGATCGCCCGCACGATCGCCGAGCGGATGGGGTTCGAACCCGACGCCGTCGACCTCATCGCGCGGCTGGTGCGCTGGCACCTGCTGCTCTCGGAGACCGCCACGACGCGCGACCCCGACGACCCCGCCACCGTCGAGCGGGTCGCCTCCCGCATCGACTCCGTCGAGGCGCTCTCGCTGCTGACCGCGCTGACCGAGGCCGATGCCAAGGCCGCCTCGCCGCAGGCTTGGTCGAGCTGGCGGGCCGGCCTCATCCTCGACCTCTCGCGCCGGGTGCGCGCCGCGCTCGACTCCGGGGTGGCGCTTCCGCCCGTCGAGCCCGACGTCGTCCCGATCCCCAAGTCGGTGCGCAAGGGCGGCATCTCCCTCGACGTCGAGACCGTCGGCGACGGGTCCCGGGTCACCGTCATCGCCCCCGACCGCGTCGGGCTGCTCGCCGACTTCGCCGCCATGTTCGCGATGGAGCGCATCCCCGTGCGTGCCGCGCGCATCTGGGCCCAGGAGTCCTACGGCGTCGCGGTGTGGGAGGTCGCGACCCCCGGGCTCGACGCCGGCTTCCTGCACGACAAGTACGACGCCATCGTGGCCGGCCGGCTCGACCCCACCCGCCGGCTGCGTCCCGCCGGCCCCGGCGAGCTCGCCCCGACCGTCGAGGTGCGCCCCGACGCCTCCCGGCTCTCCACCGTGCTCGAGGTGCGGGCCGCCGACCGGCCCGGCATCGTCTACCTCGTGTGCTCGGCCCTCGCGCGCCTCGACATCGCCGTCCGCTCCGCGCACGTCGACACCCTCGGCCCGCAGGCCGTCGACGTGTTCTACCTCCAGGAGTCCGGGGCCGGTGCGCTCTCGGAGACCCGGGCCGCCGAGGCGGCCCACGCCGTCCGCTCGGCGCTGAGCTCCGCGGCCACGCCGTCCTGAGCCGCGGCGGCGCCGCGGCGCCGCCCTCGGATCGGCGGGCGAGGGCCGCGCCGGTTAGGCTGGAATCCCGCCCGAGCCCGGCTCGACGCACCTGAACGCCCGAACCACGACGCAAGGACCCACGTGTTCGCGACTCTCTCCGACCGGCTGGCCGACACCTTCAAGAACCTCCGGGGCAAGGGTCGGCTCTCCGAGGCCGACATCGACGCCACCGCGCGCGAGATCCGCATCGCGCTGCTCGAGGCCGACGTCGCCCTGCCGGTGGTGCGCGAGTTCGTGGCGGCGATCAAGGAGCGCGCCCGCGGCGAGGAGGTCAGCGGTGCGCTGAACCCCGCCCAGCAGGTCATCAAGATCGTCAACGAGGAGCTCGTCGCGATCCTCGGCGGCGAGACCCGCCGTCTGCGCTACGCCAAGACGGGGCCGACCGTCATCATGCTCGCCGGCCTCCAGGGCGCCGGCAAGACCACGCTGGCCGCCAAGCTCGCCCTGTGGCTCAAGGAGCAGGGCAAGACCCCGATGCTCGTGGCCTGCGACCTCCAGCGGCCCAACGCCGTCAACCAGCTCCAGGTCAACGGCGAGCGGGTCGGCGTCCCGGTCTTCGCGCCCGAGCCGGGCAACGGCGTCGGCGACCCCGTCTCGGTCGCGCGGGCCTCGGTCGAGGAGGCCAAGCGCAAGCTCCACGACGTCGTCATCGTCGACACCGCGGGTCGTCTCGGCGTCGACGCCGAGCTGATGCAGCAGGCCGCCGACATCCGCGACGCCATCGCGCCCGACGAGGTGCTCTTCGTCGTCGACGCGATGATCGGTCAGGACGCCGTCACCACCGCCCAGGCCTTCCTCGACGGCGTCGGCTTCGACGGCGTCGTCCTGACCAAGCTCGACGGCGACGCGCGCGGTGGTGCCGCGCTCTCGATCGCCTCGGTCACCGGCCGCCCGGTCATGTTCGCCTCCAACGGCGAGAAGATGACCGACTTCGACCTCTTCCACCCCGACCGCATGGCCTCGCGCATCCTCGACATGGGCGACGTCATGACGCTCATCGAGCAGGCCGAGAAGGCCTTCGACCAGGCCGAGGCGCTCAAGGCGGCCGAGAAGCTGGCCGGCAACGGCGAGTTCACCCTCGAGGACTTCCTCGCCCAGATGCAGCAGCTGAAGAAGCTCGGCTCGATGTCGAAGATCATGGGGATGCTGCCCGGCATGGGGCAGTTCCGGCAGCAGCTGGAGAACTTCGACGACCGCGAGATCGACCGCATCGAGGCGATCATCCGCTCGATGACCCCGGCCGAGCGCGACAACCCCAAGATCATCGACGGCTCGCGCCGCATGCGCATCGCGAAGGGCTCGGGGCGCACCGTCACCGAGGTCAACCAGCTCGTCGACCGCTTCTTCGAGGCGCGCAAGATGATGGGCCAGCTCGCCCGCGGCGGCGGCATCCCCGGCATGCCGGGCATGCCTGGGATGCCCGGCATGGGCGGCGGGCGGCCCGGCAAGCAGAAGGCGCAGGCCAAGAAGGGCAAGGGCGCGCGCCGTCCCGGCAACCCCGCGAAGGCCGCCCAGGCCGCGGCGGCCGAGGCCGAGAAGCGCGCCGCCGCCAACCCCTTCGGCACCCCCGGCGGGGAGGACATCGACTACGAGAAGGCCGCCGCCGCGCTCGACCTGCCGAAGGACTTCTCCAAGTTCCTCAAGTGAGGCGCTGACCCCGTGGCCCGCCGCATCACCTCGGTGCTCGTCGTCGACGGCGCCAACGTCGTCGGCGCCCGTGCCGACGGCTGGTGGAAGGACCGCGCCGGTGCGGCGCGTCGTCTCCACGAGGCGCTGCTGGTGGCCGATCCGCCCTAGGACGAGATCGTGCTGGTGCTCGAGGGCGCCGCGAAGGCCGGCGTCCGTGCTGGTCGCGACGCTCACGTGCGCTGCGTGCACGCCCCCAAGGACGGCGACGCCACCATCGTCGCCCAGGCCCGCGAGGCCGCCGAGGCCGGACGCCGGGTCGCGGTCGTCAGCGCCGATCGCGCCCTCCAGGCCCGGGTCGCCGCCACCGGAGCCCTCGCTCTGGGCCCGCAGTGGTTGCTCGATCAACTGGAGTGAGTGGGCGCCGCGATGCTGTAACGCGGAGTTAGGGGGACTGTGAGCCCCTCAGGAGGGGTGGGAAGTCCCCGTAACTCCGCGTTACAGCACGGCGCGCCCGCCTGGGAGCCCCTCGATCCCGGACGACGTCACGGCACTAGGTTGGCGCCATGACCGCGTTGCGCTTCACCGGCGTCGTCCTGCCCGAGCGGGAGACCCGCGACCTCTACGTCGTCGACGGGCACATCACCTACGAGAAGCAGGCGGGGGCGGAGACGGTCGCGCACGGGTTCCTGCTGCCCGGCATGGTCGACGCCCACAACCACCTCGGCCTCGAGGACGGCGGCGCGGTCGGGGTCGCCGAGACCGAGGCGCAGGCGCTGGCCGACCGCGACACCGGCGTGCTGCTGCTGCGCGACTGCGGCTCGCCGGCCGACACCCGATGGGTGCAGGAGCGCGACGACCTGCCGCGCCTCATCCGCGCCGGGCGCCACGTCGCCCGCACCCGCCGCTACCTCAAGGACTACGGCGTCGAGGTCGAGCCCGAGCAACTGGTCGAGCAGGTGGCGATCGAGGCGACCTCGGGAGACGGCTGGGTGAAACTGGTCGGCGACTGGATCAGCCGCGAGGCCGGCGATCTCGCGCCGTCCTTCCCGGCCGGTTCGTTCGCCGCCGCGATCGAGCGCGCCCACGGGCTGGGCGCGAAGGTGACCGCCCACTGCTTCGGTCGCGAGGTGCTCCAGGGTCTGCTGGACGCCGGCATCGACTGCCTCGAGCACGGCACCGGCCTCGACGTCGCGCAGGTCGAGCAGATGGCCGCGCAGGGCACCGCGCTGGTGCCCACCGTGCTCCAGACGCGCAAGTTCCCCGGCTTCGCCGACGCCGGCCGGGCGAAGTTCCCCGCCTACGCGGCGACGATGGAGGAGCTGTACGCCCGGCGCCGCACCACGCTGATGTCGGCCTACGAGGCCGGCGTCGCGCTGTACGTCGGCACCGACGGCGGCGGCACGCAGCGCCACGGCGTCCTGGTCGAGGAGGTGCTGGCGATGGTCGAGATGGGTCTGCCCGCCGAGTACGTGCTCGGGGCGGCGTCCTGGCGCGGCCGCGCCTGGCTGGGCTGGAACGCGACGCTGGACGAGGGCGCGCCGGCCGACTTCGCGGTCTTCGACACCGACCCCGTCGACGACCTCACGGTGCTCGGGACGCCGTCGGTCGTCGTCCTGCGCGGGCGCGTCGTGGCCGGTCGTTGACGCGACCGCCGTCCGGTGCCGAGCCTCCCCACGCGCGGCTCGGTCCCGGACGCGCGGTTCAGCCGATCGGGATCGAGGGGGCGCAGTAGAAGTCGCCGGGGGAGATCTGCTTCCAGACGCCGTCGTTCAACTGGATCACCTTGATGCATTCGCCGGTGCGCTTGCCTCCGACGTCCTGTGCGGCGGTGAGACCGTGGCCCGTCCACTGCGAGACCTGCCGCAGCGCGGCCACCAACGAGGCCCGGGTGAGGCGTCCGCCGAGCTTGCTCACGAGGTCGACGAACAGCCGTCCGGCCGACCACGAGTACACCCCGTACGGCGTCGGCTCGGCACCGGGCCGTACTTGTTGGAGCCAGGCCAAGTAGCGCTGCATCTCGGCGTTCGCCTTGTTGGTGAACAGGTCGGTCGAGCCGTAGACGACGGTGCCGTTGCCGACGTCGCCGGCCTCGTCGACGTACTTCTGGTCGTAGATGGTCTGGTCCTGGATGAACGCGGTGGGCGTGTACTGCTGCTGTTGCATCGCCTGCTGCAGGCGCACCGTGAACTGGTAGGGCCCGATGTAGTGGACGATCTTGATGCCCTCGTCCTTGAGCTTCTGCACGTAGGGCGCGTAGTTGAACTCCGCGACGTCGATGGCCTGCACGTACTGGATGCCGACGCCCGCCTTCTTCCAGGCCTCGCCGAGCGCCTTGGCGGCGTCGGCGACGCCGTTGACGTTGACGTAGAGGACGGCGGCCTTCTGGGCGGCGTCGCCGTAGCGCTGGAGGACGTACTTCGCCATCGCGCCGATCTGCAGGTGCGGGTTGATCGCCGCGGCGCCGAAGCACGTATCGCACTCGAAGGCCTCCGGTGAGACGGTGAGCGCGTGGATGTCGGGCAGGCCGCACTCGCCCGCGGTGCGGGCGCCCTGGTCGAAGACCGACATCGATCCGACGGCCGCGAAGGCCTCGTCGCAGGCGCGGGCATAGGCCACCTGGTTGGCACCGGAGTCGGCGCGGCTGTCGAGCTGGAGCACGTCGAGCTTGCGGCCGCACACCCCGCCCGAGGCGTTGACGAACGCGGCGAAGGCGTTGGTGGCGTCCTGCGCCGACTGGAACACGCCGGGCACGGGGCCGCTGATGTCGGAGATGTTGGCGATGGTGATGGTGTCGGCGGTGATGCCGGTCTGGTTCGCCAACCCGGGGCAGTCCGCAGCCCCCGGGGCATCGCCGCCGTCGCTGCCGGGGCCGGACGCCGTGCGGTCGCCGCCGGTGCTGCCGCTGGCGGTGTCGGGGCTGCTCGCGTCTGCGGTGGTCGGCCCGCTCCCGGCACTGGAGGCGTCCACGCCCGTGTCAGCGCCCGCGGTGCCCTCGGTGTCGCCGCCGGTGGTGGCGGCGCCGGCGAGATCGACCTGGGCGACCTCGCCACCGGAAGCCGCGGTGCCGTTGGCGGCCGCCACGGTCTCGGGCGCGATCTGGCTCCCGCAGGCCGCGAGTCCGATCGTCGCCGTCGCCAGCAGGACCGCGAGCGCTGTACGCCGCGGCGATGCGGCCGGTGATGTGCCCGGTGATGTGCCCGGTGACATGCCCCGTGACATGCGGCGGGGGCGCGGCGGGACGTGAGGTGAGGTGCGCTGTCCGACGGGGAGGGACTCGGCCATGGGAGCCACGCCTTCCGTGAGTGCTCGGCGGTCCGATGGTCCGCACGCTAACCCGCGATGTGACCCCTGTCACTAGATATCGGCAGATCCGCAGGTAAATGGCGCCGGTCATGTCGGGCGGAGTAGGTTGCCTGCATGGAGCACGCGGCCGAGCCCTCCGCGGTGCCGCCGGCCGACGCGCCGCCGACACCGGTGCGCCGGCGCACCCAGGCCGAGCGGCGGGCTGCGACGCGCGGTGCCCTGCTCGACGCCGCGATCGACGTGCTGGTCGAGGACGGCTACGCCGGGCTCACCGGCACCGCGGTCTGTGCCCGCGCCGGCGTCACCCGCGGCGCCCAGGCGCACTACTTCGCCACCAAGGCCGACCTCGTCGTCGATGCTCTGCGGCACCTCACCGAGAAGCTCGTCGCCGAACTGGTCGCCCGCCCGCTCCCGGCCGCCGCCGACGTCCGCGAGCAGTACGCCCTGCTGCTCGACCGGCTCTGGGAGATCTTCAGCGGTCCGGTCTCGGCCGCGCAGCTCGAGCTGCTCGTCGCCTCGCGCACCGACGCCGAGCTGCGCGCCCACCTCCAGCGGTTCGAGGGCGAGGTGGTCAGCACCCTCGAGGTCGCCGCCCGGCGGGTCGCCGGCGACCTCGTCGAGCGACCGGACTTCAAGGTGGTGACGGTCTCGGCGATGGCGCTGATCCGCGGCCTGGTCATGCAGACCGTGGTGCACGACTGGCGGCAGGTGCGCCGCCTGTGGCCGGCCGCCCGCGACCAGCTCCTGGACGGCGTCCGGCCGATCGAGGATCGCCGCAACTTACATGCTTGAGTGCAGGTAAGTTGCTGTGGCAGGGTGGCGCGCATCACACGTCCGTGTGAGGTCACCGCCGGCCCCGCCGGCCCTGCGCAGGAGCGCCCATGGACTTCGACGACACCCCCGACGAGGCGGCCTGGCGCCAGCAGGTGCGCCGCTTCCTCGAGGAGCACCGCAGCACGCTGGTCGACCCCGCCACCCGCCACGACGTCGCCGCCGCCCGCGCGCGGCAGGCGCTGCTCTACGACCACGGCTACGTCGGCGTCACCTGGCCCGAGGCGGCCGGCGGCCGCGGCGGCACCCCGATGCAGCAGGCGATCGTCGACCAGGAACTCGCCCGCATCGGCTTCCCCGGCCTGATCAACCTCATCGGCATCGGCATGTGCGGCCCCACCGTCATCGTGCACGGCAGCGAGGAGCAGAAGGAGCGCTACCTGCGCCGGCTCCTGCGCGCCGAGGACATCTGGTGCCAGCTGTTCAGCGAGCCGGCGTCCGGCTCCGACCTCGCCGCGCTGCGCACCAAGGCGGTGCAGCAGGAGGACGGCAGCTGGCGCATCAGCGGCCAGAAGGTCTGGACGACGCTCGCCCACCTCGCCGACTACGGCATCCTGCTCACGCGCACCGACCCCGACGTCGCCAAGCACCGCGGCCTGACGATGTTCGTCGTCGATATGAAGGCGCCCGGCGTGACGGCACGGCCGCTGCGTCAGATGAGCGGGGGAGCGGAGTTCAACGAGGTCTTCTTCGACGACGTCGTCATCCCCGACTCCGAGCGGCTCGGCGAGGTCGGCCAGGGCTGGCAGGTCGCGCTCACCACGCTGATGAGCGAGCGGCTCAGCCTCGGCGGCGGCGGCACCGAGATCGGGGCCGGCGTCGACGCGGCGGCCGCCCATCTCGCGGCCCGGCTCGGCGCGCAGTCCGCCGACCGGCAGGCGCTGGTGCGCCAGTCGTTCGGTCGCGCCTACGTCTCCTCCCTCGGCACCCGCTACACCGGCTACCGACTGCTCTCGGCCCTCTCCAAGGGCGCCCTGCCGGGGCCGGAGGCCTCGGCCGGCAAGCTCGCCGGCACCGTCGCCGCCCGCCAGCTCTCCGACCTCGCGGTGCGTGCGCTCGGGCCGGAGGCGGTCTTCGCCTCCACCGCCGACGGCGAGAACCTCTGGCAGCAGTCGCAGGCCGGTCTGCCCGGCATGGCCATCGCCGGCGGCACCAACGAGGTGCTGCGCAACGTCATCGGCGAACGCGTGCTCGGCCTGCCCGCCGAGCCGCGCGCCGACAAGGGCGTGACCTTCCGCGAGAGCCTGGCCCAGTCCGGCTCCTGACCTCTCTTCGACCCCACTTCCAGGAGCACCCCATGGACTTCGATCTCAGCGCCGAGCAGCGCGACCTCGCCGCGGCCGCGGCCGACTTCTTCTCCTCCTCCGCCTCGCCCGCCCGGTCGCGGGCGATGCTCGACGACCGCACGCTCGCCCCCGAGCCGGGCCATGCGGCGCTCGCCGGCTCGGGCTTCGCCGCCATCACCGTGCCGGAGTCGGCCGGCGGCGGGGGCGGCTCGGTGCTCGACCTCGCCGTCGTCGCCGAGCAGGCCGGGCGCGTGCTCGCCGGACCCTCCCTCGTGACGGCGGCCCGGGTCGCCGTCCTGCTGGCCGGGGACGACGCCGGCCTGGCCGAGCTCGCCTCGGGGGAGCGCCGGTTCGCGGTCGTCGACGACGGCGCCGCCACCCTCGACGCCGTCGGCGCCGACACCTTCCTCGCCCTGGCCGGTGACCGGCTCGTGCGCGCCGAGGGCGTCGTCACGCCCGGCGACCCGATCGACGCCACCCGCGGCCTCGGCATGGTGGCGCTCGGGGAGCAGCGCGTCATCGCCGAGGACGTCGCCCTGCGCTGGCGGCACGCCGAGCGGGTGGCCCGCGTCGTCCTGGCCGCCGAGGACCTCGGCACCGCCGGCCGTGCCGTCGAGATCGGGGTCGCCTACGCCCAGCAGCGGCACGCCTTCGGTCGGGCCATCGGCTCCTACCAGGCCGTCAAGCACGCGCTCGTCGACGCCTACGTCGAGGTCGAGCAGCTGCGCTCGCTGGTCTGGTGGGCCGCCTGGGCGGCCGACGAGGCCCCCGAGGAGCTGCCGTTGGCCTCGGCCGCGGCGAAGGCGCAGGCCGCGACCGCGCTCGAGCGCGCCGCCGAGACCCTCATCCAGGTGCACGGCGGCATCGGCTTCACCTGGGAGCACGACGCCCACCTGTACTGGCGCCGCGCGAAGGTCGACCGGTTCCTCCTCGGCGACGACGTCGCCGCCTACGACGAGGTCGCCCGGCTCGCCCTCGACGCGGCGTCCGCGCCCGCCCGGGAGGCCGTGCCGCAGGGCTGAGGTCGGTACGCCCGCTCGCACCGCGGTCGGCGTCGACGGTCGGGTGCGGGGGTCTCGCGGCTCGCTGGCGCTCGCACCTCGACCGCTCGATCCGGGACGGCTCGGTCCGCGAAGTCCGGTGGTCGAGGTGCGAGGCGCCCCGGCGCCGAGCCGCGAGACCCGGCGAGCCACCTACGGCAGCTCGAGCAGCCCCTCCTGGGCCACCTCGAGCGCGAGGACGCCGTCCTGGAAGACGGCCACGCGTCCCATGCCGCGGCCGTGGCCTGCCCAGGGGGAGTCCAGGATGGCGAGCATCCAGGCGTCGGCGCGCACGGGGGAGTGGAACCACACGGCGTGGTCGAGGGACGTCGGGGTGAGGTCGCGGGCCCGCATCGAGAGGGCGTGCCGTGCGCCGACGGGCTCGAGCGGGCCGAGGTCGCTGGCGTAGACCGCGACGCACGCGTGCAGCACGGGGTCGTCGGGAAGCGTGCCGTCGGCGCGCATCCAGACCTCGACGTCCGCCAGGCCGCGGCCGGCGTCCCGGGCGAGCTGCGGGTGGTCGACGTAGCGCTGGTCGATGGGGCCGGTCGTGCGCAGCAGCAGCGGGACCTCGGGGTGGTCGGCGAGCATCGCCTCGTCGGTGGGCAGGGTGTCGGCCGCCGGCACGCGCGGCATCCGCGGTCCGTGCTCCAGGGCCGGTCGCTCCCAGGGGGCGGCGAAGGCGATCAGCGCCTCGCACAGCACGCCCCGCTCCTGACGCACCGAGACGCGACGGTGGCTGAAGCGGCGTCCGTCGCGCAGGCGGGCCACCTCGAGGCGCAGCGGCGCACCCGCGTCGCCGGCGCGCAGGAAGCTGGCGTGCAGGGAGTGGACGGCGCGCTCGGGCGCCACCGTCGAGGCCGCCGCCCGCAACGCCTGGGCGAGCACCATCCCGCCGAAGACGTGCCGGGTCGCCACCGCCTGCGCGGTCTGGTCGCCGAGCCACACGTCGTCCCCGTCGGGCGTCAGGTCGAGCAGGCGGACCAGTTCGTCGAGGGGCGTCTCCACCCCGCCATCCAACATGTCGGCGTTGGTGCCGACAAGTGCGGGACGACGCCGTCCGGCCGCCCCGCACTCGGATTGGGTCGCGGGCTGCCGCGTCTGGCAGAATCCGCCGCTGAGTCCTGCGCGCCCGGACCCTCTCACCGAGCGCGACGAGGCCCATCGAGAACCACACCCCGGTGTTCCCCACCTGGTGGTGCGGCGCTCACCATCGTCGATTCGTCAAGGAGACACCACAACCGTGGCCGTCAAGATCCGTCTCAAGCGCCTGGGCAAGATCCGGGTGCCGCAGTACCGCATCGTCGTCGTCGACTCGCGCAAGAAGCGCGACGGCCGCGTCATCGAGGAGATCGGCAAGTACCACCCCAAGGAGGACCCGTCGTACATCGACGTCGTCTCCGAGCGGGCGCAGTACTGGCTCGGCGTGGGCGCGCAGCCCACCGAGGCCGTCGAGGCCATCCTCAAGATCACCGGCGACTGGCAGAAGCACAAGGGCCTGCCGGGCACCGAGGGCACCCTGAAGACCGCCGCCCCGAAGCGCGACAAGCTCGACATCTTCAACGAGGCGCTCAAGGAGGCTCACAGCGAGCCCACCGGCGAGGCCGTCACGAAGAAGGTCGCCAAGAAGGCCGAGCCCAAGGTCGAGGAGCCGAAGGCCGAGGAGGCCGCCGAGGCCCCCGCCGCCGAGGCCCCGGCTGAGGAGGCGCCCGCCGCCGAGGCTCCCGCCGAGGACGCCCCGGCCGCCGAGGAGGCCTGAGCCGCATGCTGGCCGAGGCGCTCGAGCACCTGGTGCGCGGCATCGTCGACCACCCCGACGACGTCGTCGTGCGCGACAAGCAGCTGCGTCGTGGCGCGATCCTCGAGGTCCGGGTGCACCCCGACGACCTCGGCAAGGTGATCGGCCGCGGCGGCCGCACCGCGCAGGCGTTCCGCACCGTCATCGGCGCCCTCGCGGGCAAGGCCGGTGCCCGGATCGACTTCGTGGACGTCGACCGTCGCCGCTGACCGACCGCACCGCGCGTCACCAGCAGCATCAGCACCCAGCACGACCCGCCCGGGGAGCCCTCGGGCGGGTCGTCGCCGTTCCGGGCCCCGTCAGCCCAGCCCTGTCAGCCCAGCCCCGAGGAGTGAGGACCATGGAGACCATCGAGGTCGTCGTCGCCCGCATCGGCAAGCCCCACGGGCTGCGCGGCGAGGTCACCGTCGACGTGCGCACCGACGAGCCTGAGCGGCGTTTCGTGCGCGGCGCGCAGCTGCGGGCCGAGGCGCCGAAGGGATCGGCGTTCCCGCACCGGCGGCTCACCGTCGAGCGGGCCCGCTGGCACCAGCAGACGCTGCTCCTCACCTTCGCCGAGCTCGCCGACCGCACCGCCGCGGAGACCGCGCGCGGCGTCGTCCTGCACGCCACGATCGGGCTCGAGGACACCCCCGACGACCCCGACGAGTACTACGACCACCAGCTGATCGGCCTGGCCGCCCACGACCTCGACGGCACCCACCTCGGCACCGTCGAGGGGCTGCTGCACGGCGGCGCCCAGGACCTCCTCGTCATCCGCGCCCTCGACCGGCGCGAGACGCTCGTGCCGTTCGTCGCGGCCCTCGTGCCGGAGGTCGACCTCGCCGGCGGCCGGGTCGTCATCGCCGATCGGCCGGGGCTGGTGGCGCCCCTGCCCGACGAGGACTGAGCGGCCCCGTGCGTCTCGACTACCTCACGATCTTCCCCGACTACCTCGCCCCGCTGACGCTGTCCCTGCCAGGCAAGGCGGTCTCCGGCGGCCTCATCGAGGTGCACGTCCACGATCTGCGGCGCTGGACCCACGACCGGCACCGCACGGTCGACGACACCCCCTACGGCGGCGGTGCCGGCATGGTGATGAAGCCCGAGCCGTTCGGCGAGGCCTTCGACGAGCTCGCGATCGACGGCGCCACCATCGTCGTCCCGACGCCGTCCGGACGCCCGCTGACCCAGGCGCTGGCACGCGAGCTGGCCACCCGCGAGCGCCTCGTCTTCTGCTGCGGCCGCTACGAGGGCATCGACCAGCGGGTGCTCGACCACGCCGCCGAGCGCGGCGAGTTGATCGAGGTCTCCCTCGGCGACTACGTGCTCAACGGCGGCGAGGTGGCCGCGCTCGCCGTCACCGAGGCCGTCGTCCGGCTGCTGCCCGGGTTCATGGGCAACGCCGAGTCGCTCACCGAGGAGTCCCACGAGGCCGGGCTGCTGGAGTACCCCAGCTACACCAAGCCCGCCGTGTGGCGCGACCGCGAGGTGCCGCCCGTGCTGCTCTCGGGCGACCACGGCGCCATCGCCCGCTGGCGCCGCCAGCAGTCGCTCGACCGCACGGCCGCACGCCGTCCCGACCTCCTGCACGGCGCGCAGGCGGCGGGGGAGTGGGTCATCGCCTCCGCCGTGCCCGCCGATGCCCCCGAACTGCTCACCCTCCAGCTGGCCTGCTGGGTCACCGAGGCGCTCGTCAACGACGACCTCTCCATCCCGCCGCTGCACGAGGGCCTCGCGGACGTCGAGGCCTCGGTGCGCGACTGGGACGTCTACGTCGTGCGGGTCGCCGGTCGTCTCGTCGGCTCGGTGCGCGGTCGCGTCGTCGACGACGAGCCGACCGTGTGGGAGATCGGCCGGCTGATGGCGGCCCCCGACCTGCGCGGCCGCGGACTCGGGCGGGTGCTGCTGGAGCACATCGAGCGGGCCGCACCGCCGACCGTGCAGCGGTTCCGGCTCTTCACCGGCCTGCACAGCGAGGCGAACCTGCGCCGGTACAAGCGGGCGGGCTACCGCGTCGTGGCCACCCACGACGGCCCCTCGGGCCCGGTCGTGCTGGAGAAGCCGCAGCGACGGGCTCCCCGCACCTGACCCGCGGCACCCGCCCGGCTCGCCGGGTGCGGTGCGAGCGGTCCTGCGGGATTATCGGCGCCCGCTCCCGCTGTGGCAGACTCCTCCCTTGGCCTCGTCGGCCGAAGGGTCGCCCCGCGCCGCCGCGCGCGAGGGACCTGCGTCGGGCTCCTGCCACAGGGGGACTCCACGCCGCCGGTCACGACGTCGGGGCCGCCCCGTTCCGCATCACCCATCCACTGCGGCTGACCTGTGGCATCCGTTCAGGAGACATCATGAGCAACGCCATCGTCGAACTCGGCAACGCCATCAAGCGCGACGACGTCCCGGAGTTCCGCGCCGGTGACACCGTCAAGGTCCACGTGAAGGTCATCGAGGGCACCCGTTCGCGTGTCCAGATCTTCCAGGGCGTCGTCATCCGGGTCCAGGGCTCGGGCGTCGGCCGCACCTTCACCGTCCGCAAGGTCTCCTTCGGCGTCGGCGTCGAGCGCACCTTCCCGCTGCACTCGCCCATCTTCGAGACCATCGAGGTCGTCACCCGCGGTGACGTCCGCCGCGCGAAGCTGTACTACCTGCGCAACCTGCGCGGCAAGGCCGCCAAGATCAAGGAGCGCCGCGAGGCCTGAGCCTCCGATGTGGTCGCCGCTCCCGCGGCGCCTACACTCTGCGCGTGACTTCCGAGGACCGCGACCCCGAGACCGACGTCGAGGAGTCGCGGTCTTCGCTTTCCCCCGATGCCGCGGCCGACACGGCTGACGCGCCGGACGCAACGGAGGCGTCCGCCGCGTCCGACGCTTCCGACGCCGCGGTGCCCTACGGCGGGGAGGAGCCGGCCGCCGAGGCGGCGCCGGCCGCACGCCGTCCTGCCCGCAAGGGCCTGCCGGTGTGGCAGGAGAGCATCCTGCTGATGGTCTTCGCGGTCGTGCTGGCCGTGGTCATCAAGGCGTTCTTCGTGCAGGCCTTCTACATCCCCTCGGAGTCCATGGAGCCCGGGCTGGTCAAGAACGACCGCATCCTGGTGCAGAAGGTCTCCTACTGGGGCGGCGGCAGCCCGCAGCGCGGCGACGTGATCGTGTTCAAGGACCCCGGCGGCTGGCTGCCGGCCTCCGAGGAGGGCGACCCCTCCGGCGTGCTGGCGAAGGTGCTGGCCAAGATCGGGCTCTACCCGACCGGCGGGCACCTGGTGAAGCGCGTCATCGGCGTCGCCGGCGACACCATCCACTGCTGCGACGACCAGGGCCGCCTCGAGGTCAACGGGCACGCGCTCGACGAGCGCAGCTACGCCCGGGTCGAGGGCGGCGACTGCTACGGCCCCATGCCCTCGGGTGCCAGCAAGTGCGACTGGACGGCGGGCCCGGTGCCGCCCGGCCACGTGTTCGTGATGGGCGACAACCGCAACCACTCCGCCGACTCCACCGTGCACCTGTGCTCCGACGACGTCACCGACTGCGTGCCCGGCCACGAGTTCGTCTCCACCGACCTGGTCGTGGGCCGCGTCTTCACGCTGCTGTGGCCTTTCAGCCGCTTCGAGATCCTGCACCGTCCCGCCGACTTCGCGGACGTGCCCGACCCCTCATGAGCGACCTGCCGCGCGGCGCCACCGTGCGTCGCGACGCCGGCCTCTACGGCTACGAACGCGCCCTGCGCCGCCACGGCATCGACCCGATCGCGGGCGTCGACGAGGCCGGCCGGGGCGCCTGCGCCGGCCCGCTCGTGGCCGGCGCCGCGATCCTGCCCGCCGGACGGGCCGGCATCGTGCCGGGGCTGGCCGACTCCAAGCTCCTCACCCCCCGGGCACGTGAGCGCTGCTACGACCAGATCGTGCGCCGTGCGCTGGCGTGGTCGGTCGTCGTCCTCGACAACGAGGAGTGCGACCGGCTGGGCATGCACGTGGCCAATCTCGAGGCGCTGCGTCGCGCCGTCGCCCTGCTCGACCTGCCACCGGCCTACGTGCTCACCGACGGGTTCCCCGTCGACGGGCTCGGGGTGCCCGGACTCGCGGTGTGGAAGGGCGACCGGGTCGCGGCCTGCATCGCCGCGGCGTCCGTGCTCGCCAAGGTCACCCGCGACCGGATCATGGCCGACCTCGACGTCGCGTGGCCGGCCTACGACTTCAAGACCCACAAGGGCTACATCACCGGCACCCACACCGCGGCCCTGCGCGAGCACGGCCCCTCGCCCGTGCACCGCATGCGCTTCGTCAACGTCCGCCGGGCGGCCGGCCTCGAACCCGAGGTGGACCCGCTCGGCGACGAGGCACCGCTAGAGTCGGCCACGTGAGCGCCGAGGACCTCGAGAAGTACGAGACCGAGATGGAGCTGACGCTCTATCGGGAGTACCGCGACGTCGTCGGCATCTTCAAGTACGTCGTCGAGACCGACCGCCGCTTCTACCTGTGCAACCAGGTCGACGTGAAGGCGCGCACCGAGGTCGGCGACGTGTTCTTCGAGATCTCGATGACCGACGCCTGGGTCTGGGACATGTACCGTCCGGCCCGCTTCGCGAAGTCGGTGAAGGTGCTGACCTTCAAGGACGTCAACGTCGAGGAGCTCAATCCTTCGGACATCGATCTGCCCAAGTCGTAGCCCGAACGGACTACTTGTGGCGCGGTTGGGACCGTCCGACCGGACTGCGGCCCTACCCTGAAGGCTTGAGGCGGGAGGGCCGCCGGACCAGGGGTGGGAGATGTTCGGTGGGAGGGCGCGACGCCGCGGGTCACGCGGTGCTGCGGCGGTCGAGTTCGCGCTCGTCGCGCCGCTGCTCTTCCTGCTCCTCTTCGGCATCATCAGCTACGGCTACATGCTCAGCTACCGCCAGGCGCTCAGCCAGGGCGCCGCGGAGGCGGCCCGCTCGGCCGCCGTCCTGACCGCCTCGGCGACCACCACCGAGAAGACCACCGCCGCCGTCTCCGCGCTCAACCAGTCGCTCAACACCTACGGCGTCTCGTGCTCGATCACCGGGGGCGCCACCACCGGCAACCTGGTGAAGAACAGCACCACGGTCGGCACGTGCTCGGTGGGCGTCTACGACTGCAGCTCGGTCTCGAACGCCAGTCCGACGCAGACCTCCGCGACCCCGGACTGCATCCGGGTCTACGTCAACCACTACTACTCCTCCAACCCGCTGGTGCCCTCGTTCCCCGGACTCGGCCTCGTGCTCCCGGCCAACCTGGCCTACACCGCGGTCGCCCAGGTGAGCTGATGGACCGCCGTCCTCCGCGGGCTCTGCGCCGCCGTCGCGCCGACGAGCGCGGCGCCGTCGTCCCGATCGTCGCGATCCTCATCGGACTGCTCGTCACCGTCACCGCGTTCACCGTCGACCTCGGCCAGCAGCGCGTGGCCCGCACCGACATGCAGTCGCTCTCCGACCTGGTCGCCCTCGACACCTCCCGGCTCCTCGGGGGACAGACCACGGCCTCGGTGCTCACCGACAGCGCCTTCAAGAGCTCGGTCATGGCGAGTGTGAACCGCAACGCGAAGACCTTCGGTGCCACCCCGAAGGTCAAGGTCGAGGTCGGCACCTACGACGGCACGAACTTCACCACCTCCGGCAGCCTCACCTACACCGCCGGCGGCCAGGCCGTCGGCAACGTGGTCATCACGAGCGCCGAGGACGTCCCGAGCGCGGCGAAGGTGACCTCCGGCACCACCGTCGGGTTCGCCTTCGTGCCGGGCTCCGGCGCCGCCAACCGCAGCGCCATCGCCGTCACCGACTCCTCGGCCTGCTACGAGGTCGGCTCCTACGCCGCGGCGGTCAACAGCAACAACTCCGCCCTGCTCGGCCCGCTGCTGGGCACGCTCAACAGCAACCTCAACCTCACCGCCGCCGGCTACCAGGGCCTGGCCAACACCGCCATCAAGCTGAGCGACCTCGCCGTCGCTCTCGGCGTCGGGTCGGTCGACCAGTTGGCGACGGCGTCGGTGACGTACAGGAACTTCTACGCCGCGCTGGCCCAGGTGCTCACCCAGAACGGCCAGACCGCCAACGTGAGCCTGCTCAACACGCTCTCGGCGTCGGCATCGGCCACCGCCCAGGTCGCGATCAGCAACATCATCGCGCTCGGGGTCGGCTCGAACGCGGCCATCAAGGCGACCGCGAACCTGCTCGACCTGATCTCGGCGTCGGCCTTCCTGGCCAACGGTCAGAACCTCATCAACCTGCCGCTCTCGGCCAGCATCCCGGGGCTCGCATCGGTGAGCACCAAGGTGAAGCTGATCCAGAACATCTCGAAGTACTGCGGCCGCGTGGGCACGCAGGAGACCACGGCCACCCCGGCCGGCACCTCGCAGGTCGAGGTCAGCCTGGGCGCGACGGTCTCCGGGACGACGGTGACGATCCCGCTCGTCGGCACCGTCAGCGTCGGCTCGCCGGCCAACCAGCCGGTCTCCCTGCTCGTGCAGGGCGCGCCCACCTACGCCAGCCTCACCTCGGTGGGCTGCCAGACGCCGACCAACAGCGTGCAGAGCGCCACCTTCGACATGACCAACGGGCTGCTCACCGAGACGCTCACCGTGCCGCTCTCGGTCAGCGGCACCGTGTCGCTGCTCGGCATCGGCCTGGTCAACGTCGCGATCACCACCAACATCGTCGTGACCACCACGATCAGCCCCACCGCGACGACCTACACGATCACCGTGCCGCCGCAGTCCTTCGACACCGTCTACTCCACCGGGACGACGTCGCTCACGCTCGGCAACACCGTCGCCAAGACCGGCACGGTGGTCACCGCCAAGATCCTGGGCATCCCGATCACGCTCTCGACCGCCGCGATCGACTCGATCCTCGACCCGGTGGTCAGCTCGGTCGTGCAGCCGATCATCTCCGGGCTCAACAGCGCGCTGATCTCCCCGCTCCTCAACCTCCTGGGCATCCGAGTCGGGGGCGCGGACATGATCCTCGACAGCAACCCCGCGCTGTCGTGCTCGGTCCCGGCGCTGCGCAAGTAATCGCCGGTCGTCGCCGGTCGTCGCCGGACGCCGGCTTCCGGTAGCCGCGGATCCTCCACAGGCGGGGCCGGGGACGCCGTCGTCCCCAGATCGTCGCGCACCCCTGCCGGCGACCGCGGCTCCCGGCGCAGGCTCCTGGGGAACGAAGGAGCCCCGATGTCGCTACCCGCCCCCGTCCCACCCTCGTCCGAGACGGCCGCGTCCTCGCCCCGGCCGAGCCTGCGGCGCCGTGCCCTCGGCGCCTACGGCGAGCAGGTCGCCGCCCGGCACCTCACCGAGGCCGGCCTGACCGTGCTCGACCGCAACTGGCGCTGCCCGCTCGGCGAGATCGACCTCGTGCTGCGCGAGGGCGCCACGCTCGTGATCTGCGAGGTCAAGACCCGGGTCGACGCCTCCCACGGCACCCCGCACGAGGCGATCACCCCCACCAAGCTCGAGCGCCTGGCCCGCCTCGCGGAGGCGTGGCAGACCGCGCACGAGGTGCGGGTCGCCGATGTGCGCATCGACCTCGTGGCGGTGCTGCGCCCGCCGCGGGGTCCGGCGCTCGTCGAGCACGTGCGGGGGTTGGCCTGATGCCGGTCGCCACCGCCCGCACGGTCGTGCTCAACGGCGCGGTCGGCCACCTCGTCGACGTGCAGTGCGACGTCTCCCCGGGGCAGGTCGGCATCGCGCTGGTCGGCCGGGCCGACGCCGCGCTCCAGGAGGCCAAGGACCGCTGCCGGATGGCGATCGCGAACTCCGACCTCGGCTGGCCCGCCACGAAGCGCATCACCGTGTCGCTGGCGCCGGGTGACCTGCCGAAGGCCGGCACGCACCTCGACTTGGCCATCGCCTTGGCGGTGCTCGGAGCCGACGGCCGGTTGACGCCCGGGGCGCTCGACGGCGTCCTGCTGCTGGGGGAGCTCTCCCTCGACGGCGGGCTGCGCCCGGTCTCCGGCGTCCTGCCGATGGTGCTGGCCGCCGCCGGGCGCGGCATCCGCCACGTCGTCCTGCCCGAGCCGCAGGCCCGCGAGGCCGGGATGGTGCCGGACGTCGAGGTGTACGGCATCCGATCGCTGGCCCAGGCCGTGGCGCTGCTGTGCGGCGACGAGGTGCCCGACGCTCCACCGGTCGCCGCCCGTTCGGGCGGCCAGGTGCTGACCTGGCGCGGCGCCCACCGACAGGAGGCGGTCGACCTCGCCGATCTGGCCGGCATGCACGACGCCCGCTACGCCGTCGAGGTCGCCGCGGCGGGCGGGCACCACGTGCTGCTCACCGGGCCGAAGGGCTCGGGCAAGACCTCGATCGCCGAGCGGGTGCCGGGGCTGCTGCCCGATCTGACCCGTGAGGAGTCGCTCGAGATCACCACGCTGCACTCCCTGGCCGGCACCCTCGACCCGGCCGAGGGGTTCCTCGTGCGGCCGCCGTACGCCGCCCCCCACCACGACGCCTCGAAGGCCGCGATCGTCGGTGGTGGCAGCGGCCAGGTCACGCCGGGCGAGCTCAGCCGCACCCATCTGGGCGTGCTGTTCCTGGACGAGTTCCCGCTCTTCCGTCTCGACGTGCTCGAGGCGCTGCGCCAGCCGCTGGAGAGCGGCGAGATCACGATCGCCCGGCGCGACGAGATGATCACCCTGCCGGCCCGGGGACTCCTGGTGCTCGCCGCCAACCCGTGCCCGTGCGGCGAGTACCGCGTGACCGCCGGCGACAACCGCTGCTCGTGCCGGGAGACCTCCCGGCGGGCCTATCGGGCCCGGATGTCGGGTCCGCTGATCGACCGGGTCGATATCACGCGCCAGGTCGAGGCGCTGCGTCCGCACGAACGCCACGATCCGTTGGCTCGGCCCGAGAGCACCGCCGAGGTGCGGGCCCGGGTCGAGGCGGCCCGACGCCGCCAGGCCGCCCGCTTCGCCGGGGAGGCCTGGCGGCTCAACGCCCACGTGCCCGGACCCGAGCTGCGCGAACGCTGGCCGCTGCATCCCGACGCCCAACGCTTCCTCGACGACCGCGTCTACTCCGGCGTGCTCACCGCGCGCGGTGGCGTGCGGGTGCACCGCCTCGCCTGGACCATCGCCGATCTGGCGGCCGGCGCGCACGCGGCGGGCGATCCCGACACCGCCGGGGCAGCCGAGCACGCGGCGCCGGGGTTGGCCGAGGTCGATGTCGCCTTCCGGCTCCGCACCGGAGCACCGCTGGCCCTGGCTTCCCTCCCGCAGGTCGCCGGATGAGCGCGCACGGGGTCGCGACCGACGGTGAGCGTCTGGCGCGGGCGGCCCTCTCGCGCTTGGTCGAACCCGGGCACCTGGGCGTGGCCCGCATGCTCGCCGAGTTGGGTGCCGAGGAGCTGCATCGCGAACTGTCCCGCGAGACCGCGCTGCCCCACCTCCACGACGAGCTCGGCGAACGGCTCCGGGCCATCGACCCGCGACGCGAGCTCGAGCAGGCCGATCGCCTCGGCATCCGCTTCGTCGTCCCCGGCGACGAGGAGTGGCCCACCGCCCTCGACGACCTCGCGGCCGCCGAGCCGCTCCAGCAGCGCGGCGGCGTCCCCCTCGGGTTGTGGGTGCGGGGGCCGCTGCGCCTCGACGCCTGGGCCGGGGCGGTCGCCGTCGTCGGGTCCCGATCGGCTACCACCTACGGGACGGCGGTCGCCGGCGACCTCGTCGCCGGGCTCGGCCGCCAGGGCGTGGGCGTGGTCTCCGGGGCGGCCTTCGGCATCGATCAGGCCGCCCACCGGGCCGCGCTCGGCAGCGGCACGCCCACCGCCGCCGTCCTCGCGTGCGGGGTCGACCGGGTCTACCCCGAGGCGCACCGCGACCTGCTCACCCACCTCGCCCGCGAGCAGCTGGTCGTCTCGGAGTCCCCACCGGGCGCGGCCCCGATGCGGGTGCGGTTCCTGGCTCGCAACCGCATCATCGCGGCGTTGACCGCGGGCACCGTGGTGGTCGAGGCGGCCGTGCGCAGCGGTGCGTTGAACACCGCCAACTGGGCCGCGCGGCTGGGGCGTCCGTTGCTGGCGGTGCCGGGGCCGGTCACGAGTGCGGCCAGCCAGGGAGCGCATCAGCTGGTGCGCTCGGGTGCGGCGACGCTGGTGACCTGCGCCGACGACGTGCTGGAGGTGCTGGCGCCGGTCGGGCAGCGGTGGAGCGAGGCGCCGCGGGGGCGTGATCGTCCGCGCGATGCGCTGTCGATGGCGCAGCGGCAGGTGCTCGACGCCGTCCCGTTGGTGCGGGCGGCGCCGACCGGCTCGATCGCCCGGGCTGCCGGTCTGGGGGAGCGGGCGGTGGCCGGTCATCTCGATCGGCTCGCCGACCAGGGGTTCGTCGAGCGGCGCGAAGAGGGATGGGTGCTGACGCCGACCGCCGTCGACTGACGCCCGGCGTGGAGCCGTCGTCCGGAGCCTCGGGCTTCCTAGACTCCCCACATGGACGCCGAGCCGACCGCGACCCCCGAGGCGGGGCTGCCGGAGGCGTTCGCCGTGGCGCTGGGCGAGTACGAGCGGCACCTGGTCTCCGAGCGCGACCTCACCGCCCACACCGTGCGGGCCTACGTCGCCGACGTGACCTCGCTGCTCGACCATGCGCACCGTCTCGGACTGACGCGCCTCGAGGACATCGATCTGCGCACCCTGCGCAGCTGGCTGGCCCGGCAGCAGACCACCGGCAAGGCGCGCACCACGATCGCCCGGCGCTCCACCGCCGCTCGGGTCTTCACCGCCTGGGCCGCCCGCACCGGCCGGGCTCCCGCCGACGCCGGCGCGAGCCTCGCCCGCCCCAAGGCGCACCGCGAGCTGCCGCCGGTGCTGCGTGCCGACGAGGCGTCCCGGCTGATCGCGGCGGCCGTGGCCGCGGCCGACGACGGGAGTGCCGTCGGGCTGCGCGACGTCGCCATGCTCGAGCTGCTCTACGCCACCGGCATCCGCGTCGGCGAGCTGGTCGGCATCGACGTCGACGACGTCGACCGCGAGCGCTGCGTGGTGCGCGTCTTCGGCAAGGGCCGCAAGGAGCGCACCGTGCCCTTCGGGCGGCCGGCGGCCCGCGCCCTCGGCTTCTGGCTGGAACAGGGACGCCGCGAGCTCGCGCGACCCGACTCCGGCCCGGCGCTCTTCCTCGGTGCGCGGGGCGGTCGGATCGACCAGCGCGCCGTCCGCACCCTCGTGCATCGGCGGATCGCCGAGGTGCCCGGGGCACCCGACATCGGTCCGCACGGGCTGCGCCACACCGCAGCCACCCACCTGCTCGAGGGCGGGGCCGACCTTCGATCGGTGCAGGAACTGCTCGGCCACGCCTCGCTGGCCACCACCCAGCTCTACACCCACGTGAGCACCGACCGGCTGCGTCGCGCCTACGCCCAGGCGCACCCCCGCGCCTGACCTCGACCACCCGGGCTCACGGCTCCCTCGCCGCCGGAGCCGCCGCCGGAGCCGCCATCGTGACCGCCGGCGGCAGACCGAGTGCCGTCACCAGCGTCGTCACCACCGCCGTCACCGCCGGCACCCAGGCGGCTGCCGGGGGAGGAGCGGTCGCGGGCGTCGCGGTGGCGTCCCAGGGGAGCAGGCGCACCGGGCCGGCACCGAGCATCTGCAACGGATCGAGGTAGACGTCGTCGACGTCGCGGATCAGCCCCCAATGCAGGCAGGCCCGGGGTGGGCAGTGGGAGCCGACGACCTCCAGGTCGCCCAGCACGGCGCCTGCTCCGACCCGTCTGCCGACCACGATGCCGGCTGCCGGACGCACCGGTTCGTAGGTGGTGCGCTCACCGCCGTGGTCGACCACGACGACCGGGCGGCCGGCCAGCATCCCGGCGAACCGCACCGTGCCGGCCGCGGCCGCCAGCACCGCCTGCCCCGGCGAACCGAGCAGATCGACCCCGCGGTGACCGGCCCCCCACGGGCTGGTGGGCGGATCGAAGCCCTGCACCACGGTCGGGGTGGGCGACAACGGCCAGCGTGCCGCCGGCCCCTCGGCGGTGGCCGGGGGCACCGCCACCGGCGCCAGGGCGAGCAGGAGGACGACGGTCGGGAGTGGATGGCGCATGCGTCCGAGCCTGCGCCGAGCGGCGATGCCGGCGACAGGGGCGGCGGCGACCGGGGGAGGACGGCGTCCGCGAGAGGGCCTGTGGACACCTCCGGGCCGTCCGCTGCGGATTGGCTCCTGCGGCGAGGCCTCGCGTAAGCTGCCCGATGCGATCCTCACGGGTCGACTTCGCACGACCGCAGACCACGACGGGCCCCCTCCGGGCCCGACCGCCCGTGGGCGTCGGTCCTCGGTCCCGCTCCGGCGGGTCGGACCGCGCGCGGACGTCAGGGCCTCCGGCACCCGCCGGCGGCAGCAACTGAAAACCACTACGGGTCCCGACCCGGAGCGTCCTGCCGCCTGCGCGGTGCCAAGGACGCGCGATCGGGGCGGGCCCACACAGGAGAAGATCCCTCATGGCAGTCGTGACCATGCGCCAGCTCCTCGAGAGCGGCGTCCACTTCGGACACCAGACCCGTCGCTGGAACCCGAAGATGAAGCGCTTCATCATGACCGAGCGCAACGGCATCTACATCATCGACCTGCAGCAGTCGCTCGCCTACATCGACCGCTCCTACGCCTTCATCAAGGAGACGGTCGCCAAGGGCGGCACGATCATGTTCGTCGGCACCAAGAAGCAGGCCCAGGAGGCCATCGCCGAGCAGGCGACCCGCGTCGGCATGCCCTACGTCAACCAGCGGTGGCTCGGCGGCATGCTCACCAACTTCTCGACCGTGCACCAGCGCATCAACCGCCTCAAGGAGCTCGACGAGATCGACTTCGACAACGTCGCGGGCTCGGGTCGCACCAAGAAGGAGCTCCTGCAGATGAAGCGGGAGCGCGACAAGCTCGACAAGACCCTGGGCGGCATCCGCGAGATGAGCCGTACGCCCTCCGCGGTGTGGATCGTCGACACCAAGAAGGAGCACCTGGCCGTCGAGGAGGCGCGCAAGCTCCGGATCCCGATCATCGGCATCCTGGACACCAACTGCGACCCCGACGAGGTCGACTTCCCGATCCCGGGCAACGACGACGCCATCCGCGCCGTCGGGCTGCTGACCCGCGTGGTCGCCGACGCCGTCGCCGAGGGCCTCATCGCCCGCTCCGGCGCGAAGACCGACGGTGCCGAGAACGGCGCCGAGGAGCCCCTGGCCGAGTGGGAGCGCGAGCTGCTGACCGGTGACGCCGAGGCCCCCGCCGCCGACGCTCCGGTCGCCGAGGCCGCTCCGGTCGCTGAGGCCGCCGAGGCTGTCGAGGCCCCCGCCGCCGAGGCCACCGAGGCCCCGGCCGAGGCCTGAGCCCCACCGCGTCCCACCACTTCCACGACTCGAGAAGGACCCCAGATGGCCTACACCGCTGCCGATGTGAAGAAGCTCCGTGAGCTGACCCAGGCCGGCATGATGGACTGCAAGAAGGCGCTCGACGAAACCGACGGCGACTTCGACAAGGCGGTCGAGCTGCTCCGCGTCAAGGGTGCCGCCAAGGCGGCCGCCCGCGGCGCCGAGCGCGAGACCTCGGCCGGCCTCGTCGCCGCGTCGGGCAACGCCCTGATCAGCCTGCTCGCGGAGACCGACTTCGTGGCGAAGAACGAGGCGTTCGTCGCCGCCGCCCAGCAGATCGCCGAGGCCGCCGACACCCACAAGGTCGGCGACGCCGAGGCGCTCAAGGCGATCGCCCTGGGCGAGAAGACGGTCGGCGAGGTCGTCCAGGACCTCGCGATCACCATCGGCGAGAAGATCGAGCTCGGCCAGGTCGCCTACTTCGAGGGCACCACCACGGTGTACCTGCACAAGAAGGCCTCCGACCTGCCCCCGACCCTCGGCGTCCTCGTCGAGTACACCGGTGACGAGGCCGCCGCCAAGCAGGCCGCCCAGCAGGCCGCGGCGCTCAAGGCGCAGTACCTCACCAGCGACCAGGTCCCGGCCGACGTCGTCGAGTCCGAGCGCGACGTGCTCACCAAGAAGACGCTCGAGGAGGGCAAGCCGGAGGCTGCCGTCGCCAAGATCGTCGAGGGCCGCATCGGCGCCTTCTTCAAGGAGATCGTCCTGCTCGACCAGGAGTCGGTCTTCGAGGCCAAGAAGTCGGTCAAGCAGGTCCTGGACGCCGCCGGCACCACGGTCACCCGCTTCGCCCGCTTCGAGGTCGGCGCCTGAGCGTCGCCCAGTCCTGACCGACGGGCGGCCACCCCGCACGGGGTGGCCGGCCGTTCGGCTCTCCTCGGGCACCGTCCCGTCTCTCGACCTTCACCTGCCCGCCGACTCCGGTGTCCATGTTCCCTCCCGTCGGGCCTGCGGCAGCGGTAGGTTGATCGCGGTCGTCCAGCCCTCGGCGACCGGCGTCCTGCAGGAGCGGGGCGCGCCGTTCCAGGTGGAGGTGTACGACAGGTGGGACTCATCCAGGCCGTGGCCGGCGCGATCGGCGGCACCCTCGCCGACCAGTGGGTCGACTTCTACGGCGTGCCCGCCGGCATCGGTGCCACCGCGGCCCTCTTCCCTGCGGTGCAGCAGGGCCAGAACGCCGGTCGCGGCAGCAACACCCGCGGGTCCGACGGCGTCATCACCAAGGGCTCCAAGATCATCATCCCCCCGGGTTACGGCCTGGTGCTGCTCCAGGACGGCGCCTTCACGGGCTTCGCCGCCGAGCCCGGCGCCTACATCTGGGACTCCGACGAGGCGGCCTCGCAGTCGATCTTCACCGGCGGCGGCCTGGTCGACTCGATCATCAAGCAGAGCTGGGAGCGCTTCAAGTTCGGCGGGCGGCCCTCGTCGCAGCAGACGGCGGTGTTCGTCTCGCTCAAGGAACTGCCGAACAACAAGTTCGGCACCCAGTCCGAGATCTACTGGGACGACGCGTTCCTCAACACCCAGGTCGGCGCCATCACGCGCGGCACGTACACGCTCAAGATCACCGATCCGCTGACCTTCATCCGCAACTTCGTGCCGGCCGACGTCATCAACGGCCGCTCGACCTTCGACTTCACCGACATGGACAACCCGGCCGGTGAGCAGCTGTTCAACGAGGTCGTGGGCTCGCTGGCACCCGCCTTCTCGATGTACACGAACGACCCCGCCAAGGGCAACCGCATCGCGAAGCTGCAGCAGGACTCCATCGGCTTCGCCCAGTCGCTCTCGGCTGCGGTCGAGCAGAACTACCAGTGGCGCACCGACCGCGGGCTCGAGATCGTCAAGACCGCGATCATCGCCATCGAGTACGACGCCGCCACCCGCGAGTTGCTCGCCAAGGTGCAGCGTGCGGACGCCCTCTCCGGCGCCCGCGGCAACTCGAACCTGCAGGCCTCGGTGGCAGCCGGCATCGAATCCGCAGGCGAGAACGCCGGCCCGGCCGGCTTGATCGGCATGGGCGTGGGTGTGGGCGGTCTCGGTCTGGGCGGTCTGCAGCAGCCCGTGCCGCCGACGACGCCGCCGGCGCCGCCCGCAGCCCCGGCAGCCCCCGCCACCCCGCCGGCCCCCGCGGCTCCCTCGGGAGCTGCGCCCGCCGCAGCGGACCCCGCAGCCGCCCCGGCAGCTACCTCCGCAGCCGATCCCATGGCTGCGCTGACCCGTGCCAAGGAGATGCTCGACGCCGGTCTGATCACCCAGGCCGACTACGACGCCGTCAAGGCCAAGGCCCTGGGGCTCTGAGGTAGATCCGTCGATGACACAGGAGTCAGCGCCGCAGCAGCCGCCCTTCGACGGGCCTCCACTGTCGCTGGAGGAGGAGCTCGCCGCCGCGCGGGCCGAACCCGAGCCGGGGCCCAGCATCGAGACGGTCAACGAATCGCTCAAGGACGGCCTGAACCGCTGCCCGAAGTGCGGGGGCACCGACGTCCAACTACGCGGGTCGACCGGCAACCTGGTGTGCCTGTTCTGCCGCCATGAGTGGCAGGAGGCCCGAGTCGAGGAGGAGTTCGGCCTCGGCGAGGGCATAGACCAGCTCGACGGCACGGTCATCGCCAGCGGTGCCCGGCGCATCCAGGCCGACGTCGCCGACGTCCTCACGTTCAAGTGCGAGGCATGCGGCGCCGAGGTCGTGGTCGACACCGCGCACGCGCTCAACGCCCGCTGCCACTGGTGCCGGCACACGCTCAACGTGAACCAGCAGATCGCCAACGGAGCGGTCCCGGACGCCGTCCTGCCGTTCAAGCTGACGAAGGACGAGGCGGTCGAGAAGATCCGCGGGTTCGCCTCGAAGCGACGCCTCTTCGCCCACAAGCGGTTCAAGGCCGAGTTCGTGCCCGAGAACGTCCTGGGCGTCTACCTGCCCTATCTCGTCATCGATGCCCGGGCGGAGTCGGAGTACTGGGGCAAGGCCGAGGTCGAGACGCGACGCTGGACCGAGAAGCAGGGCGACAAGAGCGTCACCTACTACGCGGCCGACGTCTACCGGATCTCGCGCAAGGTGGCCTTCACCGTCGACGACCTCACCATCGAGGGTGCGGCCGAGCGTGCCGATCTGAGCAGCGGCACCACCAACAACATCGTCAACTCGGTGCTGCCCTTCGACACCAAGAACGCGGTGCGCTGGAACGCCAGCTACCTGGTCGGGTTCACCAGCGAGAAGCGCGACCTCGACGTCGAGAATCTCGGGCCCGTGCTGGAGGACCAGCTGCTCTCGATCGGTCGCTCGCAGGTGGAGCCCTCGCTGGGGCGTTTCGACCGCGGTGTGCGCTGGGAGCAGGAGAGGATCGATGTCGGCGGCTCGCGGTGGGTCTCGATGTACTTGCCGGTGTGGCTCTACTCGTATCGGCAGGAGAGCAATGGACTCCTCCACTACATCGCCGTGAACGCCCGCACCGGCGAGACGATGGGCAGCATCCCCGTCTCCAAGCCTCGGCTGCTGCTCGCCGCCTTGACGGTGGGCACCGTGCTCGAGGGTGTCGCCGGCGCGATCCTGGTGGCGACGTCATGAGCGCGGCATGGGCCCTCGGGGTCGCCCACGTCGTCCAGGTCAGCCCGCTGGCGTCCGACGGCGGCGTCTGGCTGCTGGCCGCCGGGCCGGCCGGGGCCGTGACGACGTATTGGCTGATCTACCGCTACTACCGCAACAACGACAAGACGCACGAGTTCGAACGCGACACCCTGATCGCGGCCCAGCCCGTCGAGGGAGGCGAGGAGAAGGTCGACCACATCTCCCGTACCCGGGACTCCGACATCGACGGCGACAACCACCGGCAGCATCGCTCGCGGGTCGATCGCGTGCGCTGAGTCACCCGGGCCCCGGCGGCGGCATCGCCGTTCCGGCTGCCCGGCCCGGTCACTGATAACCTCGCCCCGCTCCCGCTCGCGATCGAAAGGTTCCCGGTGCCCGGTTACAAGCGTGTGCTGCTCAAGCTCTCCGGCGAGGTGTTCGGCGGCGGCAAGGTCGGGGTCGACCCCGACGTCGTCCACAAGATCGCCGAGGAGATCGCGGCCGTGGCCCGTTCGGGCACGCAGATCGCCGTCGTCACCGGCGGCGGCAACTTCTTCCGCGGCGCCGAGCTCCAGCAGCGCGGCATGGACCGCGTGCGCGCCGACTACATGGGCATGCTCGGCATCGTCATGAACTGCCTGGCGCTCCAGGACTTCCTGGAGAAGCTGGGCGTCGAGACCCGCGTCCAGACCGCCATCACCATGGGCCAGGTCGCCGAGCCCTACATCCCGCGCCGCGCGATCCGGCACATGGAGAAGGGTCGCGTCGTCATCTTCGGCGCCGGCATGGGCATGCCCTTCTTCTCCACCGACACCGTCGCCGTCCAGCGGGCCCTGGAGAGCCGCTGCGAGGTCGTGCTCGTGGCCAAGAGCGGGGTCGACGGCGTCTACTCCGCCGACCCCAAGCGCGACCCGGACGCCGTCAAGTACGACGACCTCACCTACGACCGCGCGATCGCCGAGGGCCTGGCGATCATGGACCAGACCGCCTTCACCCTGTGCAGCGAGAACAACCTGCCGATGATCGTGTTCGGCATGGACGTCGAGGGCAGCATCCTGCGTGCCGTCCAGGGTGAGAGGATCGGGACGCTGGTCCACTCGTGACCCGTCACGTCCGCCGGCACCACACCACGTTTCGACACCAGGAGCACCCGTGATCAACGACATCCTCAACGAGACCGACACCAAGATGGACAAGTCGGTCGACTCCACCCGTGAGGAGTTCGCGGCCATCCGGGCCGGCCGGGCGCACCCGAGCATGTTCAGCAAGATCGTCGTGGACTACTACGGCTCGCCGACCCCGCTGCAGCAGTTGGCCTCCTTCACCGCCCCCGAGGCGCGCGTCATCCTCATCGCGCCCTACGACCAGGGCGCCATCGGCGGCATCGAGCGCGCCATCCGCGACTCCGACCTCGGCGTGAACCCCGCCAACGACGGCAAGGTGCTGCGCTGCGTCTTCCCCGAGCTCACCGAGGAGCGCCGCAAGGAGTTCATCAAGGTCGCCCGAGCGAAGGCCGAGGACGGCCGCGTCGCCGTCCGCAACCTGCGCCGCACCGCCAAGCAGGCCCTGGAGAAGCTCGAGAAGGACGGCGAGGTCGGCAAGGACGACGTCACCGGCGCCGAGAAGCGCCTCGACGGTCTCACCAAGAAGCACACCGACGCGATCGACGACATGCTGAAGAACAAGGAGGCGGAGCTGCTCGAGGTCTGAGGACCTCGCCAGTTCCACCCCGATGACCGCACCTGCGAACGCGCCCACGCCGTCGGGCCCGGCCGCGAAGGATCACGGCCGGGCCGGCCGCGACCTCAAGGCCGCCGTCGGTTCGGCCGTCGTCCTGCTCGGCGCCATCGCCGCCTCCCTGGCGCTGGAGAAGTCGCTGTTCATGCTCATCGTCGCCGCGGCCGTGGTCGTGGCGGTGTGGGAGCTGCACAAGGGCTTCCTGGCCAAGGGCATCGACCTGCCCGAGCAGCCGCTGATGGTGGGCGGCGTGGTGATGGTCGTCGTCGCCTACTTCTGGGGGGCGCCGGCGCTCGTCACCGCTACCGCCGTCACCGCCCTGGCGATCATGCTGTGGCTGCTCCAGCGCGGCATCGACGGCTACGTCATGAACGCCACCGCCTCGGTGTTCACCCTCGTCTACGTGCCGTTCCTGGGCTCCTTCGTGGCGCTCATGCTCTCCGAGGGCGGGCACACCGGCGGCGGCCTCGACAACGACGGGGTCGCCGGCATCCTGGTCTTCATCCTCGTCACGATCGCCTCCGACATCGGCGGGTACGCCGCCGGGGTCCTCTTCGGCAAGCACCCGATGGCCCCGGTCATCTCCCCGAAGAAGTCGTGGGAGGGCTTCGCCGGATCGGTGGTCTTCACCGTCGCGGGCGGCATCGGGCTGGTCGTGTGGCTCCTCGACGGCGACTGGTGGGTCGGCGTGGCCCTCGGCCTCATCGCGGTCGTCATGGCCACCCTCGGCGACCTGTGCGAGTCGGTCATCAAGCGCGATCTGGGCATCAAGGACATGAGCCAGGTCATCCCCGGCCACGGCGGTCTGATGGACCGGCTCGACTCCCTGCTCGCCACGATCGCCCCGATCTGGCTGCTGCTGCACTACGCCGTCTTCTGAGCGGCCGTGCCCCTCCCGATCCGCGCCCACCTCGTGCGGCACGGCCGTCCGCTGGTCGTGCGCGACCGCCCGGCCGCGACCTGGGAGCTCGATCCCGCGGGGTTCGACGATGTCTGGGCGCTGCGCGATCGGCTGCCGCACGGGGCCACCTGGTTCTGCTCGCCGGAGCCGAAGGCGGTCGAGACCGCGCAGCTGCTCACCGACGGCCAGGTCGGCATCCTGGAGGGCCTCGCCGAGCTGCGGCGTCCCGACGCCTGGGACGACGCCTACGACCTCACCGCGGCCCGCGCCTTCGCCGTCCCGGCCGCCGCGGCCGCTCCGGGGTGGGAGAGCCTGGAGGAGCTCCGGGGCCGGCTGCGGACGGCGCTGCTCCCGCTGCGTCGCACGATGGCCGGCGAGGACGTCGTCCTCATCGGGCACGGCATCGCCTGGACCGTGCTCGAGGCCGACCTCGCCGGTCGCCCGCCGAGCGTCGAGGCGTGGCGCTCGTCGACGATGCCGGACCTGCGCACCGTGAGCCTGCCCGCCGACCCGCACGCCTGATCTCAGGACGCCCACAGGCTGGCCCAGTACCCTCGGGCGGGTGAGCAGTGAGGACGACGTCGCGACCGACCCGGGCGGCGAGATCGCCGTGGTCGACGGCGACGCACCCGCCTCGGCCGACCCGATGGCCGACGCGGCGCCGTCCGGACCGAACTGGTGGCACCGCGAGCACCCGGTGTTCGCGCCGCTCTCGGGCTTCTTCGCCGGGATGTTCTTCATCATCCTGGTGCCGGGCCTCTACGGGGCGGTGCTCAACTGGCTGCTCGACTACGACACCGCGGAGTCGCTCTACCCGTTCGTGCTCATCGCGCTGGCGGTGCCGATCGGCCTGGTCGTCTACCGGCCCTCGCGTCGCTTCGGGCGCTACATGATGCTCGGCATCGTCTCGACCCTCGTGGTGGTCGGCTCGGTCGCGGCCGCCGTCCTCTGGTACCTCATCCACTCCCAGGCCTGATCGGCCAGGCGCGGCGTCCGGCACGGATTCGGGTCGCCTTACGTCGAGGTGGGAGGATGGGGGAGATGTCCGACGCCCCGAAGTCGCTGCCCCTGGTGTTCGAGCCGCCGAAGGGGCGCGCGAAGCCGCCCGCCCACCTGGCCGATCTCGATCCGGCCGGGCGCAAGGCGCTGCTCGAGGAGAACGGCCTGCCGGGCTTCCGGGCCAAGCAGCTCTCCACCCACTACTTCGCGCGGCTCGTCGACGACCCCGAGCAGATGACCGATCTGCCGGCCGGTCAGCGGGCCGATCTGGTCGCCACCCTGCTGCCGAACCTCATGACGCCGCTGCGCACGATGGAGGCCGACAAGGGCACCACCCGCAAGACGCTGTGGCGGCTCTTCGACGGCGCCCTGGTCGAGTCGGTGCTGATGCGCTATCCCGACCGCGCCACCATGTGCGTCTCCAGCCAGGCCGGCTGCGGCATGGCCTGCCCCTTCTGCGCCACCGGCCAGGGCGGTCTGCAGCGCAACATGAGCACCGCCGAGATCGTCGAGCAGGTCGTCGCCGGTGCCCGCGCCCTGGCCCGCGGCGAGGTGCCCGGCGGCCCGGGCCGGGTCTCGAACGTCGTCTTCATGGGCATGGGCGAGCCGCTGGCCAACTACAAGGCCGTCATCGGCGCCGTCCGCCGCCTCACCGACGCCAGCCCCGACGGGCTGGGCATGTCGGCGCGCGGCATCACCGTCTCCACGGTCGGCCTGGTGCCGCGCATCCGCCAGCTGGCCGAGGAGGGCATCCCGGTCACCCTCGCGCTGAGCCTGCACGCCCCGGACGACGAGCTGCGCAACGAACTGGTGCCGATCAACACCCGCTTCTCGGTCGCCGAGACCGTCGAGGCCGCCTGGGACTACGCCCGCCTCACCAAGCGCCGCGTCTCCATCGAGTACGCCATGATGCGCGGCATCAACGACCAGGGCTGGCGTGCCGATCTCCTCGGCGACGTCCTGCAGTCCTACGGCGACTGGGGCTGGGTGCACGTGAACCTCATCCCGCTCAACCCGACCCCCGGCTCGAAGTGGACCGCCTCCGACCCCGCCGACGAGCGCGAGTTCGTGCGCCGGCTCGAGGCCAAGGGCATCCCCACGACCGTCCGCGACACGCGTGGTCGGGAGATCGATGGGGCGTGCGGGCAGCTGGCGGCGGCCGAGTAGGGCTTGCAGGTTTCCCCGCGCGGTTCCTGGGGGTGAGTGCAACACCGGCCGAGTGAGGGGTGTGTTGCATGTCGGGTCTGGTGTTC
>NZ_BAAAZH010000034.1:0-13179 GCF_039536805.1 Nocardioides fonticola | reverse complement strand
CCAACCCGAAGAACTCATCACGAGTCTCGTACGAGAACACCTTCGGCACGATCAACGCCCCCATCCGGGTCAGCGTTGCTTCGACCGATGGACTCCGCCGGAAAACTTCGGCCGATAAGTGACAGTTTCCCCTGAGAAGTGCATCCGGTTATCGGACGATCGCGGCTCTCGCTGGACGGATCGGAGCCACCGGGCCTACGCCCGGGGGAAGGCCCGTCCCGGAGCTGCGCCGGAACGACGACGCCGCCGGTCCAGCACATGGGCCCACGGCACTAGGCTCATGACGTGCTCACTACTCGTCAGGGTGTCCGCCTGCTCGGCGCGGGCGATCTCGGCGAGTTCCTGGCGCTCGCGGACGCCGATCCGGTCGTCAACGTCTTCCCGTCCTATCGCGCCCGCACCACCAACCTCGAGCCGCGCTGGCTCGGCGGCGAGGTGTGGGGCCGGTTCAGCGGCGGCCGCATGGTCGCGGCCTGCCACGTCGGGGCGAACCTGGTGCCCATCAACGCCGGCCCCGACGACGCCCGCGCGTTCGCCGAGCGTGCCAGCGGTCGGGGTCGCAGCGTCTCGACGATCGTCGGCCCGCACGACGCCGTCGAGGCGTTCTGGGGCGCGATCGGCATGCGCTGGGGCCGGCCCCGCGAGATCCGCTGGCGCCAACCGCACCTCCAGATCGACGCCCCGCCCCGGGTCGAGCCGGACGGCGGGGTGCGCCGCACGACCCGGCAGGACCTCGCCGAGGTCTATCCCGCGTGCGTGGCGATGTACACCGAGGAGGTCGGCATCTCGCCCGAGGAGGGCGGGGGTGCCGAGCTGTACCGTGCCCGCGTCTCCCAGCTGATCAGCCGCGGTTGGTCGTTCGCGCGGTTCCACGAGGGGCGGCTGGTCTTCAAGGCCGAGGTCGCCTGTGCCACCCCGTACGCCGCCCAGATCCAGGGCGTCTACGTGCCGCCGGAGTTCCGCGGCCAGGGCCTTGCCACCCGGGGCATGGCGGCGGTGGTCGACATCGTGCGAGCCGAGATCGCGCCGACGGTCTCCCTCTACGTCAACGAGTGGAACCACGCCGCGCGGGCCGCCTACGCCCGCGTGGGGTTCGAGGAGACCGCGCGGTTCAGCACCGTGATGTTCTGAGCAGGTCCGCTCCACGGGCGGGGCTCGGGTGCGGGGCGGCTCGCCCGGAGCGTCCTCGGTCGGACGCCGGATCGTTCACCCCGTCGCCTAGGCTCGCGCCCGTGACCCTCTCCCGCACCGCCAAGGCCGTCGCGACGGCGTTCACCGTCTCCGGCGTCGTCCATCTCGTGCGCCCCCAGACCTTCGATCTCGCGATGCCGCGCTGGATCCCGGCCGAGAAGCACCGCGACCTCATCGTCGCGAGCGGGGTCGCCGAGCTCGCCTGCGCCGCCGGCCTCGCCGTCCCGCAGACGCGCCGCGCGGCCGGGCTCGCGAGCGCGGCCCTGCTCGTCGCGGTCTTCCCGGCCAACGTGCAGATGGCGATCGACGCCCAGCAGGGCCGCAACACCGCTTACAAGGCCGGCACGCTCGCACGCCTGCCGCTCCAGTGGCCGATGATCAAGGCCACCTGGGACCTCTGGCGCCGGGGCTGACCGCCCTTCGCTCGGACGACCGAGGGGTCGCGACCGGTCGCGACCCCTCGGCGCTGCTCGGACGGCGTCGCCGGGTCAGCCGCTGACCGGAGGCGCGACCGCCACCCCGGTCGCCTGCTCGCACTCGGCAGCGGCACAGCGCACGTACGCCGACCGGCGTCCCTTGCTCACTCGCACGAGCACGGTGGCATCGTCCTCCCAGGTGGCACGGTCGAAGTAGGAGTCCGGGCCGCGGTAGCGCGCCAGCAGGTCGCCCTCGGTGGTGCGCATGGCGAGCCGGTCGCCGCCCGGCTTGAACAGCACGGGAGTGGTGAGCAGTCGCCCGCCGCCGGGGGCGATCGAGACCACCCGTTCCGTGCACGACTCCCAGACGACCTGGGTGGGTTCCGAGAGCTGGCGCACCGTGGTGCACATGCGGTCGCCTTGGCCGCTGACGGTGGCCAGCAGATCGGCGCCCGGTGCGACGAGGTCGCCGCCGGCCTTCACGATCCGCTGCACCCCGCCGCCGATGGTCCACGCGAGGGTGCTGCCGTCGCCGCCGAGATAGACGACCTCGTCGGTGCCGCCGATCGGCACGTGGAAGCCGCGGATCCTCCGGGAGGCGACCAGGTGCCCGTCGTCGGTGGCGAGCACCCGGATCATCGAGTCGTCGCCGTTGTCGCGCAGGAACAGCAGCCGTCCGTCCTCGGAGACGACAGCCCCCTGTCCGCCGGGCACGCGATCGAGCAGCAGCCGACCACCGGCATCGCGCACGGCGATGATCCGGTCGGTGTGCCGCCCGGCGACGTAGGCGATGACGGCCGTGTCGCTGCGGCCGAGCACGGTGACGTACCCGGGCAGCGTCGTGGCGGTGTCGCCGACGTGCAGCACGTCCTCGACGGCCCACGGCACGCTCGGAGCGTCGCCGCGGTCGAGGCCGCCGGGGGTGATCTCCACCGTCGGGACGGCGGCGCGGGCGGACGTCGTCGCCCGCACGGCCGCGCGGTCGGCCGCAGGTGCGGCGGAGCTGCCGTTGCCCAGGGCGGCGGCGGTGAGGGGGACGGCGATGCCGGTCGCGGCGAGCGCGAGGGCGGCGCGGCGGGTCAGGGTGCGCATCGCGATCACCAGTCCGTTCCGGCGAGGTGGGCCGACGCGCGCTCGCAGTCCGCGTCGTCGCAGCGGACGATGGCGCCGCGCTTCGGGCCGTGCACCCCGAGCAGGACGGATCCGCCAGGCTCCCAGCCCGCGACCCCGACCGTGCCCCTCGGGTTGGTGTAGGTAGTGACCGGACGTCCGTCCGGGGTCCGCACGGTCACCTCGCTCGGTCCTGGTCCGTCGCTGAGGATGAACACCGTCACCGTGCGACCACCGGGCGCGGAGCTGATCACAGCGGCGTCGCAGTCGCGCCAGAGCGTGCTGCCGGGCCGGTCGACCGCCGAGACGCGGGTGCAGCCGCCGTCGTAGGGGTCGCCGGTGAACGCCGCGAGGGTGTTGGTGGCGAGGTCGGCGTAGTAGCCCTGGTCGGAGGAGATCGTGCGCACGGCGTTCCCCTCGAAGCTCCACTCGAGGGTGCGAGTGTCCTTGCTGGCGCTCACCAGGACGAGATCGGGGTTGCCGTCGAGGGCGTAGGCGTAGCGGTCGAACGTGCGGCGGGCGACGACGTCGCCCGTCCCCGCGTCGAAGGCGGCGATCGTCGATCGCTTCGTGCCGGTCCGGTAGACGCTGGTGAAGACCGTCGACCCATCGGAGGCCACCGCGACCTCGGCGGGGTAGGGAAGCGTGCGCAGGTCGACCGGGTCCTGCCCGTCCGCCACCCGCACGAGGTGGTCTCGGTCGTCGATGATCGTCAGGACCACGTAGCCGTCGGCGTCGTGGGCCACGAGCTCGGTGGCGTTGCCCGGCACGGGGACGGTGGTGTCGCCGTCGACGACCTTCCCGTCGAGCACGAGCGGCACGTCCGCGTCGCGACCGCGGTCGAAGGCGGTCGGGGTGACCCGCACCTGCTGCGCCGCCCGGGCCGACGTCGGGGCGGTGGCGGCGTCCGCGAGGGACGCCGTCAGGCCGGCGAGCGGCAGGGCGATCGCGACGACGGCCGCGGTGGCGGCCAGGGCGCGGGGCGGGCTGAGCGATGTCAGCGAGGTCAGTGACGTCATGGTGTCCTCCGAGATGGGGCGGGGATGGGGTCTCGCCGGAGCAGACGCGGTCGGTGCCGGTTCTGTTGCGCGTCCGAGCAGATCCGGGCGGATCCGGGCCAAACCGGTTTCCCGGCCGGGTGCGGCCGCCCGTACCCTTCTGGCCATGACCTCGACCCGGATCATGCGGATGTCCAGCCTCTTCCTGCGCACCCTGCGCGAGGACCCGGCGGACGCCGAGGTCGCCAGCCACCGGCTGCTCGTGCGCGCGGGCTACATCCGCCGCGCCGCGCCCGGCATCTACTCCTGGCTCCCGCTGGGCCTGAAGGTGCTGCGCCGCATCGAGGACATCATCCGCGAGGAGATGTCGGCCATCGGCGCCCAGGAGCTGTCCTTCCCCGCGCTGCTGCCCCGCGAGCCCTACGAGGCCACCGGCCGGTGGACCGAGTACGGC
Source organism: Nocardioides fonticola (assembly GCF_039536805.1). Lineage (NCBI taxonomy): Bacteria > Bacillati > Actinomycetota > Actinomycetes > Propionibacteriales > Nocardioidaceae > Nocardioides > Nocardioides fonticola. The sequence goes on along the minus strand of NZ_BAAAZH010000034.1, from coordinate 9,010 downwards.
GACGGCATCTTCCGCCTCAAGGACCGCAAGGACGCCGACTACCTGCTCGGCCCCACGCACGAGGAGATGTTCACCCTCGTCGTCAAGGACCTCTACTCCTCCTACAAGGACCTCCCGCTCTCGATCTACCAGATCCAGACGAAGTACCGCGACGAGGCGCGTCCGCGGGCCGGCCTGCTGCGCGGTCGCGAGTTCACGATGAAGGACTCCTACTCCTTCGACGTCGACGACGCCGGGCTCGAGGCCAGCTACCAGGCCCACCGCGACGCCTACGTGCGCATCTTCGACCGGCTCGGGTTCGACTACGTGATCGTCAAGGCCACCTCGGGCGCGATGGGCGGGTCGGCGTCGGAGGAGTTCCTCGCCAAGGCCGAGGTCGGCGAGGACACCTACGTCCGGTGCACCGTGTGCGACTACGCCGCCAACGTCGAGGCCGTCGAGACCCGCCGTCCGAACGCCATCGCCCTCGACGGGCTGGCCGCTGCCCACGTCGAGGACACCCCCGGCACCCCGACCATCGACTCGCTGGTCGACGTCCTCAACACCGCCCACCCCCGCGCCGACCGCGCCTGGACGGCGGCCGACACCCTGAAGAACGTGCTGGTCACCCTGCGCCACCCCGACGGCACCACCGAGCCGCTGGCGATCGGCCTGCCCGGCGACCGCGAGGTCGACCTCAAGCGGCTCGAGGGCCAGCTCGAGCCGATCGCGGTCGAGCCCATGACCGACGTCGAGCTCAAGGAGCACCCCAGCCTGGTCAAGGGCTACATCGGGCCCGCGGTGCTGGGCTCCGAGAGCGCCTCGGGCATCCGCTACCTCGTCGACCCCCGCGTCGTCGAGGGCACCGCGTGGGTCACCGGCGCCAACCTCGACGGCAAGCACGTGCTCGACCTCGTGGCCGGTCGCGACTTCACCGTCGACGGCACCATCGAGGCCGCCGAGGTGCGCGACGGCGACGCCTGCCCCCGCTGCGACGACGGCACGCTCGAGACCGCCCGCGGCATCGAGATGGGCCACGTCTTCCAGCTCGGCCGCAAGTACGCCGAGGCCCTCGACCTCAAGGTGCTCGACGAGAACGGCAAGCTCGTCACCGTCACCATGGGCTCCTACGGCATCGGCGTCACCCGCGCCGTCGCCGCGATCGCCGAGGGCACCCTCGACGACATCGGCCTGTGCTGGCCCCGCAACGTCGCGCCCGCCGACGTCCACCTCATCGCCACCGGCAAGGACGACGCCGCGTTCGCGGCCGCCGACCGCATCGCCACCGAGCTGGCCGAGCAGGGCATCGAGGTGCTCTACGACGACCGCACCGGCAAGGTCAGCCCCGGCGTGAAGTTCAAGGACGCCGAGCTGATCGGCGTCCCGACCATCGTCACCGTCGGCCGGTCGCTCGCCGAGTCCGGCACCGTCGAGGTGAAGGACCGGCGCAGCGGCGAGCGCGAGGAGGTCGCAGCCGACGCGATCGTCGACCACCTCGTGCGCCTGGTCCGGGCGTGAGCGGCGCGCCCAGCGGGGGTATCGAGGCGGTCGTCTTCGACTGGGGCGGCACGCTCACGGCCTGGCACGACATCGACTTCCACGCCGAGTCGCTCGCGCTGGCCGAGGCGGTGCGCCACGCCCGCCACGACGAGCGGGCCGCTCACGCCGCGCGCCTGCACGCGGCCGGCGACGTGATCTGGGGCCGCAGCCGCGACGAGCAGCGCAGCTCCACCATCGCCGACCTGTTCGACGAGGCCGGGCTCGACCACGACCCCGACCTGCTCCAGGCCTACTACGACTTCTGGGAGCCGCACACGCTCACCGACCCCGAGGTGCGCCCGCTGTTCGAGGGGCTGCGCGAGCGCGGCATCGCCGTCGGCGTCCTCTCCAACACGATCTGGCCGCGGGAGTGGCATCGCGGGTTCTTCGAGCGCGACGGCGTCCTCGACCTCATCGACGGCGACGTCTACTCCAGCGAGATCCCGCACACCAAGCCCTCCCCGGAAGCCTTCGGTGCGGCCCTCGCCGCGGTCGGCGCCACCGACCCGGCGCGCTGCGTCTATGTCGGCGACCGGCTCTTCGACGACGTCTGGGGCGCTCAGAACGCCGGGCTGCGGGCCATCCACGTGCCGCACAGCGACATCCCGCGCCAGCAGGTCGGCCACACCGAGGGCACCCCGGACGCCGTCGCGCACACCCTCCTCGACGTACTCACGATCGTCGACGGCTGGCGGTGAGGCTCGGCGGGCGAATCCGGACGATTCCGGACAGCGTCGAGCGTCCACATTCCTCGCGCGGGGCCTAGGTTCTGCCGCATCCGCCGTGTCCCTGCGGCGCCCGAGACCCTGGAGTACCCCGTGTCCGCTCCCCGCGCCCTCCCGCTCGTCCCGGCCATCGCCGCGTTCCTCCTCGGTGGCCTCCTCGCAGCCCCCGCCCCGGTTGCGCACGCCGATGACACCTCCCAGTTCACCGACCTGCACGTCTACTGGGAGGGACGTGCGGCGCACGGGACGTCGCCCTGCGGGACCCCGGACTGGGGAGCGGAGCTGACCGGCCCGGCCCGGGCGGCAGTGGAGAAGGATGCGGACGACGGGAAGGAGTCGCCGTTCTCGATCGGCATCCGGGTCTCGGACGCGGCGGAGGTCCTCGGCGAGGTGCGCATCTCTGACGCTTACCTCACCAGCCACGGGGTGGTGCGCATGTTCGTCGGCTGCGACGATCTCGCGGCGCTCGCCGCAGCCGGATACGGCGCCGACGCCCGCACCCTCACCTTCGATGTCACCGACGGCACGGTGACGACGAGCAGCGGCACCTTCGCGCTCGCTCCGTCGTCCTCGCAGGCCTCGGCCCGACAGTTCCGCGTGCTCACGCCCGGACGCTTCCAGCGCTCGGACGGCGTCATCCGCGTGGCGGGCCGCCTCGAGGCCTGGGGCACGACGACCGACGGCTTCGGGTGGGTGCCGGCCGCCGACACGCAGGTCGAGTACACCCGGAAGTGCCGGGGCGAGGCGAAGCCGGTGAACAGGAAGGTGCAGACCGACGCCACCGGTGCCTTCACGATCGTCTCCTCCGCGGATCCGGCCCGCGTCACGTTCTGGATGTCACTGCCCCAGACCGACGACCGCTCGGCGGCAGGGGGCTCGTGGGTGCGCCGGCAGGGACGCTGGAGCGGTCCCTTCGGCGACAGGGCCTGCCAGCGGCTCTGAGCCCCCGGCGGCTCGGACGTCGCCGGCCGCCGACGCCCGGACGGAGGGGTCGGTTCCCACCGATCCACTGCACCTTCGTGCAGTGCACGAACGTGCGCCACGTGGATCCTGCGGCGAACCGGCCCGGAGGCCGCAGGATCGTCGGCACACGGCCGCGAGGAGAGACGCGGCCTCTGTCGCAGGGAGCCTTCTCGATGCCTCACCGTCCCCACAGTCAGCACCGCCAGCACCGTCAGCACCGCCGCCTCGCGGCGCTGTCCCTCGCCCTCGTCGTCGGCGGCCTGTTCACCGCCACCAGTCCGACGACCGCCGGGGCCACCCAGACGAGCGCCGACGCCGCGCCGTGCCTCACCCCCGACGTCCACGTCGAGGACGCCCCGGCCGCCGCGCGGGGCGGGCAGCAGCTGCGCGACCACCGGGAGATCACCGCCGCCGAGCAGGCCCGTATCGAGCAGCGCTTCCAGCGCCGTCTGGCCGCCCGGGAGTCCGCCGGCGCCCGCCGTGCCACGGCCGTCACGATCCCGGTCTACGTGCACGTGATGCGCGACGCGAACGGCAACGGCGACGTCACCGACACCCAGATCGCCCAGCAGATCCAGGTGCTCAACGGCAGTTACGCGGGCGCGAAGTCCAGCACGGCCACGAACACCGGCTTCTCCTTCACCCTCGCCGGCGTCGACCGCTACAACAACACCAACTGGCACCAGGACAAGCAGTCGACCACCTACCGCGCCAAGACCCGCCTCGGCGGCAAGAACGCCCTCAACATCTGGCTGGTCGACTTCAGCTACCTCGGCATCGCGACCTTCCCGTGGGACTACGCCAAGAACCCCGGCATCGACGGCATCCGGGTGCAGTACAGCTCGCTGCCCGGCGGATCGGCCACCAACTACAACCTCGGTGAGACCGCCACCCACGAGACCGGCCACTGGCTCGGGCTCTACCACACCTTCCAGGGCGGCTGCACGAGCACGAACGACGAGGTCAGCGACACCCCCGCCCAGGCCAGCTCCACCACCGGCTGTCCGGCGGGCCGCGACTCCTGCTCCCTGCCCGGCCTCGACCCGATCCACAACTTCATGGACTACAGCTACGACAGTTGCTACACCGAGTTCACCGCCGGTCAGTCGACCCGGATGAACCAGATGTGGACGGCGTACCGCGCCTGATCGCGGTCCGCGGCGACCGGCGTCCGAGGGGCCACTGCAGCTTTCTGCACGTTTCTGCAGTGCACTGACCTGAGGGAGCCGCTCGCTCGCCCATCCGGTGCCGCTCCGCGCAGGATGGTCACACCAGCCGGCCCGCCGGCTCGCTGTTACGGGGGAGATCTCGGGGCTTCCTCGTAGCGACGAGCTGGCGGGCCGTTGGCATGTCTGGGGCACCGGGTGCCGGTGCGATCGAGGTCGTCAGGGTGTTGGCAGGTTCGCCGGCGCAGGCTGCACCCATGAGCAATCGGGCATTCGTCTCTCCCAAGGTCCCCGAGGTCTTCCTCGTCTTCTGGGCCATCAAGCTGCTGACCACCGGCATCGGCGAGACCTCCGCCGACTTCATGGGGTCGCACAGCATCCCCGTGGCCGGCATCGTCGGCGTCGGCGGCTTCTTCGCCGCGCTCACCTGGCAGCTGCGCGCCGACACCTACCACCCGGTGCGGTACTGGGTCACGGTCCTGATGGTCGCCGTCTTCGGCACGATGATCGCCGACGGGCCCCACGTCGCCCTCGGCTCGCCGTACTGGGTCGACTCGATCATCTACTTCGTCCTGCTCTGCGGCCTGCTGACCTGGTGGTACCGCAGCGAGGGCACCCTGTCGGTGCACTCCATCACCACGGCCCGGCGTGAGCGGTTCTACTGGGGCACGGTGCTGCTGACCTTCGGCCTCGGCACGGCGCTCGGCGACGCGGCCGCGATCGACGCCGGGCTCGGCTTCGACTGGTCGATCGTGCTCTTCGGCGCCCTCATCGTCATCCCGTTCGCCCTGTGGCGCCTCGGCCTGCCGGCCGTCGGGTGCTTCTGGGCCTCCTACGCCCTGACCCGTCCGCTGGGCGCGAGCGTCGCGGACTACCTCGCCGCCAAGCCCTCGGGCGGCGGACTCGGCTGGGGCACCGGCCCGGTGACCGCCATCGGCCTGGTCCTCTTCGCCGCGCTCGTCGCCTACGTCGCCGTCACCGGCTCGGACGCCGAGGGCACCCACCACGCCGAGCCGCTCGGCTCGGACGTGCCGGACGCCGTCCGGTCGGTCTGAGACTGGATTCAGGCTGAGCCGCCGTCAGGACGACGCGAGGCCCGGCAGCGCCGCCGGCGGTCGGCCGTAGCGGACGGCCTGTTCCGCCGACGTCCGCCAGAGGCCGAGCGCCCACCGGCGCAGCGCACCCTGGCCGGCCGCGACCAGGGCGGCGTAGCGGGGGAGGAGGTCCTCCTCGACCTCGCCGATCCGGGCGGTGATCCCCGCCGCGGTGACGAGATCGGTCGGCACCTCGTAGGACGACGCGGGGCCCACCGGAGCCGTGTCGGCGGCCAGGAGCAGCGCGATGAGCGCCTCACGCCGCGCACGGTGGCGGCCGGCGAGATGACCGAGGCGGTCGCGCAGTTCGGAGTCGAAGGCGGTGCGGGCCCCGAGCGTCTCGATCACGTAGAGCGCGGCGTGCTCGGCGGCCAGGGCGTCCTGGAGGGCATCGGACGCCGCGCCCGCCGTCAGCGTGGGTCCGGGCACGGGATCGGTCTCGACCCGGTCCTCGAGCCGGGTCAGCTCCTGCGCCGTCCCGGCCGCCATCGCACCCAGCAGCAGCGCGAAGCGGGGCTCGGCGGCCCGTACCGCGGCGTCGGTCAGTCGCCGGATCCAGCTCGACTCCGCCGATCGCACGGCGCTCGTGCCGCGTCCGGCCGGGATCGGATCCGAGGTGTCGAGCTGCAGCCTCGCTCCGCCGAGGGCGGCCTCCTGGGCCTCGTGCAGCTCGGCCAGGCCAGCGAAGCGGCGCCGGTCGGCCCTCGACGCCGTGCGGGTGCGGTGCAGGAGCACCTGCAGACCCCGCACCTGCACGAGCAGGTCGAGGACGATCCGCCGGTCCGCATCGACGTCGGCTCGATCCGTGGGTGGCCGGGTGGTCCCATCGGAGGTGCAGCCGACCACGAGCAGGCCGGTCGCCCCCAGCGTCGCGCCGCCGGCCAGGAGGCCGATGGCCCGGCGGCGGGTCAGGCGGGGGGCGGGCACGCGCCGACCCTACCGGCGCGCCCGGGGGCGTCCCGCGATCGGGAACAGCCTGGAATCACCGGTGCGCCGCGTAGCGAGCGGCGCCAGGCGGGTGGTCTGGCAAGGCGCCGGCGCGACGGCGGTCTGGTTGCACCATCGAGCGGCGGTAACGCAGCCAGGGCGCCCGGATGGTGTCGCGCAGTAGCGGGGAACCGGTGAATCCAGGGTTAGGCGCTGGCTGCGGGTATCGTGGGCCTGCCCGCGGACGCCGGACGGCGTCGGGGCGCTACGCCCACAAGAGAAGAGCAGGAGGCCGCGTGGTGAGCACCACCGCAGATGTCCGGGCCCGAGTCGAGGCCGCGTTGACGACGCCCCTGCAGACGCTGGGCTACGACCTGGAGGCCGTCGAGCTGACGCCGGCCGGCAAGCGCCGCCTGCTGCGCATCGCCGTCGACGCCGACGGCGGCATCACCCTCGACGACATCGCCGAGGCCACCCGCGCGATCTCCGTCGTCCTCGACGACTCCGACGTCATGGGGGAGGACCCCTACACCCTCGAGGTCACCTCGCGGGGCGTCGACCGGCCGCTCACCCTGCCGCGCCACTGGCGCCGCAACCGGCGCCGTCTGGTGAAGCTGACCCTCGTCGAGGGCGGCGGTGTCACCGGCCGTGTGCTGGACTCCGACGACGAGGGCGTCGATCTCGACGCCAAGGGGCAGCGCCGCCGCGTGCTGTTCGCCGACATCGCCAAGGCCCTCGTGCAGATCGAGTTCAACCGCATCGACGACGTCGAGCTCGAGGACATCGAGGACCTCGAGGACGAGCACGCGGACGACGAGAGCCACGACAACGAGGGGGAGGACGCCTGATGGACATCGACCTGAGCATCCTGCGCACGCTGGAGCGCGAGAAGGAGATCTCCTTCGACGTGCTCGTGGAGGCTATCGAGCAGGCCATGCTGACGGCGTACCACAAGACGCCCGGCGCCCAGGAGCGCGCACGCGTCGAGCTCGACCGCAAGACCGGCCGCGTCGCCGTCCTGGCCACCGAGCTCGACGAGGACGGCGAGCCGATCGGCGAGTACGACGACACCCCCGACGGCTTCGGCCGCATCGCGGCGACCACCGCGAAGCAGATCATGCTCCAGCGTCTGCGCGACGCCGAGGACGAGATCAAGTTCGGCGAGTTCTCCGGCCGCGAGGGCGACATCATCTCCGGCGTCATCCAGCAGGGCCGCAACCCCGACGACGTCATGGTCGACCTCGGCCGCCTCGAGGCCGTGCTCCCGCCGGCCGAGCGCGTGCCCGGCGAGCGCTACGAGCACGGCAACCGCATCAAGTGCCTCGTCGTCTCGGTGCGCAAGGGCATGCGGGGGCCGCAGGTCACCCTCTCGCGCAGCCACCCCAACCTCGTGCGCAAGCTCTTCGCCCTCGAGGTGCCCGAGATCGCCGACGGCACCGTCGAGATCGCGGGCCTGGCCCGCGAGGCCGGCCACCGCACGAAGATCGCGGTGAAGGCCACCGTGCCCGGCGTCAACGCCAAGGGCGCCTGCATCGGCCCCATGGGCCAGCGGGTGCGCAACGTGATGGCCGAGCTGCACGGCGAGAAGATCGACATCGTCGACTGGTCCGACGACCCCGCCGAACTGGTCGCCCACGCCCTCTCGCCGGCCCAGGTGACCTCGGTGACCGTCGTCGACGCCGCGGCCCGCGCCGCGCGGGTCGTCGTCCCGGACTTCCAGCTCTCCCTCGCCATCGGCAAGGAGGGTCAGAACGCCCGTCTGGCGGCCCGCCTCACGGGCTGGCGCATCGACATCCGCAGCGACGAGGCTCCCGCGGAGTAGCCCGGCGGTGGCCCGGACGCCGGCCCGGGCCGCCGGTTCGGCGTCTCACCGGCCCGAGGGGTAGGCTGTCGGCCGGTGGTTCGCGATCCTCAAGTCCCCGCGCGCCCGGACGCCCCGGCCCCTGTCGGCCCCGTCCGGACCTGCGTCGGATGCCGGCAACGGGCCACCCGACGTGAGTTGTTGCGAGTGGTCGCCGGCTCCGATGCGCGCGGCTCCGCCGTCGTCGTACCGGATCCGACCGGCACTCGGCCCGGACGGGGTGCCCACCTGCACCCCACGAGGGCCTGCTTCGACCTCGCGTCGCGGAAGAAGGCGTTCGGACGGGCCCTGCGGCTCGCCTCCGCGCCCGACACCACCCTGCTCGCCGAGCACCTCGCCGCGCAGGAGCAGACCGACCGTGACCGACCGACCAGAAACTGGAGCACCAGCTCATGAGCACTCGATGAGTACCTCGCGATGAGCCAGCTCGACCTGCACAACCAACCAACGGTCTGAGACACACCCCCGGCTGACCCGGGTCTCAGGCCAGAAGGAGAACCGTGGCCAAGACCCGAGTCCACGAACTCGCCAAGGAGTTCGGAGTCGAGAGCAAGTTCGTTCTCGAGAAGTTCAAGGAGATGGGTGAGTTCGTCAAGTCGGCGAGCTCGACCGTCGAGCTGCCCGCCGAGATGCGCTTCCGCAAGGAGTTCGGCGAGGCGCTGAAGTCCTCCGGCGGCGCGCCCGCGAGCCCCGCCGCCCCGGCCGCACCCGCCGCCCCGGCGGCTGCCGCTCCGGCGTCCGCCCCGGCCGCCGCGG
>NZ_BAAAZH010000033.1:0-84543 GCF_039536805.1 Nocardioides fonticola | reverse complement strand
GAGAACACCAGACCCGACATGCAACACACCCCTCACTCGGCCGGTGTTGCACTCACCCCCAGGAACCGCGCGGGGAAACCAGCCGGATTCGGGCCGTTCCGAGCCGGATCCGGGCAGTTTCGCCTGTCCTCGGGCCGCCGGGGAGCCAGGAGAGCCCGGAACGCCAGGACGCCGACCGGCGGCGACCGGTCGGCGTCCTGATCCTGCGGGTGATGCGGGTGAAGCCTGCGGGTCGGGCCCGGGGATCGGCCCGACCCGCCCGCCCCCGGCGCGGGATGGGGCCGCGCCGGGGACGGCGTCGGGTGCGGGTCAGGCGTTGACCCGCGATCGGGGCGCGTCGACGCCCTCGTGCCCGCCCTCCTCCAGCGCGAACGCCGGGTCGTCGGCGAACGACTTGAGCCGGGCGATGCGGTAGATGAGCAGGCCGTAGAGGCACTTGGCGAGGATGTCGGCGATCGAGTAGCCCGCCTGCTTGCCGACCCAGGCGGTCGCGCCGTCGAAGCCGAGCAGCGGCAGGAGGTAGGCGATCGGGTAGACGCCCCAGGTCGCGAACAGCAGGATGCGCATCTTCGAGACCGTGTTGCGCACCGTCTCCGGCTGGCGGTCGAGCGAGCGGGTCAGCTCCACGAACAGCACGAAGAGGATGTAGAGGAACGGGATCGTGGAGAGCAGGCCGAAGATGTTGCGGGTCGCATCGCTGTCGGAGATCTCACCGGGGTAGCCGAGCAGGATCATCAGGGCCGAGGCCGGCACCAGGCGCAGCAGCAGCGACGTCTGCAGCTTCTTGGCCAGCGCCAGCACCACGACGAGCTCGACGAGCAGCAGCGGCACGGTGAGGAACCAGTCGACGTAGCGGTAGCCCTCGTTGAAGGACTCCCCCGGCGCTTGGGTGTAGACGCCGTTGCCGCCGGTCGCGTCGGTGACGAAGGAGTCCCGGAAGGAGTTGAAGATGCGGAAGTAGTGGTAGGCGGCGATGCCGCACACCGTCGCCGAGACGAGCAGCGCCTGTCGGTACCGCGCCAGCACGCGCGGCTGCGCGGCGACCAGGTAGAGGGCGGTGAACAACTGCGCGGCGATGACCAGCGAGAAGAGGTTGTAGACCGTCTGGTACTGGCCGCTGGTGAGTTGATCGGGAATCACTGAACATCCTCCGTTGAGGTTTAAGGGAGGTGCGGCCCTGGTCGCGCCATCGCGACCAGAGGAGGCGGTTCCGCGTTTCCGCAGTTCAGGTGGGGAATCTCGTGGCGGTGCCTGAGAGTCTGCCGGTGAGTCGAGTATGACCCTCGCCTCCAAAACATCAACAGGTTCTTCAACAGGCTGTGTAGATTCGAGGTACGCCCATCGCGTAGCGAGGTGACCCGCATGGCCCTGTCGACGACGACGCCCGCGACGGCCGCACCTGCCCTGGTGGCGGCGGTCCGGCTCTCGCGGCGCCTGCTGCTCGCCGCCGTCGGCGTCGGGCTGCTGCTGCGGGTCGCACCGCTCCCGGACGATGTCGTGGCCGCGCTCGCCCTCGGGTTCGCCGCGATCGGGCTGCTGCTCGGCCTCCCCCACGGCTCGCTCGACCACCTGCTGACCGCACGGCTGAGCGGTTGGTCGGCGCCGGTGGCCGCGGGGGTCTACGCGGCCATCGCCCTGGCCGCATGGGGGCTGCTGGTGCTGGTCGGCCCGCTCGCGCTGGCCGCCGTGCTCGCGCTCTCGCTCCTGCACTTCGCCCAAGGAGAGGCCGAGGTGCAGCGGGCCGTGACCGGCTGGACGCCGCCGCGACCGGTGGCGGCCGCCGCCGCGCTGGCCGGCACCGGGGCGCTGCTGTTGCCCCTGGCCCGGGTCGGGGATCAGCTGCGCGAGGTGGCCGACGCCGTGACGCCGGGGCTGGGCGGTCTGCTCGCCGAGCCGGTGGTCCGGCTCGCGCTCGCGGGCGGGTGGTGTGTGGCGGCGGCGGTGACCGCGATCGCGGCCGCGCGGGCCGGACGCCGGGAGGTGCTCGGCGACCTCGCGATCATCGCGCTCCTCGGCACACTGGCCCCTCCCCTGGTGGCTTTCGGGGTGTGGTTCGGCTGCTGGCACGGCCTGCGCCACCTCGGTCGGCTGATGGCGCTCGAGCCGACGACGGCGCGGCTGGAGGCGCACGGCGACCACCGCGCCGCCGTCCGGCATCTCGCCGCGCTGGCGGCGTGGCCGACGCTGGCGGCCGCGGGTGCCGCGGCGGTGCTGGTGGCCCTGACCCTGGCCGATCCGGAGCCGACGGCCGCCCTGGGCCGCAGCCTGCTGGTGCTGCTGGCGCTGACGGTGCCCCACATGCTGGTGGTGCTGTGGATCGACGCCGCCGGACGGCGTCCGGGGCGGCTCAGGCCTCGATGACCACCGGGATGATCATCGGCCGACGCCGGTGCGCCGAGCTGACCCAGCGGCCGATGACCCGGCGCACGGTCTGCTGGAGCTGGTAGGCGTCGGTGTTGCCCTCGGCGATCGCCCGGTCGAGGGCGTCGACGATCGCGGGCTTGATCTCCTCGAAGTCGGCGTCCTCGAAGGTGTTGCCGCGGGCGTGGATCTCGGGGCCGGAGGAGACCTTCCCGGTGACGGAGTCGACGACGACGATGACGGAGATGAAGCCCTCCTCGCCGAGGATGCGACGGTCCTTCAGGTCGGACTCGGTGATGTCGCCGACCGAGGAGCCGTCGACGAAGACGTAGCCGCAGTCGACCTTGCCGGCCACCGAGGCGACGCCGTCGACGAGGTCGACGACCATGCCGTCCTCGGCGATGACGACGTTCTCGACGCCGGTCTCGCGGGCCAGGGTCCCGTTCGCGAGCAGGTGGCGGATCTCGCCGTGCACGGGCATCACGTTGCGCGGGGCCACGATGTTGTAGCAGTAGAGCAGCTCACCGGCGCTGGCGTGGCCCGAGACGTGCACCATCGCGTTGCCCTTGTGCACCACCCGGGCGCCCCAGCGGGAGAGGCCGTTGATCACGCGGTAGACGGCGTTCTCGTTGCCGGGGATGAGGCTCGAGGCGAGCAGGACGGTGTCGCCCTCCTCGATGTGCACGAAGTTGTGGTTGCGCTGCGCGATGCGCGAGAGCGCCGACATCGGCTCGCCCTGGGAGCCGGTGGAGATGAGCACTTGGTGCTGCGGAGGCAGGTCGGCCAACTGCTTGGCCTCGACCAGCGTGTTCGGCGGCACCTTGAGGTAGCCCAGATCGCGCGCGATCGCCATGTTGCGCACCATCGAGCGGCCGACGTAGGCCACCTGGCGCTCGTGGGCGTAGGCGGCGTCGAGCACCTGCTGGACGCGGTGCACGTGGGAGGCGAAGCAGGCCACGATGATGCGCTGCTGGGACTCCCGGAAGACCTGGTCGATGACCGGGGTGATCTTGCGCTCGGCCGGGGTGAAGCCCGGGGCCTCGGCGTTGGTGGAGTCGACCAGGAAGAGGTCGACGCCCTCGTCGGCGAGGCGCGCGAAGGCCCGCAGGTCGGTGATGCGGCCGTCGAGCGGCAGCTGGTCCATCTTGAAGTCGCCGGTGTGCAGCACGAGCCCGGCGCCGGTGCGGATGGCGACCGCCAGGGCGTCGGGGATCGAGTGGTTGACCGCCACGAACTCCAGCTCGAAGGGTCCGAGGGTGAGCTTGTCGCCCTCCTTGACCTGGTGGTGGATGGTCTCGCGCAGCCGGTGCTCGCGCAGCTTGCTGTCGAGCAGCGCCAGGGTCAGCTGGGAGCCGATGAGCGGGATGTCGGGCCGCTCGCGCAGCAGGAACGGCGTGGCGCCGATGTGGTCCTCGTGGCCGTGGGTGAGCACGAGGCCCTCGACGGCGTCGAGGCGATCGCGGATCGAGGACCAGTCGGGGAGGATCAGGTCGACGCCCGGGTGGTGGTCCTCGGGGAACAGCACGCCGCAGTCGACGATGAGCAGCCGGCCGGCGTACTCGAAGAGGGTCATGTTGCGGCCGACGTCGCCGAGGCCGCCGAAGGGCGTGACCCGCAGGCCGTTCTCGGCGAGCGGACCGGGCGTGCCGAGCTCGGGGTGGCTGTGGCTCATGCGAGCAGCCCCGCGGCGGTCAGCGCGGCGCGCAGGTCGGCGTACTCCTCGTCGTCGAGCGCCGCCAACGGCGAGCGGACGGCGCGGTTGTCGAGGACGCCGAGCAGCTGCAGCGCTCCCTTCGCGGTGGTGGCCCCGTAGTTGGGCACGCCCATCATCCCGGCGAAGGCCGGCATCAGCCGCAGGTAGATCTCCCGCGCACCGGCGTGGTCGCCGGCCAGGAACGTCTCGATCATCGCCGCGAGCTCGCGACCCGCGGCGTGGCCGACCACGGAGACCAGACCGCACGCGCCGTGGGCGAGGAAGCCGAGGGTGTTGACGTCGTCACCGGAGTAGACGGCGTACCCCATCTGGGCGAGGCGGGCCGCGCGCGGCATGTCGCCGACGGCGTCCTTGACCGCGATGACCGGCTCCCACGCGAGGGCCGCCTCGTAGGTCTCCAGGGCGATCTGGCTGCCGGTGCGGCCGGGCACGTCGTAGAGCATGACCGGCAGCTCGGCGGCCTCGACGACCTGACGGAAGTGCTCGAGGATGCCGCGCTGGCCGGGCCTGTTGTAGTACGGCGTGACGAGCAGGACGGCGTCGGCGCCGCGCTCGCGGGCCTGACGGGCCAAGAACAGCGAGGTGCGGGTGTCGTTGGTGCCGACACCGGCGACGAGGTGGACGTCGGGACCGACCGCGTCGCGGACGGCGGCCAGCACCTCGCCGTCCTCCTCCTGCGTGGTGGTGGCCGACTCGCCGGTGGTGCCGGAGATGACCAGGCCGTCGTGGCCGGAGGCGATGAGGTGCTTGGCGACCCGCTGCACCCCGTCGAGGTCGAGGGTCCCGTCGGCGTGGAACGGGGTCGCCATCGCGGTCAGCATGCGCCCGAACGGCGCGGCGGGGGCAGCGGTCATGGTCGTCAGGTTATCGGTCCAGGCTCACAGTGCGGGCATCACCGCGGCGGCGACGAGACGCAGGTGATCGAGGTCGGTGAGGTCGAGGGTCTGCAGGTAGAGCCGGGTCTGGCCGGACTCGCGGTAGCGCCCGATCTTGTCGACGACCTCCTCGACCGTGCCCGCGAGGCCGTTCTCGCGCAGCTCGCCGACCTCGCGTCCGATCGCCGCGGCGCGGCGCTCCACCTCGGCCTCGGTCTCGCCAACGCACAGCACCAGCGCGCTGGAGTAGACGAGGGAGTCGGGGTCGCGGCCGATCTCCTCGCACGCGGCGCGCACGCGACCGATCTGGGTGAGGCCGTCGTCGAAGGGCATGAAGGGCAGGTTGAACTCGTCGGCGTAGCGGGCGGTCAGCGCCGGGGTGCGCTTCTTGCCGCCGCCCCCGATGAGGATCGGGACGCCGCCGGCGTGGCCGCCGCGCTGGGTCGGCTTGGGCAGCCCAGGCGAGTTCTGCACGGTGTAGTGCTCGCCGCTGAAGCTGAACCCCTCCCCCGTGCCGTCGGCCCCGGCGTCGGCGCCCCACAGCCCGGTGACGACGGCGAGCTGCTCCTCGAACCGGTCGAAGCGGGTGCGGGTGTCGGGGAACGGGATGGCGTACTTCTCGTGCTCAGCGGTGAACCAGCCCGCACCGAGGCCGAGCTCGACCCGGCCGCCGCTCATCTGGTCGACCTGGGCCACCTGGATCGCCAGCGGGCCCGGGTAGCGGAACGTGGCGCTCGTCATCAGCGTGCCGAGGCGGATCGTCGAGGTCTCCCGGGCCAGGCCCGCCAGCGTCGTCCAGGCGTCGGTGGGACCGGGCAGGCCCGGCGTCCCCATGCCGAGGTAGTGGTCGGAGCGGAAGAACGCCCCGAAGCCGAGGCGCTCGGCCTCCTGGGCGACGGTGAGCAGATCGTCGTAGGTGGCCCCCTGCTGGGGCTCGGTGAAGACGCGCAGTTCCATGCCCCCACCCTGCCATCCGGGTCCAGGACGCCCGTCCGGGCCGGTGCAGGCCGGGGGCCGGTCGGCCACAGCACGTCCACAGGTACTTACCGATCTGTTGCGAATCCGTCTCATCCCGTGAACGAACTGTTGTTTCCCCTTCGATCCGCCGTGGCCGAGCCGAAGGTCGCGGCAGGATGACCCCGGGCCGCCGGCCCTCGACGACGGAGGATCGCGTGGACCACCCCTTGACCGCTGCGCCGCGGCGCACCGTGCTGCGCGGCCTCCTCGGTCTCGGCGCCGCCGCGGTGGTCGGGACGGCGCTCCCGGCCGCGCTGCCGAGCGGCGCGGCCTCGGCCTCCGGACGCCGGGCGGCGCGCGCGAGCCGCGGCCTGGTGCTGGGCCTGGCCTCCCCCGGCCTGCCCTTCGACGGCGACGCCTTCCTGCGCACCGCTGCCACCCTCGGCTACACGCCGACCTCGGCCACCAGCTACGTGGCCTGGTCGGCCGGCTCGGACTTCCCCGCCGACCAGGCGCGGGCGCTGGCGTCCTACGGTTCGACCCCGGTCATCACCTGGGAGCCCTGGAACCCCTCCAACGGCGTCACCCAGCCGCTCTACCGCCACGCCGCGATCAGCGCCGGCGTCCACGACGCCTACCTGACCCGCTGGGCCCAGCAGATCAAGGCCTACGGCGGCCGGGTCGTGCTGCGGCTCATGCACGAGGGCAACGGCTCCTGGTACCCGTGGGGTGTCGGGGTGAACGGCAACACCGCCGCGAGCTACGTCGCGGCCTGGCGCCACGTCGTGGCGATCTTCGATCGGGTCGGGGCGACCAACGCCCGCTTCCGGTGGAACCCCAACGTCGACCCCGACCCGGCGATGCCGCGCTTCGAGACCTTCTACCCCGGCGACGCCTGGGTCGACTCGGTCAGCCTCGACGGCTACAACTGGGGGACGACGCAGTCGTGGTCGTCGTGGCTGTCGTTCAGCGAGACCTTCTCCGGGCCGGTGAACCGGATGCTGAAGCTCACCGCCAAGCCGCTGCACATCGACGAGACCGGCTGCCCCGAGGGCGCCGGCGGCGACAAGGCGGCCTGGGTGCGCGGGATGTTCGACTACGTGGCCGCCCGCCCCGAGATCCGCACCGTCACGTGGTTCGACTTCGCCAAGGAGGCCGACTGGCGGGTGCTGTCGAGTCAGGCCTCGATCGACGCGTTCAAGGCCGGACTCGGCACCGCCTGACCCGCATCGGTCGCCGCCGGCGCGAGGACAGCGCCGCTGTGCGCGGGCAGGGTCAGGACGCCGTCCGCGAGCCGCACCTGCGCCTCGGTGGCGAACAGCAGGCCCGCACCGGCGGCCGCGACGGTGGCCGGCCGGTCGCCGAGGTTGACCGCGACCAGCGTGTCGCGTCGTCGCACCAGCACCAGACGCGCCGCCTCGTCGACCTCGCAGGTGGTGGCGGTGAACGCCGGATCGGTGAACTCGGGGCGTGAGCGCCGCAGGGCGATGAGCTCGCGGTGGCGCGCGAGGGTGCGGGCGTGGACGCCGTCCTCGCGCTCGCGCCAGTCCAGCTTCGAGCGCTCGAAGGTGGCGGGGTCCTGCGGATCGGGGACGTCGGCGGGGTCCCAGCCCATGCGTTCGAACTCCGCGAGGCGCCCCTCCGCGGTGGCGCGGCCGAGCTCCGGCTCGGGGTGGGAGGTGAAGAACGCGAACGGGGTGGAGGCCGCCCACTCCTCACCCTGGAAGAGCATCGGGGTGAACGGCGAGGTGAGCACCAGCAGGGCCGTGCAGGCCAGCAGCCCCTCGTCGAGGTGCTCGGTGAGCCGGTCGCCGCGGGCGCGGTTGCCGATCTGGTCGTGGTTCTGGGCGCACACGACGAGCCGCCACGTGGGCGTCGTCGCCGTGTCGATCGGGACGCCGTGGGGGCGGCCACGGAAGCTCGAGTGCGTGCCGTCGTGGAAGAACCCGCGGGTGAGCACCTTCTGCAACGCCGTCAGCGGCTCGAAGTCGGCGTAGTAGCCGTCGGTCTCGCCGCTCACCGCCACGTGCACGGCGTGGTGGAAGTCGTCGCTCCACTGGGCGTGCAGGCCGTAGCCGCCCGCTTCGCGCGGGGTGATGAGGCGCGGGTCGTTGAGATCGGACTCCGCGATGAGGGTGATCGGGCGGCGCAGGTGCGCCGACCAGGCATCGACCTCGGTGGCGAGCTCCTCGAGCAGGTGCCGGTGGCTGGCGTCGGAGAGCGCGTGGACGGCGTCGAGGCGCAGCGCGTCGACGTGCATGTCGCCGATCCACATCGCCGCGTCGTCGAGGATGAGGCGACGCACCTCGGCCGCCCCGTCGGCATCGAGGTTGACCAGGTCGCCCCAGGTGTTGCGGCCGTCCTTGAGGTAGGGCCCGAAGAGCGGCAGGTAGTTGCCCGAGGGGCCGAGGTGGTTGTGCACGACGTCCTGGACGACGCCGAGGCCGGCGGCGTGGCAGGCGTCGACGAAGGCCTGGTAGGCCGCCGGGCCGCCGTAGCTCTCGGTGACGGCGAACCAGCCGACGCCGTCGTAGCCCCAGTTGTGGGTGCCGTTGACGGCGTTGACCGGCAGCAGCTCGACGAGGTCGACGCCGAGGTCGACGAGGTGGTCGAGCCGATCGGCCGCCGCGGCGAGGGTGCCCTCGGGGGTGAAGGTGCCCACGTGCAGTTCGTAGATCACCGAGCCGGCGAGCTGGCGGCCGGTCCAGGCTCGGTCGGTCCAGGCGAAGCTGCCGGGGTCGTAGGTGCGCGAGAGGCCGTGGACGCCGTCGGGCTGCCACCGCGAGCGCGGGTCGGGTCGCGGCGTCGGGTCGTCGTCGAGCAGGTAGCCGTAGTCGGCCTCCTGCTCGAGCCGCACGGGCTCGGCGGGGGTCCACCACCCGGCGTCGTCGCGCACCATCGCGCGCACCTCGCCGTCGAGGAGCAGGCGCACGCGGTCGGGACGCGGTGCCCAGACGTCGAGGACGCCGCGCGTGGCGTGGGTCGAGCGGCGGTCGGTGCGGCCGAACGGGTCGCGGGCGGTCACGAGGGCTCCTCGAGGTCGGCGGGGATCAGGAGGGCCATCGGCGCGGGGCCGAGGAGGTCGGCCACGCGCACCCGTCCCTCGACGGGTGGCCCCGCATGCAGGACGTCGCGCCAGCGGCCGGGCGGGAGCACCACGACCGTCTCCCCCCATCCCCCGGTCCGCCGCAGCCCGAGCGGGAAGCGGGTCGCCAGCGTGATCGCGCCACCGCGGTCGAAGGCGAGGAGGTGACGCGCGGCTGCGCCCTCGGCGGGCACCGGGGTGTAGCCGGTGAACAGCTCGGGCCGGTCGCGGCGCAGCCACAGCGCCGTGGCCACGAGGTGCAGCTTGGCGGCGCCGTCGTCGTCGAGACCCGAGGCGGTGCCGGGCGCGCTCTGGTCGAGCAGCGCGGCCCGCGCGGCGAGATCGACCGGACGCCGGTTGTCGGGATCGACGAGCGACTGCTCCCACAGCTCGCTGCCCTGATAGACGTCGGGGACGCCGGGGATCGTCAGCGCGATCAGCTTCGCGCTCAGGGCATTGCTCCAGCCGGGGTCGACGACGAGGTCGAGCAGCTGCATCACGACCTCGTGGACGGCCGGGTCGTCGAAGGCCGCGTCGACCGCGGCATGGACGGCGTCCTCGAACGCGGGCTGCGGCGCCGTCCACGTGGTGTGCCGGCCGGCCTCGCGCATCGCCTTCTCGGCGTAGGCGTGCAGCCGGGCCCGGTAGTCGACGGCGGTCGTCGCGGGGTCGCCGCCCGGCCACGCGCCGACGACGGCCTGCCAGAGCAGCGAGCCGAACACGGGGTCGGGGGTGGGCGTGGCGGCCAGCAGGCGGTCGAGCGCGGCCTCCCACTGATCGGGGATCTCGGCGAGCACCGCGATGCGCGCGCGGACGTCCTCGCCGCGCTTGGTGTCGTGGGTGCTGGTCGTCGTCATCGCCTGCGGCCAGCTGCCCTGTCGCTCGACCATCGCGGCGTGGAACGCCTCGACGTCGAGGCTGAAGACGGCCGGGTCGCCGCCGACCTCGTTGAGCGAGGTGAGCCGGGCGTAGCGGTAGAAGGCGCAGTCCTCGACGCCCTTGGCCATCACCATGCCGGAGGTCTGCTGGAACCGCTTGGCGGCCGCGAGGTCGGGGTCGTGCAGCCACGGGTCGAGGACGGCGAAGGTGGACATGAGATCGGGGCGGGCGGCGCGGGCGCGCGCGAACGCCTCGTCGAGGTGCTCCACGCCCTCGGGCAGGTAGGAGCGGTAGACCGGGAAGCAGGCGAGCAGCTCCGCGACGGCGTCCTCGGCCCGATGGGCGGGCAGGGTGGGCAGGTGGCGGCGCAGGTCGCGCACGATGCGCTTGACCTCGCTGTGCAGGATGCCGTCGGCGACCTCGCGCTTGAGGTCGTGCACCATCGCGCCGAGGTCGACCGGCGTGCCGGGGTGACCGGCGAGCCGGGCCTCGATCGCGGTCAGGGGCTCCTCCCCCGCCGGCTCGGTCAGCACCCGGTCGATGACGGCGAGCGCGTCGTAGCCGGTCGTGCCGTCGCAGGCCCACGTGTGCGGCAGCCGCTCCCCCGGCTCGAGGATCTTCTCCACCAGCGTGTAGGCGCCGCCCGTGAGCCGGGCGAGGTCGTCGAGGTAGCCGCGC
The DNA here is from genome assembly GCF_039536805.1 of Nocardioides fonticola. NCBI lineage: Bacteria > Bacillati > Actinomycetota > Actinomycetes > Propionibacteriales > Nocardioidaceae > Nocardioides > Nocardioides fonticola. The sequence continues at coordinate 73,994 of NZ_BAAAZH010000033.1, read as the reverse complement.
GGGTCGCGCAGGCCGTCGGGATGGTCGACCCGCAGCCCGTCGACCAGCCCCTCGGCGAACCACCGGCCGATCTCGACGTGGGTCTCGGCGAACACCGCCGGCTCCTCGACCCGCACCGCGGCCAGGGTGCTGACGGCGAAGAAGCGCCGGTAGTTCAGCGCATCGTCGGCCTCGCGCCACGACACCAGCTCGTAGTGCTGCCGCGCATGGACGGCATCCGGATCGTCGTCGGGGCCGCTCGACGTGCCCGCGGCGACCGGGAAGGCCTGGTCCCAGTAGTGCAGTTCGAGTCCGCGCTCGCCGTCGTGCAGCGTCAGGTGACCGATCGTCCCGCCGGTGGGCGCCAGGTCGTCGTCCCCGACCACCGGGAGGCGCAGCCGCTGGCCCGCGGCGTCCCAGTCGATGTCGAAGACGTGGGCATGCTCGGCGGTGCGCCCGTCGCGCAGCACCTCCCACCACCAGGGGTCCTCGGACGGCGTCGCGACGCCGACGTGGTTGGGCACGATGTCGACGAGCACGCCGAGACCGGCGCCGTGGGCGGCGTCGGCGAGGGCCTGCAGCCCCTCCTCGCCGCCGCGCTCGGGGTCGAGGCGGTCGTGCGCGACGACGTCGTAGCCGTGCGTGGATCCCGGTTCGGCGGCCAGGATCGGGCTCAGGTAGACCCAGTCGACGCCGAGCGCACGCAGGTAGGGCACGGTGGCCGCGGCCCGGTGCAGGTCGAAGTCGGCGGTCAACTGGAGGCGGTAGGTCGAGACCGGACGCCGGGTCACTTCGCCTCCTCGCGGCGGGCGGCGGCTGCGGCGAGGGAGGCCTCGACCGAGTGGTCGACCGCCGCTGGCGGGGCGGCGTACTCCTGGAGCACCAGGACGCTGCGCGCGCAGACCTCGATCGTCGCGCCGGCCTCCAGGACGCCGTCGTCGGCGTGGGTGCCGGCGGTCTCGAGCGCCACCTGCCACTTCTCGGCGAACCGGGCACCGGGCAGCTTCACCGCGACGTCGTCCGCGCCGCCGTTGAAGTAGAGGAGGAAGTGGTCGTCGGTCACCGGCCGACCGCGTTCGTCGGCACCGGCGATGCCCTGGCCGTTGAGGAACATGCCGAGCACGTGGCCCTCGCTCCAGTCGCCGTCCTGCATCGCCCGGCCCTCGGGGTGCAGCCAGACGATGTCGTCGAGCCGGCTCTGCCCAGTGATATCAGTGGCATCGGTGGCATCAGCGACCCCGGCGGCCCCGGCGCTCTCGACGCTCTCGGGCTCGGAGACCTTCGTGCCGGTGAAGAAGCGGCGCCGCCGGAAGGTGGGGTGCTCGGCGCGCAGGCGCGCGACGGCGGCGGTGAACTCCAGCAGCGGCTCGTCGATCCCGTCCCAGTGCATCCAGGCGATCTCGGAGTCCTGGGCGTAGGTGTTGTTGTTGCCGTGCTGGGTGCGGCCGACCTCGTCGCCGTGCAGCAGCATCGGCACGCCCTGGGAGAGCAGCAGCGTCGTGAGGATGTTGCGCTGGGTCAGAGCGCGGGCACGCAGCACGTCGGCGTCGTCGGTCTCGCCCTCGACCCCGAAGTTCTGCGAGCGGTTGTGGCTCTCGCCGTCGTTGTTGTCCTCGCCGTTGGCCTCGTTGTGCTTCTCGGCGTAGGAGACGAGGTCGCGCAGCGTGAAGCCGTCGTGGGCGGTGACGAAGTTGATGCTGGCGAAGGGACGGCGTCCGGAGTGCTCGTAGAGGTCGGCCGACCCGGCGAGCCGGCTCGCGAACTCGCCGAGCGCGGGCTCTCCGCGCCAGAAGTCGCGCACGGTGTCGCGGTACTTGCCGTTCCACTCCGACCACTGCGGCGGGAACCCGCCCACCTGGTAGCCGCCCGGGCCGACGTCCCAGGGCTCGGCGATGAGCTTGACCTGGCTGACGACCGGGTCCTGCTGCACGAGCTCGAAGAAGGTCGCGAGCCGGTCGACCTCGTAGAACTCCCGGGCCAGGGTGGCGGCGAGATCGAAGCGGAACCCGTCGACGTGCATCTCGGTGACCCAGTAGCGCAGCGAGTCCATGATCAGCTGCAACGCGTGCGGGTGCCGCACGTTGAGGCTGTTGCCGGTGCCCGTGTAGTCCATGTAGTACCGCGGGTCGTCCTCGACCAGCCGGTAGTAGGCCTCGTTGTCGATGCCCTTGAGGCTCAGCGTGGGCCCGAGGTGGTTGCCCTCGGCGGTGTGGTTGTAGACGACGTCGAGCACGACCTCGATGCCCGCCGCGTGCAGGGCCTTCACCATCGCCTTGAACTCCTGCACCTGCGCGCCCCGGCCGGGTTCGGCGCGGTCGGCGGCGGAGTAGTCGGCGTGCGGGGCGAAGAACCCGATGGTGTTGTAGCCCCAGTAGTTGCGCAGGCCGCGCTGGAGCAGGGCGTCGTCCTGGATGAACTGGTGCACCGGCATCAGCTCGACCGTCGTGATGCCCAGCCGCTGCAGGTGCTCGACGATCGCCGGGTGCGCCATCGCGGCGTAGGTGCCGCGCTGCTCCTCGGGGATCTCGGGGTGCAGGCGCGTGAGGCCCTTGACGTGCGCCTCGTAGATGACGGTGCGGCTGTAGGGGTGCTCGGGGCGCCGGTCGCCCTCCCAGTCGAAGAACGGGTTGATGACGACCCCGAGCATCATGTGGGCCGCGGAGTCGTCGTCGTTGTGGCCGTCCTCCTCGCCGAAGGGGTAGGAGAACAGGCTGGGGTCCCAGTCGAGGTCGCGGGTCGTGGCCTTGGCGTAGGGATCGAGCAGCAGCTTGGCGGGGTTGCAGCGCAGGCCGCGGGCGGGGTCCCAGGGGCCGTGGACGCGGTAGCCGTAGCGCTGCCCGGGCTGGACGGCGGGCAGGTAGGCGTGCCAGACGTGGGCGTCGACCTCGGTGAGCTCGATGCGCTGCTCGACGAGCGCGCCGTCGTCGTCCTCGTCGAAGAGGCACAGCTCGACCCGCTCGGCGACCTCGCTGAACAGCGCGACGTTGGTGCCGCTGCCGTCGTAGGTGGCTCCCAGCGGGTAGGGGGTGCCGGGCCAGATCTCCATGGGGCATGCCTCCGGGGTCGGAACGTCCCGGCGACCTGCCACCGGCTCTGGAACGATCCAATCAGGCCGACGGCCGAGCCGTGTCACCCGAGCGTGGGTGATGCGGCCGATCGATCCGGGACGCCGGGGTCAGACGATGCGGCGCAGCCAGACCCGCTCGAAGCCTTCGAAGACCTCGCGGTCGGTCTCCTCCCACTCGGCCTCACGGAAGGCCGGGTAGTGGGCATCGCCCTCGGGGTCGAGCGGGATGATGCTGAGGATCTGCTCGCTGGCCAGCGGCAGCGCCGCCGCGTAGACCTGGGCGCCGCCGGCGATGATCACCTCGCCCTCGTGCAGGGCGGCCTTCATCAGCGCCTGCTCGAGAGAGTGGGCCACCAGCACCTCCGGGTGGCCGGGGTCGTAGGCGCGGTCGCGGGTGAGCACGATCGTGGTGCGTCCCGGCAGCGGGCGCCCGATCGACTCGTAGGTCGTGCGGCCCATGACCAGCACGTGGCCCCAGGTGACCTCCTTGAAGAGGCGCTGTTCGCCGGGCACCGACCACGGGATGTCGGGACCGGCGCCGATGACGCCGTTGCGGGCGACCGCGGCCACGCAGATGACGCGCTTCATGCCTGCGCCTGCTCCCCCGCGCTCAGACCGCGACCGGCGCGGAGATCGCCGGGTGCGGGTCGTAGCCGACGAGCTCGATGTGCGGCAGGTCGAAGGCGTCGAGGTCGGTGATGGTCGGGTCGAGCTGGAGGGTCGGCAGCGGTCGCGGCTCGCGGGTCAGCTGCAGGCGCGCCTGCTCGAGGTGGTTGAGGTAGAGGTGGGCATCGCCGAAGGTGTGCACGAAATCGCCCGGCAGCAGTCCGGTCACCTGGGCGACCAGGTGGGTGAGCAGGGCGTAGGAGGCGATGTTGAACGGCACGCCGAGGAACACGTCGGCCGAGCGCTGGTACAGCTGGCAGCTGAGGCGACCCGGAGCGCCGTCCACGCCGGGGGCGACGTAGAACTGGAAGAGCGTGTGGCACGGCGCCAGCGCCATGTCGGGGACGTCGGCGACGTTCCACGCCGAGACGACGTGGCGGCGGGAGTCGGGGTTGGTGCGGATCTGCTCGACGACCTCGGCGAGCTGGTCGATATGCCGCCCGTCGGGTGCGGGCCACGAGCGCCACTGCTTGCCGTAGACCGGACCGAGGTCGCCGTTCTCGTCGGCCCACTCGTCCCAGATCGAGATGCCGCGCTCGTGCAGCCAGGCGATGTTGGTGTCGCCGCGCAGGAACCACAGCAGCTCGCCGAAGACCGAGCGGGTGTGCACCTTCTTGGTGGTCACCAGCGGGAAGCCGGCCGCGAGGTCGAAACGCATCTGGTGGCCGAAGACGCTCAGCGTGCCCGTGCCGGTGCGGTCGGTCTTCTCCACGCCCTCGTCGAGGATGCGCTGGACGAGGTCGAGATAGGCCCGCATGGGATCAATCTAGTGCGGCGCGCCGGACAGATCGACGCTCCCCCGCACCGTGGTGACCGTGTCGCCCCCGATCCACCGCGCCTCCCCCTCGCTGCGCACCCGCACCCGCCCGGCGCGCCCCAGCACCGTGCCCTGGGCGGCGACGTAGTCGGGCGGCAGGACGGTGCCGGCCAGCCACTGGGCCAGGCCCGCGTTGAGGCTGCCGGTGACGGGATCCTCCGGGACGCCGATGCCGGGCACGAAGGCCCGCACCTCCACCGCGGCCTCCGCTCCGGCCGGGTGCGGACCGACCACGCCGAGGCGCAGGTCGTCGAAGCGGGCGAAGTCGGGGGCGAGCCCGAGCACGGTGGCCGCGTCGGGCAGCCGGACGCCGATCCAGCCCGGGCCGTTGTCGACCCACTGCGCCTCGAGCACCTGCGCGGGCTCCAGACCCAGCACGTCGGCGATGCGGTCGCGCAAGGACGCCTCGACCGGCCCGCTGCGGCGCAGCGGCGGCGCGGCGAAGGCGAGCCCGGCGTCGTCCTCGCGCAGCTCGACGAGTCCGACCTCGCACTCCTGCACGAGGCGGCCGGGCGTGCGGGGGACGCCGCCGGCCTCGCGCCACGCGTGCGCGGACCCCAGCGTCGGGTGCCCGGCGAAGGGCAGCTCGCCGCCCGGCGTCCAGATGCGCAGGCGGTAGTCGGCCCGCGGGTCGGTGGGCGGGAGCAGGAAGGTGGTCTCCGAGAGGTTGGTCCAGCGGGCGAAGGCGGCCATCGCGGCGTCGTCGAGACCCTCCGCGTCGTGGACGACGGCGACCGGATTGCCGCTCACCCCGCGCGGGGTCGAGCCGAAGACGTCGACCTGGCGGAACGCGCGGGCGCTCATGCCCCGCTCAGGCCTCGAGCGACATCGGGCCGTAGACCTCGCGGTCGAGCTCGTAGAGCGTGACGGCTGCGACGCCGGCCTCGGCGAGCTCGCGCCACACCTCGCCGACCCACGACTCGGCGTCGCCCTGGCTGGGGAAGCGCTGCTGGCCGAGGTCGCCCTCGAGGCTCACCTCGGCGCCGGCGGCGTCGAGCAGTCGCCAGGCCCACGGCCGCTCGGCCGGGGAGGGCGGGCGGAAGGTCGGCGGGACGTCGGGGAGGTTCATCGGCTCAGGACTCCTCGTCGCGGACGTGGGAGGGGACGAAGGGCGGCGCGGTGAGGGCGAAGATCTCGCGCCGACCGCGGATGTCGACGCCGACCTCGGCGTCGGCGGCGACCGCCGTCGAGACCAGCGCCAGGCCGACGCCGGTGCGCAGCGTCGGGCTGAAGGTGCCGGAGGTGACCTCGCCGACCGGCACGTCGGCGGTCAGCGAGACGCTCATGTGCGGGCGCGGGATGCCGCGGCCGGTGGCCCGGATGCCGCGGAGCACGCGGGCGGGGCCGGCGGCCTTCTCGGCGAGCAGCGCCTCACGGCCCCAGAAGGCGAGCTTCTGCCAGCCGACGGCCCAGCCGAGCCGGGCCTGCACCGGCGTGACGTCGAGGGAGATGTCCTGGCCGTGCAGCGGGTAGCCCATCTCGGTGCGCAGGGTGTCGCGGGCGCCGAGCCCGGCGGGCACGAGGCCGTGCTCGGTGCCGTGCTCGACGAGGGCGTCCCACAGCGGGAGCGCGACGTCGACCGGCGCGACGAGCTCGTAGCCGCGTTCGCCGGTGTAGCCGGTGCGGCAGACGATCACCTCGGCACCGCCGAACGGAGCGACGGCGAAGCTCATGTAGTCGTGGCCGACCGGCAGGCCGACCGCGGTCAGGACGGCGTCGCAGCGCGGACCCTGGACGGCGAGCACGACCTGCTCGCGGTGCCGGTCGACGACCTGCACCCCCGCGGGCGCCTCGGCCTGGAGACGGCGCACCACCTCGGCGGTGTTGGCGGCGTTGGGCACCAGCAGCACGTGGTCGTCGGCGACGAGGTAGGCGATGAGGTCGTCGACGATGCCGCCGGTGGCGGCGTCGCAGCACAACGTGTACTGCGCCTGGCCGGGGCCGATGCGGCGCAGGTCGTTGCTCAGGGTGGCGTTGACGAAGTCGGCGGCGCCCGGGCCCTCGACCGTGGCCTTGCCGAGGTGGCTGACGTCGAAGAGGCCGACGGCCTCCCGCACGGCCGTGTGCTCCTTGACGACGCCGGTGGGGTACTCCAGCGGCATCGACCATCCGCCGAACGCCCCGAACTTGGCGCCGAGCGCCTCGTGGCGGTCGTGCAGGGGCGAGGTGAGCAGCACGGGATCGACGTCGTCGGCCATGGCCGGAACCTACCCCAGGGCGCCGACGGTCCGAGGGCGCGGGGCCCGCCGATATCCTGCGCCGGTGACGTCCTACGCGCTGCGTGCCGCCAACCCCGCCAAGACCAAGGCCGACGCCGTCGTCGTCGGCGTGCTGAGCGGGTCGTCCGCACCGACCCTCGCGCCCGGCGGCGAGGAGGTCGCGGCGGCGTACGGCCGCAAGCTGCGGCCCCTGCTGGCCTCCCTCGGGGTGCGCGGTCGAGCCGGTGAGGTCACGAAGGTGCCCACCTCGGGTGCGCTCGGCTCGCCGCTGCTCGTGCTCGTCGGCCTCGGTGCCGAGGTGAGCGCCGACGGCGTCCGGGCCGCAGCGGGCAGCGCCGCGCGGGCGGTCACCAACGCGGCGTCCGTGGCGCTCGCCCTCCCCGCCGACTCCCCTGAGCTGATCGCCGCCGTCACCGAGGGCTGGCTGCTCGGCGGCTACCGCTTCACCGCCTACCGCCAGGACAGTCGCGAGGACGTCGCGGCCGCCGGCGAACTGGTGGTCGTGAGCCCGATCGCGCGTCGCCAGGAGGCCGTGCGTGCGTTCGACGAGGCGCGGCTGCTGGCCGAGGCCGTCGTGACCACCCGCGACTGGGTCAACACCCCGCCCGCCGACCTCACCCCGCCGGTCTTCGCCGACGCGGTCGTCGCCGCCTGCAAGGCGCTGGGGCGCGGGTCGAAGGTGAAGGCGACCGTCTTCGACGAGAAGCAGCTCGCCGAGCTGGGCTGCGGCGGCATCCTCGGCGTCGGCGGCGGATCGGCCGCGCCGCCGCGCCTCGTCGAGATCACCTACACGCCGAAGAACCCCGTCGGCCACGTGGCGCTCGTCGGCAAGGGCATCACCTTCGACTCCGGCGGCCTGACCATCAAGCCGGGCAACAGCATGACCACGATGAAGTCGGACATGGCCGGCGCCGCCGCCGTCGTCCAGGCCACGCTGCTGGCGGCACGGCTCGAGCTGCCGGTGCGCATCTCGGCCTTCGTGCCGATGGCCGAGAACATGGTCTCCGGCGCCGCGATGCGCCCCGGCGACGTGCTGACGATCTACGGCGGCACGACCGTGGAGATCTCCAACACCGACGCCGAGGGCCGCCTGATCCTGGCCGACGCGCTCGTGCGCGCCACCGAGGTCGAGCCCGACGTCGTCCTCGACGTCGCCACGCTGACCGGGCACATGGTGATGGCGCTCGGCGACAAGATCACCGGCGTCATGGGCTCCGACACCGTCGTCGACGACGTCCTCGCCGCCGCGGCCGCCGCCGGCGAGCCCCACTGGGCCATGCCGATCCCCGAGGAGATGGCGCAGCGCATCCGCTCCAGCAAGATCGCCGACCTCGCCCAGCACGACTGGGTGCGCTGGGGCGGCGGCCTCTTCGCCGCCGCGTTCCTGCGCGAGTTCACCGCCGGCCTCCCCTGGGCCCACCTCGACATCGCCGGCCCCTCCTTCGTCTCCTCCCCCTCAGGTCACCTCACCGCCGGCGCCACGGGTGTCGGGGTCGCGACGCTGGTGGAGTTCGTGCGGGGGGGTTGGGGCGGGGCGGTCGTCTGAGTCACCGGCCGCCCGGTGACTCCTGCCATTGGTCAGGCAAGTCTTGACCCCACAACCGACAGACTCAGCTGACCAATCCCGTTCCAGGACGGCGATCATCGGTGATGCATCCGGCCCGCGAGGGCGTCCCGGACCAGGGCGACCGTCCGCTCGGGATTCTCGAGGTCGCGCCATGTCAGCCGCAGACATCGCCACCCGGTCGCAGCCCTGATCGCATCCTCCCGGTCCTTCTCACGGAGAACCGTGTCGACGACGTCGTCCCCGTCGCGTCGATGCTCCCGATACTTCCCGCGACCGTCGATCTCGACGAAGAGTCCGTACTCGGGCCAGGCGAAGTCCACCCGACCGAGGAGCACCCGACGGCCGTCGAAGACGGCGTACTGCGGGATCGGCATCGGCAACCCTGCACGGAAGAGCAGATACCAGAAGCGCGACTCCGCAACGCTCTCGATCCGATCATCGACCAGCCGCAGGACGACCTGCCGCCGTAGGCTGCCGGGAGCGTGGTTGGCGTCCGACCCGGCTTGCGCCAACTCCTCCTGGGAAACCGTGCCGACGTTCAGCAGATGGTTGATCGCGACCAGCGCGACCTCTGCGGGTAGGACCGCCATCGCGTCGAGGGCGGTCCGCGCCGGGCAGGTCACTGGCATCGCCGCCACGTCGACCAACTCGGCGCGCTCGAGCCGACCCCGATGCTGGACGACACCCGCCATCCTGCGGCCCGCCTTCTCGTCGGTGCGGGTGAGGTGCACCTCGTCGATCGGCAGCCCCCAGAGGGGAGCTCCGTGCGCAACGAGCGCGGTCACGTGGGACAGCACGGCACTGGACTCCGCTCGGACGAGCACCGCCCGAGCGACCAGCAGATGCCGCTCGGCCTTGCTGCTGCGCTCCCAGATCTCGCTGGCGACGTAGCTTCCGTACCGCAGCTTGGTCAACACACCCCCTCGCACGAGACGGGCGATCGTGTGGTCGCTGTACCCATCGGCGATCAGGTCGCGCCGGAGCAGCACCGGCCCGCGGTCGAGTGCGGGCGGAAGAACGGGATTCTCGGTCATGGCACCGGTGTGCCCGGCGACACGCCGTCCCGAATCAGGCGCTCTCGAATCTGTGGATGACCACGGATTGGTCAGCTGAGTCTGTCGGTTGGCGTACGAAACTTCGGCTGACCAACGACAGAGTCACCGGCCGCCCGGTGACTCTCGTGACCCCTGTGACCCCTGTGACCCGGGGAAACCTGCCGCCGCGGACGAGGCCCTACTCCCCCTGCACCACCAACGCGACACACTCCACGTGGTGCGTCATCGGGAACAGGTCGAAGGCGCGCAGCCGCTCGAGGCGGTAGCCGTGCTCGGCGAAGAGGGCGAGGTCGCGGGCCAGGGCGGCGGGGTCGCAGGCCACGTAGGCGACGGCGCGGGGGCGCCGGTCGACGATCTGCTCGACGACGGCGCGCTTGGCGCCCTCCCGCGGCGGGTCGAGGACGACGAGGTCGAACGGCTCGTCGAGCGCCGAGGCCAGGACGGCGTGCACCGCGCCGTTCACGACCTCGGCACGCGGCACGTTGCGCCGGGCCCGCACGCAGGCCTCGCGGTCGGCCTCGACGGCCACCACGCGGGTGTCGGGGCCGACCCGCTCGCGCAGGAACCGGGCGAACAGCCCGACGCCGGCGTAGAGGTCGAGCGAACGCTCGCCGGGCTGCGGGTCGAGCATGTCGAGCACGCAGGAGACCAGGGTGGAGGCGGCGTTCGGGTGCACCTGCCAGAAGCCGTCGGCGGCGACGTCGAAGGCGATGCCGTCGACGGTGTGGTCGCTCGGCGGACCCGCGATGAGGCAGTCGGCGATCTCGACGACGTCGTGTGAGCGGTGCAGCCGCATGCCGCGCCGCCCCTCCCCCAGGTCGACGTAGCGCTGCCGGGTGCGCCAGCGCAGTCCGGCAGCGAGCGCGGGGTCGCCGCCGGAGACGTCCTCGACGACGACGGGGACGTCGAGCTTCGCCAGCCGCTGCAACTGCTCGCGGACGACGGCGGCCTTGAGCTCGCGCTGGGCGGACGCCGTCACGTGCTGGAAGTCGCAGCCGCCGCAGCCGCCGGGGCCGGCGACCGGGCAGGGGGCCTCGACCCGGTCGGGTGAGGCCTCGAGGATCTCCACGGCGTCGGCGCGCCAGAAACGGTCGCCGTCGGTGCCCTCGGTGATCTCCAGGACGACGCGCTCTCCGGGGAGGCAGTGCCGGGTGAAGACGACCCGCGCTTCCGGTTCGCCCAGTCGGACGACGCAGTAGCCGCCGTGGGCGACCGGCCCGACGACGCCCTCGAAGCGCTCCCCGACCCGGGAGGCGCCCTTGGCGGTACGGGCCCGGGTGGGACGGCGTCCTGGGGCGCGCCGCGTCATCGGTCGATCTGTCGGTTGCGGCCGGCGTCGCGCACACGCCCGGAGCGCAGGTCGCCGGCGTGGACGCGCAGGTCGTCGCGGCGCCGCCGCTCGCGCGCGATCTCGGAGGAGTGCAGCTGGTAGGGCACCGAGATGACCATGACGCCCGGGCTGAACAGCAGCCGGCCCTTGAGCCGCAGCGCGGTCTGGTTGTGCAGCAGCTGCTCCCACCAGCGGCCGACGACGTACTCGGGGATGTAGACGGCGACGACGCCGCGCGGGTTCGCCTTCCGGATCTCGGCGGTGTAGAGCACGATCGGCCGCACGAGCTCGCGGTACGGCGAGTGCAGCACCTTGAGCGGCAGTTCGATGCCGCGCTGGTCCCACTCCTCCAGCAGCCGGTTGGTCGACTCGGCGTCGACGGAGACGTACACGCCCTCGAGCACGTTCGGCCGGCTCGCCCGCGCGTAGGCCAGGGCGCGCAGCGTCGGCTTGTGCAGCTTGGAGACCAGCACGATCGCGTGCACGCGCGTGGGCAGCACCTTGTCGTCCTCGTCGGCGGCGAGCTCGGCCTCGACGCTGGCGTAGTGGCTGCGGATGCCGCGCATGAGGAGGAAGAAGAAGATCATCGCGAGGATGGTGATCCAGGCGCCCGCGAGGAACTTGGTGATGAGCACGATCACCAGGACGACGGCGGTGAACGACAGGCCGATCGCGTTGATGGCCCGCGAGCGCACCATGCGCCGTCGTGCGGCCGGATCGGTCTCGGTGCGCAGATGCCGCGTCCAGTGCCGGATCATGCCGAGCTGGCTGAGGTTGAAGGAGACGAACACGCCGACGATGTAGAGCTGGATGAGCCGGGTCGTCTCGGCGTCGAAGAGCCAGATCAGGACGATCGCCATGACGGCCAGGACGACGATGCCGTTGCTGTAGGCGAGCCGGTCGCCGCGCGAGCCGAGCGCCCGGGGCATGAAGCCGTCCTTGGCGAGGATCGACCCGAGCACGGGGAAGCCGTTGAAGGCCGTGTTGGCGGCCAGCACCAGGATGATCCCGGTGACGGTGATGACCAGGTAGAAGCCGGGTGGGAAGTCGGAGAAGACCGCCTTGGCGATCTGGGCGATGACGGCGTTCTGGCTGTAGCTGAGCGGCTCGGGCACGCCGTTGACGGTGAGCCGGTCGACCTCGCGGGGGTCGACGTAGCGCAGCCCCATCTCCTTGGCGAGCACGATGACGCTGACCATCATCGTGATCGCGATCAGGCCGAGCAGGAGGAGGGTGGTGGCGGCGTTCTTCGACTTCGGCCGCTTGAAGGCCGGGACGCCGTTGGAGATCGCCTCGACGCCGGTGAGCGCGGCACAGCCGGAGGAGAACGCGCGCGCGAGCAGGAACAGCAGCGCGAGGGTCGTGAGCTGGCCGTCCATGCCCTCGGCCGGGATGATGTCGAACTTCGCGCTCTCGACCTGGGGCAGGTCGCCGGCGATGAGCCGCACGAGCCCGAAGGCGCACATGCCGAGGATGGCGACCATGAAGGCGTAGGTGGGGACGGCGAAGAAGGAGCCCGACTCGCGGATGCCGCGCAGGTTGATCGACATCAGGATCACCACGAGGATCACCGCGAAGGTGGCCTCGTGTCCTTCGAGCACGGGGATCGCCGCCGCTGCGTACTGGGCGCCTGAGGAGATCGACACCGCCACGGTGAGCACGTAGTCGACGAGCAGCGCGCTGGCGACGGTGGTGCCGGCCGTCGCGCCGAGGTTGACCGTGGCGACCTCGTAGTCGCCGCCTCCGCTGGGGTAGGCGTGCACGGTCTGGCGGTAGGAGGCGATGACGGCGGTCATCACCAGCGCCACCGCGATGGCGATCTTCCACGACCACACGTAGGCCGACGCGCCGGCCAGGGAGAGCATGATGAAGACCTCGTCGGGCGCGTAGGCGACCGAGGAGAGGGCGTCGGAGGCGAAGACCGGCAGCGCGATGCGCTTGGGCAGCAGCGTCTCCCCCAATTGGGAGCTGCGGAGCTTGCGGCCCAGCAGGATCCGCTTGGAGACGTCACCGACACTCACGACCGGCCACCCTAGGCGATACGGTTCTGAGCGTGCACGTTGTGATCATGGGTTGCGGACGCGTGGGCTCCACCCTGGCCCGCTCCCTGGAAGACCGGAACCACACGGTGTCGATCATCGACAGCGACCCCGACGCCTTCCGCCGGCTCGGCCCGGGCTTCAACGGCGACAAGGTCGCCGGCATGGGGTTCGACCAGGCGGTGCTGGAGAAGGCCGGCATCCGCCGGGCCGACGCGTTCGCCGCGGTCTCCAGCGGCGACAACTCCAACATCATCGCCGCCCGGGTGGCGCGGGAGAGCTTCGGGATCCAGCAGGTCGTCGCCCGCATCTACGACCCCGGCCGTGCCGAGGTCTACCAGCGGCTGGGCATCACCACCGTCGCCACCGTGAAGTGGACCGCCGACCAGGTGCTGCGCCGTCTGCTGCCGGCCGGCGCCGAGCCGGACTTCCGCGACCCCTCCGGCACGATCCGGGTCGACCAGGTGCCCGTGCCGCCCGCCTGGATCGGGCACCGCACCGTCATCTTCCAGGAGCAGTCGCGCAGCCGGATCGCCTGGATCGACCGCCTCGGCGAGGGCATGCTGCCTTCCCGCGAGAGCGTCCTGCAGGAGGGCGACTACCTCCACCTCGTCATGCGCGAGGACACCGCCGACCACGCCTACGCCGTGCTGAGCGCCGGCCCCGAGGAGCACTGATGCGCGTCGCCATCGCCGGAGCGGGCGCCGTGGGGCGTTCGATCGCCCGCGAGCTGATCGGCAACGGTCACGAGGTCCTGCTCATCGACAAGGCACCGGAGTCGATCAAGCCCGAGCGGGTCCCGGACGCCGAGTGGCTGCTCGCCGACTGTTGCGAGATGTCCTCGCTGGAGGAGGCGCGCCTGGAGCGCTGCGACATCCTCATCTCGGCCACCGGCGACGACAAGGCCAACCTGGTCGCCTCGCTGCTCGCCAAGACCGAGTTCGGCGTGCCGCGCACGGTGGGCCGAGTCAACCACCCGAGCAACGAGTGGCTGTTCACCGAGGCCTGGGGCGTCGACGTCAGCGTCTCGACCCCGCGCATCATGTCGGCGCTCGTCGAGGAGGCGGTGAGCATCGGCGACCTCGTGCGGCTGTTCACCTTCCGCCAGGGCGACGCGAACCTCGCCGAGATGACCCTCCCGGCCGACTCGCCCTACGTCGGCAAGCCGGCGGGCCTGGTGCCGCTGCCCGACAACTGCGCGCTGGTCACCATCATCCGCGACGGCCAGGTCTACGTGCCCACGCCCGAGCAGCCGATCGAGGCCGGCGACGAGCTGCTCTTCGTCGTCCCGGCCGACAAGGAGGACGAGCTCGAGCGCATGCTCGCGCCGTCCTCCCACGGCGGCTGAGCCAGGCCGAGCCTGGCCGAGCCTGGCCGAGCCTGGCCGAGCCTGGCCGAGCCTGGCCGAGCCCACCGGGCCGCGCCGCTCAGGAGTCGGGGAAGCCCTGCGGGTTCTGCGACTGCCAGCGCCAGGTGTCGGCGCACATGTCGTCGATGGTGCGGGTGGCCCGCCAGCCCAGCTCGGTGTGGGCGCGGGTGGCGTCGGCCCAGAAGGCCGGCAGGTCGCCGGGACGCCGCTCGACGATCTCGTAGGGCAGCTCGCGGCCCACGGCGCGCTCGAAGGCGTGGAAGAGCTCCAGCACGCTGGTGCCGGTGCCGGTGCCGAGGTTGAAGGCGCGCACCGGCTCGCTCATGGCGTCGAGGTGCTCCAACGCGGCCACATGCCCGGCGGCGAGGTCGACGACGTGGATGTAGTCGCGCTCGCACGTGCCGTCGGCGGTCGGGTAGTCGCCCCCGAACACGCTGAGCTTCTCGCGGCGTCCGACCGCCACCTGGGCGATGAAGGGCATGAGGTTGTTGGGGATGCCCTGGGGGTCCTCGCCGATCCGACCCGAGGGGTGCGCGCCGACGGGGTTGAAGTAGCGCAGCAGCGCCACCCGCTGGCCCGGGGTGGCGTGGGTGACGTCGGTGAGCACCTGCTCGATCATCACCTTCGTGCGGCCGTAGGGGCTGGCGGCGGCGAGGTCGGGATAGTCCTCGACGTAGGGCACCGGTGCCTTCTCGCCGTAGACCGTGGCGGAGGAGGAGAAGACCAGCTTCGCGACGTCGTGACGGCGCATCGCCTCCAGCAGCGCGAAGGTCGAGTCGAGGTTGTTGCGGTAGTACTCCAGCGGCTTGGCGACGCTCTCCCCCACCGCCTTGAGGCCGGCGAAGTGGATGACGGCGTCGATCTCCTCGATCGCGAACAGCGCGTTGGTCTTGTCGACGTCGGTGAGGTCGAAGGCGTGCACCGGGATGTGGGTGCCCGACAGCGACTCCAGGCGCGCGATCACGGTCGGCTTGCTGTTGGAGAAGTCGTCGACGACGACGACGCTGTGGCCGGCCTCGATGAGGGCCAGTACGGTGTGGGATCCGATGTAGCCGGCACCGCCGGAGACCAGGACGCGCATGCTCGGGACCCTATCGGCCCGCACCGATGAGTCCGGGCATCGGCACCGGTCGGAGCAGGTGAGCAGCGCCGCACCGGCGCCCTGGCGAGGAGGACATCCGATGATCACCCACCGCATCACCCCGTGCCTGTGGTTCGACGACGACCTGGAGGAGGCCGTCGGCTTCTACACCTCGGTCTTCCCGAACTCCCGCGTGCTGCGCATCTCCCGCTACGGCGACGCCGGTCCGGGCGAGCCCGGCACCGCGATGGCGGCGGAGTTCGAGTTGGACGGCGTGCCCTTCCGCGGCATCAACGGCGGCCCGCAGTTCCCGTTCACCGAGGCGGTGTCGTTCTCCGTGACGTGCGCCGACCAGACGGAGGTCGACCACTACTGGACAGCGCTCGTGGAGGGCGGCGAGGAGTCGATGTGCGGGTGGTTGAAGGACCGCTACGGCCTCTCCTGGCAGATCGTGCCCTCGGCCCTCTACGACCTGCTGGGCGACGCCGACCCGGTACGGGCACAGGCGGCGATGGGCGCGATGCTGGGCATGCGTCGCATCGACCTGGCAGCGATCGCCGAGGCGGCCGATCAGGCGGCGCGCTCGACCGGCGTCTGATCGCGGTTGAGCAGCCAGAGCATCGAGCCGAGCACCGCGAGCTGGAGCGGCCAGCCCAGCGCGATCTTGAGGATGCCGAGCGCCGCCACCGCGGCGTCGGTGTCGATCGCGCCGCTGTGGGCGGCAAGCCAGATCGGGCCCTGCACCAGCACCCGCAGCGCACAGGGCACGGCGAGCAGCCAGGTCAGGCGGGTGCACAGCTTCACGATCTGGCGGTCGTCGTGCCAGCCGGTCGGGTCGCCGGTGACGCTGCCGACCGCGAAGCCGACGAGCGGCCAGCGGGTCAGGCAGCTGAGCGCCATCCCGATCGCGTAGACGAGGTTGTAGAGCAGGCCGGGCAGGAAGTAGGCCAGCGCCTGGTCGTCGGCGTCGCCGCCGTTGCGCTGGCTCAGATAGACGAAGAACCAGCCCAGCCCGATGCCGAAGAGCGCGTTGAGGCAGAACTGCACGCTGGAACGCTGCACCAGGCGGGCGACCAGCATCACCAGCGCACTGCCGACGCTCACGCCCAGGGCGAGCTGGAGTTCGCGGGTGGTCAGCCACAGCACGGTGAAGACGATCGTCGGCACCGCCGCCTCGACCATGCCGCGGCGTCCGCCGAGGGCCTTGGCGAGCTGGCTGCGCACGACGGCCTCGACCGTGTCGTGCACCTCGACCTCGTGGTCGCGCGCCTCGCTCACGGCATCAGCTCGTAGCGCGGGTTGAAGATGATGCGCTGGGTGTCGTGGCCGTGGCGCCCGATGCGCCCCTCCACCAGCATCGAGACGCCGGGCACGATGCCGCGGATCTGACGGCGGCCGAGCCACACGATGGTGACGGCGCCGGTGCCGTCGTAGAGCTCCCCCTCCAGTGCGGGGACGCCGCCGCGCGGGCGCAGCGTCACGGTGCGCAGGGTGCCGCGCAACCGCACGCGTTCGCGGTCGGGGGCGTCGGCGATGCAGTCGAGCCCCGGCTCGGTGTAGGTGCGCCGCATGTCGCGGGCGTGCTGGTCGGTGCTGTTGGCCCAGGCACTGATCGTGCGGCGCAGCCGGCTCTTCTCACCCATGGGGCGGGCTCCTACTGACCGGGCTCGAGACGACGCGCCTGCTCGGGCAGCACCAGCGGCAGCGCCTCGCCGGGCGGCAGCGCGCCCTGGCCACGGCGGACGGCGACGCCGCCCAGCACGGCCTCCCACTCGGCGGCGGAGTCGCCGCCGCGGGCGGGCTCCCCGAGCAGGGTGGCACGCAACAGCCACCGCGACCCGTTGACGCCGATGATGCGGGAGAGCTGGGTGCCGGTGCGGCCGTCCTCGAGGGTGGCCGTGATCTCGCAGCGCAGCTCGACGCCGAAGGGGCCGTCGGTCTCGGTGGCGGTGCCGCCGCGACGCGCCATGTCGGCGGCGATCGCCGGACGCACCTCCGACCACAGGTCGCCGTTGCGGGGAGCGGCGAACGCGCGCAGCTCGGCGACGCCGTCGGCGCCGGCGATCAGCACCGACTGCACCGTGCCGCTGGCCTCGTCGACCTGGAGCCGCAGCTCCTTGCCGGGCGCGGGTGCGACGAGCAGCGAACCGAGGTCGACCCGCTCGGCGATCTCCTCGTCGGTGAGGTCCTCGACGTCGACGGGGAGCGCGGCAGTGGGCTCGACGGTGGACTCGACGGCGGACTCGGTCGCGTCGGACTCGGCTTCGGCGGCCTCGAGGTCGACGTCGGGGGTGTCGGCGTCGGACGCGGCGGACTTGCGGCGCAATCTCACGGGTTCGGCTCTCTGTGGCGGTGTCGGATCGGGGTTCGCGGCGGGGCGGACCCGGCGCCTCAGCTCGTGGCCGGGCCGAATCCCCCGGTAGAACCGTAGCCGCCCGCCCCGCGCACCGAGTCGGGGAGGACCTCCACGACGTCGAACCGGGCCCGCTCGACGCGCTGGATCACCAGTTGGGCGATGCGGTCGCCGCGGGCGAGCTCGAGGGGTTCGCGCGGGTCGAGGTTGATGAGCAGCACCTTGATCTCGCCGCGGTAGCCGGCGTCGACGGTGCCCGGGGTGTTGACGATCGAGAGCCCGTGCCGGGCCGCGAGCCCCGACCGCGGGTGGACGAGCGCCACGTACCCCTCCGGCAGGGCGATGGCGATGCCGGTCGGCACCAGCGCCCGCTCCCCCGGCTCGAGCCGGACGTCGACCGCGGTGTGCAGGTCGGCGCCGGCATCGCCGGGGTGGGCGTAGGCCGGCAACGGCAGATCGGAGTCGAGGCGCACCAGCGCGACCCCCACCTCCGCGCGTCCGGGGACCGATCCGGGACCTGCCGCAGTGCTCACCCGGCGGACCCTAGAGGATGGAGGTGTGAGCGGGGATGGGAAACTCGACGGCGTGACCAGCCCGACGGGCCCGGGCGAGGAGATCGCCCCGGGCCACGCCCCCGCCGCCTACCGCGAACGGCTCAGCGTGCCGATCCGCTGGTGGGCGCAGGGCACCATGCTCATCGCGACCCTGTGGCTGGCGGTGATCGTGGCCGTGCCGGCCACCGGCGCGTGGATCATCACCGCGGTGGCGGTCGGCCTCATGGCGGCGCTGTTCCTCTCCTACGGCGCGGCCACCATCGCCGTGGCCGACGGCGAGCTGCGCGCCGGGCGTGCACGCCTCCCCGTGCGCTACATCTCCTCGGTCGAGCCGCTGGACGCCGAGGCCACCCGGCTCGCGTTCGGCCGCGACGCCGACGTGCGGGCGTACCTGCTGCTGCGGCCCTACCGCAAGCGCTCGGTGCGCGTGCGCCTGGACGACCCGCGCGACCCCACGCCGTACTGGCTGCTGAGCACGCGGCGTCCCACCGAGCTGGCCGCGGCGATCACCGCGGCCGCGCGCGCCGAGCGCGGCTGAGCCCGACTGATCCTGATCGGGCTCGACTGGGCTCGACTGGGCACGACGGATCACGAGGGGGTGGCACCGGCCGCCGGCGGCCCCACTAGGGTGGGCGGCATGGCGAAGAAGGGCTCCGCTCCCGGCAACTCCCGTGCCTTCTCGATCCTCGCGCTCGTGGCCTCCGTCGCCGCGGCGCAGGTCTCCAAGAGGGTGCTCGACACGACCTGGAAGGCGGCCACCGGCCGCAAGCCCCCGGTCAACCCGGCCGACCCCGACGTCGCGGTCGGCGAGGCGGTCGCGTGGGCGGCGGCCACCGGGGCGACCATCGCCCTGGCCCGCATGATCGCGCAGCGCCGGGCCGCGGAGTACTACGTGAAGTCCACCGGCAACCTGCCGCCGCAGCTCGCCAAGGACGGCCGCTGAGCCGTCCCCGACATGACGACGGGCCCGCCCCCTGGTGCTCCAGGGGACGGGCCCGACGTACGTCAGATGCAGTCGCGGCAGATCATCTTCTTGGTGTCGGCCAGCTGCGACCGGTGATGCACCAGGAAGCAGCTCATGCAGGTGAACTCGTCGTCCTGCTTCGGCTTGACCTCGACCGCGAGTTCCTCGTGCGAGAGGTCGGCGCCGGGCAGCTCGAAGGATTCGGCCGCCTCGGTCTCGTCCTCGTCGACCTTGCCGGAGTTCTTGTCGTGACGCCGGGCCTTGAGTTCCTCGATGCTCTCTTCGGACTGGTCCTCTTCGTTCTTGCGCGGCGCGTCGTAATCAGTCGCCATCTCTCACTCCCTCGTCCGGCCGGCTCTCCCACCACGTCGGGATGGGTGTTCCCGTCGTCGGCGCCAGATTGTGCACCATGGATGCCGGATCGCGCACACCGGTTGGTGGCGCGGCTCGTGAACATCTCGTGACGGGCGACTATTCCCGCTCTAGACCTGCTCGATCGGCTCCGCCCACGGGCCTTCGCCGGCCACGAAACCGCAGGCCAGCACGACCGCGCGGAGCTCCTCGAAGACCGCCGCGGGCGCTGCGAGGAGCAGGGTCAGGCCACCGGCTCCGGGGAACAGCTCGGTGCGCGCGCCGGCCGCGCGCGCGATCAGCCCGCCGGCCGCGTGGTCCCAGAGGTTGACACCCTCCTCGACGTAGGCGTCGAGCACGCCCTCCGCGATGTGGCACAGGTCGAGCGCGCACGAACCCAGGCGCCGCAGATCGCGGATCTGCGGGAGGAACCGCACCATCGCCTGGGCCTGGAGCAGCCGCACCTCGCGGTCGTAGCTGAAACCGCTCGCGACGAGCATCTTGTCCAGCGGCTGCGGCGCGGGCCCGGTCAGCGGGACGCCGTCGCGAGTGGCGTGCGCCCCCTCCTCATCGACCCAGCCGAGGTAGGCCGCGCCCGTCGCGGCGTTGAGGACGACGCCGGCCACCGCCTCGCCGTCCTGCTCGGCCGCGATCGAGACCGCGTACTGCGGCAGGCCGTAGAGGAAGTTGACGGTGCCGTCGATGGGGTCGATGACCCAGCGCACACCGCTCGTGCCCGGCACGTCGTCGCCCTCCTCGCCGAGGAAGGCGTCGTCGGGTCGGACGGCCGCGAGCCGCTCGCGGATGAGGCGTTCGGCGGCGCGGTCGGTCTCGGTGACGATGTCGATGTCGCTGGTCTTGGTGGCTGCGACCGCGACCCCGCCGGCCCGCTGGGCGGTGATGAGGTCGGCGGCGGCGCGGGCGACGTCGAGGGCGAGGTCGGCGAGCTCCCGGCTCACGCCGGGTCCGAGCCGCACAGGGTCGGCCGCTCGCCGCGCGCGTTGGCGCAGCAGCCCACCGGGCAGCGGTCCCACATGACGCCCGTGGCACCGACGGCGGCGCGAGCGGGCTGCTCGTCGCGCTCGGCAGCGGCCCGTTCGAGCAGCAGGTCGCGCACGGTGGCCACGAACCGGGGGTCGAGACCGGCGGTCGCGGCCCGGCGGAACGGCAGGCCGAGCTTCTCGGCGGTCTCCTTGGCCTCGGTGTCGAGGTCGTAGATGACCTCCATGTGGTCGGAGACGAACCCGACCGGCACGACGACGACCGCCGGGGCGTCGCCCGCGGCGACGAGCTCCTCGATGCGGTCGTTGACGTCGGGCTCGAGCCACGGGATGTGCGGGGCGCCGGAGCGGGAGCAGAACACCAGCTCGTGCTCGTGACGCACGCCGGTGGCCTCGGCGACACGGTCGGTGATCACCCCCGACACGTCGAGGTGCTGGCGCACGTAGGCGCCGCCACCCGCGGCCGGGTCGCCGCTGGCGTCGTTCATCGCGGTGGGCACCGAGTGGGTGACGAACAGCAGCCGGGCGCCGTCACGGACGTCGTCGGGCAGGTCGGCGAGCGCGGCCAGGACGGCGTCGACGTTGGCGTCGACGAAGCCCGGGTGGTTGAAGTAGTGCCGCAGCTTGTCCAGCTGCGGTGCGGTCGCTCCGCGCTCGGCGGCCGCCGCGGTGGCGTCGAAGAGGTTCTCGCGGTACTGGCGGCAGCTGGAGTAGGAGGAGTAGGCGCTGGTGACGAAGCAGGCGGCGCGGGTGATGCCGTCAGCGGCCATCTGGGTCAGCGTGTCGGCCAGGTAGGGGTCCCAGTTGCGGTTGCCCCAGTAGATCGGCAGGTCGATGCCCGCGGCGTCGAAGTCGGCGCGCAGCGCCTCGATGAACTCGCGGTTCTGGTCGTTGATCGGCGAGCGGCCTCCGAAGAGGAAGTAGTGCTCCCCGACCTCCTCCAGACGCTCTCGGGGGATCCCGCGACCACGGGTCACGTTCTCCAGGAAGGGGACGACGTCGTCGGGCTTCTCGGGCCCTCCGAACGAGACGAGGAGCAGCGCGTCGTAGGGGCGCACGTCGGGGCCGGTCATGTCCTTCATCGTAGGCAGGCGAACCGATTCGCCGGAGGCCAGGTGATCCTCCTAACCTCGGGGCATGCTGGCGTCCTACCGGGGAGTGCTCCGCCGCCCGGGAGCGGCGGCCTTCTGCGCGACCGGTCTGGTCGCCCGGCTGCCGATCTCGATGACCGGCCTGGGCGTCGTGCTGCTGGTGCAGGCGCGGGAGGGCTCCTACGGCGTGGCCGGAGCGGTCTCGGCCGCCTACATGATCGCCAACGCGGTGCTCTCGATCGCCCAGGGCCGCCTGCTCGACCGGCTCGGTCAGGGGCGCGTGCTGTCGGTCGCCAGCGTCGCCTTCGGTGTGGCCATGAGCGTGCTGGTGGTGAGCGTGCAGGCCGACTGGCCGTTGATCGTCACCTACGTCGCGGCCGCGATCGGCGGAGCGAGCCTCCCGCAGATCGGCTCGTGCGTGCGGGCCCGGTGGAGCCACGTGCTCGACTCGCCGGCCGACGTGCAGACCGCCTACGCGTTGGAGTCGGTGGCCGACGAGGCGGTGTTCATCCTCGGCCCGATCCTCGTCACCGTGCTCGCCACCGCCGTGCATCCGGTGCTCGGCCTGGCGGTCGCGATCATCGCCGGCACGGCGGGCGGACTCGTCTTCGCCGCGCTGCGATCCACCGAGCCGCCCGCCCACGCCCGTACCAGCGTCGACGGCGTCCGACCGCCGCTGCCCTGGCGCACGGTCGGACCGCTGGCGGTCGTCTTCGCCGCGCTCGGCATCCTCTTCGGCGCCGCCGAGGTCACCACCGTCGCCTTCGCCGACGAGCAGGGCCATCGGGCCTGGTCGGGCGGCCTCCTCGCCCTGTGGGCCCTGGGCAGCCTCACCGCCGGCGTGGTCACCGGCACCATCGCCTGGCGTCGCGGCCCGACGGTGCGGGTGCAGATCGGCGCGGCCGGCATGGCGCTGGCCATGGTGCCGCTCTATTTCGTCGACTCCCTGCCGCTGATGGGGCTCCTGCTCCTGCTCGGCGGCGTGGCGATCGCACCGACGATGGTGGCCGCGCTCTCTCTCACCGAGAGTCGCGTGCCGACCTCCCGCCTGACCGAGGGGATGGCGATTATGCAGACCGGCGTCGTGGCCGGTGTCGCGCCGGGCGCCACCCTCAGCGGGTTCGTCGTCGACCACCACGGAGCCTCCGCCGCCTATCTGGTCTCGCTGACCGCCGGGGTCGTCGCCGCGATCGCCGCGCTCACCCTGCCGCGCGACGTCGTCCCGGCTCCCGCCGAACCTCCGCGCACCCCCGTCGCGTCGTAAGGGCAGACCCCGACGACAGGAGGACCCGTGGAACGGGATCCCACCGGCGGCTACGCCGACTTCGCGACGTTCGTCGCCACCCGGCAGCACGCCCTGCACCGCTACGCCTACCTCGTGGTGGGCGATGTCGGCCAGGCCGAGGACCTCGTCCAGGAGGCGTTGGCCAAGACCTACGCCCGCTGGTCGAAGGTGCGCTCCCAGGGCAACCCGGAGGCCTACGTGCGCCGCGCCATCACGACCACCGCGATCAGCTGGTTCCGACGTCGCGGCTTCCGCGGCGAGGTGCCGAGCGCCCAGGCCGCCGAGCGGGCCGACCGGCTCCTCGACGACCACGGCGAGCAGGTGAGCGAGGCCAGCGCCCTGGCCGACGCCCTGCGCCGTCTGCCCGCCCGCCAGCGAGCCGCCCTCGTCCTCCGCTTCTACGAGGACCTCTCCGAGGCGCAGACCGCCGAGATCCTCGGCTGCGCCGTCGGCACCGTGAAGAGCCAGACCGCAGCCGCGCTGGCCAAGCTCCGCCTCGACCCGACCCTTCCCGACCTCCGGACGGTGACCCGATGACCCCGACCGACCTGCCCGACCTGCTGCGACGCCGCGCCGACGCGCCGTCCTTCCGACCCGTCGACCTCGACGCCGTCGTCCGCTCCGGCACCCGGCTGCGCCGTCGTCGCCGGGCCGGTACCGCCGTGGCCGGGCTCGCACTCGCCGGCCTCATCGGCGGGAGCGTCGCCCTGCTGACCTCGCCGGACGCGCCGCGGGCGGTCGATCCCGCCGGCTCGGTGTCTCCCGGCGACCGGCCGCTCTCCTACGCCCTCGACGGCGTCCTGCACGTCGGCGACCGCACGATCACGCCGGACGGCGGCATCGCGACCTACGTCGAGGTCGGCGACGGTTTCGGCGTCGTCGGCACCGACGGCCGGGTGCGCCTGATCGACGGCTCCACCGGCACCGCCACCCTCCTCTCGACCGAGGGCCCCGCCCTGACGGGCGCCTTCGTCCGCCTCGCGACCGACGGTCGGTGGCTGGCGTGGGCCGCTCCCCAGGACGCCGGCCGCGCGGTCGTGCACTTCCACGACACCGTGAGCGGCACCGGTCGGGTGCTGACGATCGACCTCGACGACCAGCGCTCGGAGCAGAGCGCGCTCGTCTCGCTCGACGCGGGCCGGGCCTACCTGGTGACGGCCGAGGGCCCGGTCGAGGTGAGCATCCCCGCGCCCGATGAGGAGCCGCGCGTCGTCGCGCTCGCGGGGCGCCTGCCCGGCGGCCAGACCTTCGTCGACGCTCGGGGTGGCACGATCGCGCGCTACGAGGACGGGCTGCTGGCCGGGCCCAGCTGGGACCTCGCCCGGCCGCCGGGCGACGGCCCGGCGGTGCTCGAGAGCACCGGGGTCCTCTCCCCCGACGGCTCGGCCTTCGCCCCCGACGCCGACACGATCCGCATCGTGACCCTCGACGGTGCCGACGAGACGCCCGACGTCGGGCGCCGTTACGCCTTCTTCTCCACCGTCTACCGCTGGCTCGACGACGACACGGTCGCCGTCATCGCGGACGAGAAGCGAGAGGGCCCCTACGCGCTGCTGCGCTGCTCGGTCACCAGCGGCAGCCCGGGAGCCTGCTCGACCGAGGTGACCCTGCCCGACCCGGACGGCCTCCAGCTGCCGGTCGGCACGCCGATCGGCTGACCAGGCGCTGACCTACACGCTGGCGGGCCCCGAGGGCATCGGGGCCTGCCAGCCTCGCCAGACCGCGAGCAGCCGCCAGACCAGGCAGACCGCGGCCCCGCCGACCGCCACCGCCAGGGTGGGCAGGTCGAGCCGCAGGCCGAGGACGGCGACCCCGGCGCCGGCGAGTGCGGGGATCGCGTAGAGCTCGCCGCGGAACACCACCGGCACCCGGCCCGCCAGCACGTCGCGCACGATGCCGCCGCCGATGCCGGTGGTCATGCCCATGAGCGCAGCGGGGAGCGGGCCGAGGCCGTAGTCGACCGCCTTCAGCGCCCCGGCGACGCAGAAGAGCGCGAGGCCCGCGGCGTCGAACACCGTGACCAGCCGCTCCATCCGGCCGAACGCCGGGTGGTAGACGAAGGTGGCCAGCCCGGCCGCCACCGGCACGAGCAGGTAGCGCCAGTCGGCGAGTGCCGCGGGTGGGGTCGCGCCGATGAGGACGTCGCGCAGGAAGCCGCCGCCGAGTCCGGTGGCGCCCGCGAGCACGAGCACCCCGAACACGTCGAGCTCCTTGCGCACCGCGACCAGCGCCCCGGAGATCGCGAAGACCGCGATGCCCACGAGGTCGAGGACCACGAGGGTCACGCTGGGCTCGCCGGACGTCACAGACGCGACCCTAACGACGTCCCGCCTCGCCTGCGCGGATGCGGGGCCCGGCTGGCGTAGGCTCGGCCCACCGTGGAACACGAGTCGACCGCCCGGAACCTGCCCCCGGGTACACCAGCACCGGTGCAGGAGGTGGCCCCGGTGCGCCTGACCCTGGCCGGGAGCACCGACGGCGCCCTGCTGCTCGTCGACGACCACGGCACCGAGTACCACCTGTCGGTCGACCACCGGCTGCGCGCCGCCCTGCGCGGCGAGACCTCACGCCTCGGCCAGTTGGAGATTGAGATGGACAGCGTCCTGCGACCCCGCGACATCCAGGCCCGCATCCGGGCCGGAGAGACGCCGGAGGCGGTCGCGGCCATCGCCCAGACGAGCGTCGAGAAGATCATGCCGTACGCCGGCCCCGTGCTCGCCGAGCGTCAGCACGTCGCCGAGCGCGCCCAGCGTTCCTCGGTGCGCCGTCGTCCGGGCTCGCCGGAGGCCCAGAGCGCGCCCCGGGTGCTCGGCGACGCCGTCGCCGCCCACCTGCGCGCCCAGCAGGTCGCCCCCGACTCGGTCGAGTGGGACGCCTGGCGTCGCGAGGACGGCCGCTGGACCCTCACCGCCGGCTTCGCCACCATCAAGCGCACCGGCACCGCCCAGTTCGGCTTCGACCTGCCCGGCAACTTCGTGGTCGTCGAGAACGACGACGCCCGCTGGCTCATCGGCGACCAGCTCGAGGAGGCCCCGGCGCCGCGCAACGACCTCGAGGACGCCCGGCTGCGCCGTCTCGCCACCGCGCGCTCCTCCGATGACGAGCTGCCGCTCGGCGACGACGCGCTGGGACTGCTGGAGGAGGCCGACTCCCACCCGATCGAGACCCTGCTCGACGCCCCGAGCGCCCCGCGGATCGAGGAGCCGGCCGCGCCCGCCGCCGAGCCCCCGGCCGAGCCTGCTGCCGAGACCCAGGCCGAGGCCCCGGCCGCGCCCGCTGCCGAGCACGTCGTCCAGGAACGGTCCGAGCCGGTCGTCGAGGAGCCCGCCGAGGAGCCGACGCCGGTGCGCCGTCCGGCCAAGAACCGCCGCGGCCGCGCCTCGGTGCCCAGCTGGGACGAGATCATGTTCGGCGGCGGCAAGCAGGAGTGACCCTGCGCGGGAGTGACACCCCCGCCGGTATCGGCGGCGCGGGCCGTCCGGCGAAGGGGCTGATGTCCCGGCCCCGGGCGGGCTAGTCTCCGCCCATGTCGTACTTCGTGACCGGCGCCACAGGGTTCATCGGACGTCACCTCGTCGAGGAGCTCGTCGACCACCGCGAGGGCGAGATCTTCGTGCTCGTCCGGGCCGGGTCGCTGGGCCGCATCCAGACCCTGCTGCGCCGCTGGGGCTCCGACCGCGTCGTCCCGGTCGTCGGCGACCTCTCCTCCCCCGGCCTCGGCGTCGACCCCGACTGGGTGGCCGAGCACGCCGGCTCGATCGAGCACTTCTTCCACCTCGCCGCGATCTACGACATGACCGCCGACGACGCCACCAACGAGGCGATGAACGTCGGCGGCACCCGGCACGCGCTCGAGCTGGCCGAGGAGCTCGGCGCGGGCTGCTTCCACCAGGTCTCGTCCGTCGCGGCGGCCGGCGAGTACGCCGGCCGGTTCACCGAGGACATGTTCGCCGAGGGCCAGCACCTCCCCTCGCCCTACCACCGCACGAAGTACGAGTCCGAGCGCATCGTGCGCGAGGAGGCCGAGGTGCCGTGGCGGGTCTACCGGCCCGCGATCGTCGTGGGGCACTCCGAGACCGGGGCGATGGACAAGGTCGACGGCCCCTACTACTTCTTCCCGCTCATGAAGCTGATGCGCGACAGCCTGCCCGGGTGGCTGCCGCTGGTCGGGGTCGACCTCGGCGACACCAACGTCGTCCCGGTCGACTACGTGGCCAAGGCGATGGACCACCTCGCGCACGTGCCCGACCTCGACGGGCAGGCCTTCCACCTCGTCAATCCCGAGCCGCAGCCGGTCGTGGAGATGATCAACGCGTTCTGCGGCGCCGCCGGAGCGCCCCGGTTCGCCACGCCCGTCGACCGCCGCTACGCCGCGCCGCTGGCGTTGGTGCCCCGGCGTCTGCGGCCGCTCACCGTGCTCAACAGCCTGCTGAAGAACCCCGGCGTGCAGTCGGCGCTCGACCTGGTGACCTCGCGCTTCGGCGTCCCGGCGGAGGTGCTGGGGCACACCTCCTTCACCGCCGTCTTCGACTCCCGCGCCACCGAGAAGGCGCTGGCCGGCTCCGGGATCGGCGTCCCCGACCTGGAGAGCTACGCGCGCACCCTGTGGGGCTACTGGGAGGAGTACCTCGACGACTCCGTCGGCCGCGACGCCGACGCGCGGGCCACGCTGAAGGACAAGTACGTCGTCATCACGGGTGCGTCGTCGGGCATCGGCCAGGTGACGGCGCTCAAGGTCGCGCAGGCCGGCGGCATCCCGGTGCTCGTCGCGCGCGGCAAGGACAAGCTGGAGGAGACCCGCGCCGACATCGAGCTGCGGGGCGGGAAGGCGCTGGTGTACCCCTGCGACCTCTCCGACCTCGAGGCCATCGACGCCCTGTGCGAGCAGCTCACCGCCGACCTGCCCTCGGTCGACTTCGTGGTCAACAACGCCGGCCGGTCGATCCGTCGATCGCTCAAGCTCTCCCACGACCGCTTCCACGACTTCGAGCGCACGATGCAGCTCAACTACTTCGGCGCGATCCGGCTCGTCATCGGGCTCATCCCGGCGATGCGGGCGAGCGGTGGCGGCCACGTGGTCAACGTCAGCTCGATCGGCGTCCAGACCAACCCGCCGCGGTTCTCGGCCTACATCGCCTCCAAGGCCGCCCTCGACGCCTGGAGCAACGTCGTCTCCTCGGAGCTGATCGGCGAGGGCATCACCTTCACCGGCATCCACATGCCGCTCGTGCGGACGCCGATGATCGCGCCTACCAAGATCTACGACAAGTTCCCCACGATCAGCCCGGCCCAGGCCGCCGACCTGCTCATCAAGGCGATGGTCGACCGGCCCCACGAGATCAACACGATGCTCGGCAACGCCGGCGCCATCGCGCACACCGTCGCCCCCAAGCTCGCCTTCCGGGTGCTCAACATGGCCTACCACGTCTTCCCGGACTCCGCCGCCGCCAAGGGCGCGACCGCCGAGGGCGGTGCCCGGGAGTCCGAGCAGATCATGCTCGCCCGGGTGTTCAAGGGCGTGCACTGGTGATCGGGAACAGGCGCTCTACCCCCGCTCCACCGGCCGCTCCGGATCGGTGATCCAGCCGCTCCAACTGCCGGGGTAGAGGGCGGCGCCGATGCCGGCGACCTCGAGGGCCAGCACGTCGTGGGCGGCGGTGACGCCCGACCCGCAGTAGACGACGACGTCGTCCTCGCCGGTGACGCCGGCGGCGGCGTAGAGGGCACGCAGCTCCTCGGCGCCGCGGAAGGTGCCGTCGGCGCGCAGGTTGGTGCTCGTGGGCACGTTGACGGCCCCGGGGATGCGCCCGGCCACGGGGTCGACCGGTTCGACCTCGCCGCGGTAGCGCTCGGGGGCGCGGGCATCGACGATCACCGGCACCTCCAGGACGCCGTCCGCCTCGACCGCGGGCATCGCGCCGGGCCGGGCGGTGAAGTCGCCGGGCACGGGGGTCGGGGCGACCGCCTGCCGGGCGCCCCCGGACGCCGTCCAGGCGCCCCAGCCACCGTCGAGCACCCGCACGTCGGTGTGGCCGTGGAAGCGCAGGAGCCACCAGGCACGGGCCGCGGCGTGGCCCGACCAGTCGTCGTAGACCACGACCGGGTGCCCGTCGCGCACCCCGGCGGCCCGCATCGCGGCCTCGAAGACGCCCGCATCGGGCAGCGGGTGCCGCCCGCCCTCCCCCGGCGGCGCGGCCAGCGCGGTGTCGAGGTCGACGTAGACGGCGCCCGGCACGTGCCCCAGCGCGTACTCCCGCTCGCCGGGCGGTCCGCCCAGGCGGTAGCGCACGTCGAGCACGGTCGGGACGGCGTCGGCCGGCCCCGCGAGCAGGGCGCGGAGGTCGGCGACGGAGACGAGCGGTCCGGTCATGGGCCCATCCTGCCGCGCCGATCGTCAGCGGTCCGTGACAGGATCACGCCCCGTGGCGGAACTGCACTTCTTCACGGGCACGATGGACTCGGGCAAGAGCACCCTGGCCCTGCAGACCAACCACAACCACGCCGCCCGCGGTCGGGTGGGGCAGATCTTCGTCACCCGCGACCGTGCCGGGAAGGGCCTGCTGTCCAGCCGACTCGGACTCACGCACGAGGCCCGCGAGGTCGACGGCGACTTCGCCTTCTGGCGGCACGTGGTCGACCTGCTCACCCGCGGTCAGCGCGTCGACTACCTCATCTGCGACGAGGCGCAGTTCTACACCGCCGCCCAGATCGACGATCTCGCCAAGATCGTCGACGAGCTCCAGATCGACGTCTTCGCCTTCGGCATCCTCACCGACTTCCGTACCCAGCTCTTCCCGGGCTCCGCGCGGCTGGTCGAGCTGGCCGACCGCATGCACACCCTCCAGGTCGAGGCGCTGTGCTGGTGCGGCAAGCGCGCCACCCACAACGCGCGCACCGAGAACGGCGTCATGGTCACCGAGGGCGACGTGATCGTGGTCGGCGACGTCGAGGGCACCGACGACCCCGGCCAGCCGAAGCTCCCCGCCTCGGAGGCCGAGACCGATGTCGCCTACGAGGTGCTCTGCCGCCAGCACCATCGCCGTCGGCTCACCGCGGCCCGGGCGAAGGCCGTCAGCCTGGCGCCCGAGCCGCTGCCGTTCGGCTAGCTCGGCGAGTTCGGCTAGCGCAGTACCCGCAGCACCCGCTGGAGCGGCACGAACGCGAAGCCGGTGGTGGCCAACTCCTCGCCCTGCTCGTCGGTGGCCGCGGGCGCGCGCTCACCGTCGTGGACGACGAGGAGGCCCTGGGGGAAGCGGGGTCCGAGGTCGGCGGGGGTGATGGCCGAGCCGTCGGAGTGCTCCACCGAGTCCAGGCCGCCACCGGCGACGATCCGCAGGTCGCGGGTCCGGTCGGCGCCGAACAGCACGAAGCGCGAGTCGCCCTGACTGGAGGCGAACAGGGTGCGACCGGCCAGCGCCAGGCCCTCGGCGTCCGCCACGAGCCAGCGCCCGCCGTACCCGGGGTCGGTGCCGTCGGCGACGCACTCCTCGGCGGTCTCGTCGTAGGTGGCGGGCACCCCGAACGAGGTGACCTTCTCGATGAGGCGGGGCGTGCCGAAGCCGGTGTCGGTCAGGGGGATGCGCCAGATGCCGACGTCCTCCTGCGCGGTGAAGAGCACGCGACGCTCGGCGTCGATCACCGATCCCTCGAGCTGCGGGTCCTCGCCCGGGTCCTCGCACGGGCTCCACTGCGTGCCGTCGGGCAGGTCGAAGGCCGAGGGCAGCTCGAGGGTGTCGAGGCTCCGCGTGCCGACGCTGTCGGACCCGGCTCCGGTGAGGGCGAGGAGCGCGATGCGCGCCTCGTGGCGCTGGGTCACCGCGACCCAGCGGACGCCGGAGCGCGGGTCGCGGGCGGCGGCCAGCCCGTAGGCGGTGCGCTGGTCGTCGACCGCCGCCTCGTCAGCGGAGAACACCGGGGCCGCATCGGGGGCGGTCACCTCGGTCAGCACCTGATCGCCGGCCCGCGACCCGCGGGGGTCGATCCGGAAGACCCGGATGCGGTCGCGGCCGCGGTCGCTGACGATCGCGAGGTCGCCGACGACGTCGACGTTGTTGAAGCGTCCCGGG
This sequence comes from Nocardioides fonticola, assembly GCF_039536805.1. NCBI lineage: Bacteria > Bacillati > Actinomycetota > Actinomycetes > Propionibacteriales > Nocardioidaceae > Nocardioides > Nocardioides fonticola. The sequence goes on along the minus strand of NZ_BAAAZH010000033.1, from coordinate 43,140 downwards.
GCGGCGTCCTCGGTGGGCGCCGCGGGGGCGGCGACGAGTTGCAGCGTGCGGGCGCGCAGGTCGAAGGCGGCCAGGCCGCCCTCCTTGAGCGTGCCGAGGACGACGCTGCGCTCGGGGTGGCGCCGATCGACCCAGATGGCGGGGTCGTCGGCGTCGGCGTTCGCGGGGGTGCCGCTGGCGTCGTCGACGAAGGCCCGCGTCTGCGCCGAGGCCCGGATCTCGGCGGTCCGGGCCGCGGTCGAGGCGGTGGTCGAGGCGCTGGTCGAGGCGGTGGCGCCGTCGGGCGCCAGGAGCGAGCAGGGGACGAGGCCGGCCAGACCGGCGAGGCAGAGGGCGGTGGGGAGCAGGCGGGGTCGGGTCACCCGCGCGACGCTAGGCAGCGCGGGTGGACCTCCGTCGTCGTGCGGGTGGACCGTGATGGAACGATCCCGACACCTGGGAGCCTCAGTCGACCAGCACCGGGATGAGCATCTCCTCGGGCGTCATCGAGCCGTGCAGGCCGACCAGGCCGGCCTCGTAGGCCCAGTCGACGGTGGAGACGACGGCGTGGTCGCCGTGGCTGGCCACGAGCACGTCGCCGATGCGCGGTCGCACGGACGGCGCCACCGCACCGAACCAGCCGAGGTCGATCGCCTCGTCGCGGGTGAGCACGGTGGCCCGCTCCCCCAGCACCGTGCGCCAGGTGGTCACGACGTCGTCGATCGCCCCGCGCTGGCAGTAGAGCTGCCGGAAGCGGGCCTCGCCGCCGAAGAGGGCGAGCCCGTCGCGCAGCTCGTGGACGGCGTCGATGTCGGTGCGGGCCTCGGTGGGGCTGTCGACCATGCCGTGGTCGGCGACGACGACCAGCCGGGTCTGCGGTGGCAGCGCCTCGCGCAGCTGCTCGGCCTCGGCGTCGATCATCGCGAGCTGTTGGAGCCACTGGCTGGAGGAGACGCCGTAGCGGTGTCCGGTCCAGTCGAGGTCGCCGTCGTAGAGGTAGGTGAGGGACGGCGTCGTGCCGGTCGCCGTGACGGCGGCGGCGATCCGCTCGCCGACCTTGTCGGCACCCACGAACTCGGCGCCGCGGTGGGCGGCGACGGTGAGTCCGCTGCCGGCGAACTCGCGCTTGTTGACCACCGTGACGGCCACCCCGAGGGCGCGTAGCCGGTCGAAGGCGGTGGGGTGCGGCTGCCACTCGAGCGGGTCGACGCCCTTGTCCCACTGCAGCGTGAGCAGCAGCCGTTCGGTGCCGGGTATCCGCGAGCTGAAGCCGACGACGCCATGGGTGCCCGGCGGCAGCGCGGTGCCGAACGACGTCAGGCTCGTGGCCGTCGTCGAGGGGATGCCGGCGGTGGCGGGGGCGAGCCGGCGCAATGAGGAGAGGTACGGCGCCGCGTGCGCATAGCGGTCGAGCAGGCGGGCGCCGAGGCCGTCGACGAGGAAGACCACGTACGACGGCGCCGGCGGCAGGCTCAGCCCCGTGGGCGCGTCGCCGAGCGGCGTCCCGAGGGCGGCGGCCACCGCCGGGACGACGTCGCCGAGCGAGTGCGCGCCGTAGCCGGGACCGAGGAACCCCGGAAGGTCGAGATCGGTCACGTCGTCACGCGAGGTGGGTGCGCGCCGAGAGGGCCTCGGCGAACGCGAGCACCCCGGCGACGGCGTCGTGGCCGTCGGCGGCGGCCGAGACCCGCAGGGTGAAGTCGTCGGAGGCCAGCACGCCGGTGTAGCCGTGGTCGGCGTCGCAGTCGGGGTCGGCGCAGCCCGCGGGCTCGAGGTCGAGGCGGCTGACCCCGCCCCAGCCAACGGTGAGGTTGACCTCGGCCGGGCGGCTCGGGCCCTTCGTCGGATTGGTGACCATGCGGGTCACGACCACCGATTTCACCGCCGAGAGCCGGATGGCCTCGGTGGAGGTGGAGGTGTACGGCTCGGGCAGCAGGTCGTCGCCCGGGTGCTCGTCGGTGTGGGTGAGCACGAGTCGGGTCGGGGTGAGGACGACGACGCTCAGGTGGCGGCGCACCTCGTCGTGCTCGAAGGTCGGCTCGTGCTGGACGAAGAAGGAGACCACGGCCTCGCCCGCGACGGCCGACTCGACGGCGTCCCCGACGACCTCGGGGTAGTAGCCGGTGCGGTCGATGCTCGATCGCAGCTCCCGGCTGCGGTCGCGGTCGTCGGAGGTGGCGCGGTCGATGCTGGCACGCATGGGGGTGAGTCTGTCAGGCCCGCCGCTCAGGTCGGCAGGGTGTCGCCCACCGGCGTCGGCATGCGGCGCACGAACCAGTCCGAGCGGGCGTCGGCGACGGCGTCGACCCGGCCGGTGGCGGTGAGCACGCTGGAGCCGTCGGCACCGGCGAGCACCAGCCCGAGCTCGAGCTGGCTGACCTGCGGCAGGTCGTTCTGGAGCTGGGCGACGCGCAGGATGAGCCGCTCGACCTCGGCGACGTCGACGACGTCGCTGCCGCGGTAGCCGAAGAGCATCGGCGCCGACTTGATCTCGCGCACCATCGCGGCGGCGTCGCGCGGGCCCAAAGGCGGGATGCGGTAGGCCTTGTCGGCGAGCAGCTCGATGACCGGGCCGGAGATGCCGAAGCTGACGACCGGCCCGAAGAGGGGGTCCTCCATGCTGCGGATCGTGATCGGCACGCCCGGCGGGGCGTTCTTCTGCACCACGAAGCCGGCGCGCTCGGGGTCGCCGACCAGCTCGTGCAGCGCGCCCCAGGCATCGCTCATCGCCCCGGGGCCGTCGATGTTGCGCCACACGTGGGCCAGGTCGGGCCGCTCGCGCAGGTGCTCGGCGGTGGCCTTGAGGACGACGTCCCAGCCGAGCGACTCGGCGGCCGCGACGGCCTCGTCGAGCTCGGTGACCGGGTAGGTCGGCCACAGGTCGATGGCGTAGGCCTTCAGCAGCGCGGTGAGCTCGTCGTGCGGGATCTCGGCGCCCTCGGGGTGGCGCGCGAGCAGGTCGGAGATGACCGCGCGGGCGGCGGCCTCGTCGGCCTCGGCCTCCTCGAGGTCGGCTGGGTCGGGGGTGCGCAGCCACACGGCGTACTCGACGACCCGCGCGAGCGCCCGGACGGCGGCCTCGACCGCCGGGTAGGACGGCACCGAGCCGCGACCGGCGGTCGAGCCGGCGACGTCGGGCACGCGCAGCAGCTCCGGAACGCCCTCGACCCCGAGGAAGGTGGAGACCAGCGGCTTGTCGGACTGCTCGCCGATCGCGGCGAGCACGTTGGCGACCTCCTCGCCCGAGACGTTGAGGGGCGGGATGTAGACCGCCACCACGGAGTCGACGTCGGGTGAGTCGATGGCGGCGTCGAGGGCGTCCTCGAAGTCCTCGGCGGTGGCGTCGGCGCCGAGCGCGACGGAGCGGTTGACGACCAGCCCGACGGCGGCAGCGGCGTCGGCGGCCAGCAGGCCGAGGGCGTCGGAGTTGCCGACGATGGCCACCCGGCGTCCGCGCGGCAGCGGCTGGTGGGCCACCAGCTGGGCCACGTCGAACATCTCCTCCAGGGTGTCGACCTGGATGATGCCGGCCTGGCGGAACATCGCGTCGACGGCCTGCGGCGGGGCGGCGATGCGCCGCACCGCGTGGCCCATCGGCACACCCTGGGTGGTGCGGCCGGAGCGCACGGCGATGATCGGCTTGCGCTGGGAGACCCGGCGGGCGATGCGGGAGAACTTGCGGGGGTTGCCGATCGACTCCAGGTAGAGCAGCACGACCTCGGTGGAGTCGTCCTCCTCCCAGTACTGCAGCAGGTCGTTGCCGGAGACGTCGGCGCGGTTGCCGGCGCTGACGAAGGTCGAGAGGCCCAGGCCGCGGTTCTGCACCTTCTCCAGGATCGCCGAGCCGAGCGCACCGGACTGGCAGAAGAACCCGGCGCGACCGCGCGGCGGCATCACCGAGGAGAGCGAGGCGTTGATCGAGACGGCGGGGTCGGTGTTGATGACGCCCAGGCAGTTGGGACCGATCAGCCGCAGGCCGTAGGAGCGGCTCAGGCCGACCAGGCGGCGCTGGCGCTGGCGGCCCTCCTCGCCGGTCTCGGCGAAGCCGGAGGAGATGACGACCAGGCCGTGCACGCCCTTGGCCGCGCAGTCGAGGACGACGTCCTGCACCGCCTCGGCGGGCACGGCGACGATCGCGACGTCGACCTCGTCGGGGATCTCGCTGACCGAGCTGTAGGTCGGCAGCCCGGAGACCGCGCGCGCCGAGGGGTTCACGGCGTAGACGCGGCCGGTGTAGTCGCCGGTGACCAGGTTGCGCACCAGCGTCTGGCCGATGGTGTCGGAGCGCCGCGAGGCGCCGATGACCGCGACGCTGCGCGGGTTGAAGAAGCGTTCGATGGACGCCGCCTCGGCGCGGTGCTCGCGGTCCTGCATGACGCCGATGGCGGTGTCGGTGGGCGTGATCGGGAACTCGAGCACCAGGACGCCGTCCTCGTACTCGCTGGCCACGCGGTAGCCGGCGTCGCGGAAGGTCTGGATCATCCGCACGTTGTCGGGCAGCACCTCGGCCATGAACCGGTCGAGGCCGCGCTCGCGGGCGGCCTGGGCCAGGTGCTCCAGCAGCAGCTGGCCGATGCCGCGGCCCTGGTGCTTGTCCTCGACGAGGAAGGCGACCTCGGCCTCGCCGGGCCGGACGACGTCGTAGCGGCCGACCGCGATCATCTGCCCCTGGAGGGTCAGCACCAGCGCGACGCGGTCGTGGTGGTCGACGGTGGTGAAGCGCCGCACGTCGCGGTCGGACAGCTCGGGCATCGGCGAGAAGAACCGGTAGTACTTCGAGGTGTCGGAGACCCGGGCGTAGAACTCGACGAGCAGCTCGGCGTCGTCCGGGGTGATCGGACGGATGTGGGCGGTGCCGCCGTCGCGGAGCAGCACGTCGGCCTCCCAGTGACGCGGCGGCGTCGGGGCGTCGGGCGGGGTCGGCTGCACCGTGGAGTCCACGGGGCGAATCTATACGGCGTGCCCCCTGCGGGTTCGTCGGCGGCTCGCGACACAATGCCGCCATGGCACGCCGCACTCCCCCTCCGATCGACGACGACTTCGAGGAGCACATCCTCGACATCGACGTGGGCGACGAGATGCGGTCGTCCTTCCTGGAGTACGCCTACTCGGTCATCTACTCCCGTGCGCTGCCCGACGCGCGCGACGGCCTCAAGCCGGTGCAGCGCCGCATCCTCTACACGATGAACGACATGGGCCTGCGCCCCGACCGCGGGCACGTGAAGTCGGCCCGCGTCGTCGGCGAGGTCATGGGCCGCCTGCACCCCCACGGCGACGGCGCCATCTACGACGCCCTCGTGCGCCTGGCCCAGCCGTGGTCGATGCGGGTCACGATGGTCGACGGCCACGGCAACTTCGGCTCCCCCGACGACCCGCCGGCCGCGATGCGCTACACCGAGTGCCGCATGGCCCCGGCCGCGGTGGCGATGACGGCCGGCATCGACGAGAACACCGTCGACTTCCGGCCCAACTACGACGGTCGCGAGGAGGAGCCGTCGGTGCTGCCCGCGGCCATCCCGAACCTCGTGGTCAACGGCACCACGGGCATCGCGGTCGGCATGGCCACCAACTGCGCCCCGCACAACCTGGTCGAGGTCGTGCAGGCGCTGCGCCACCTCATCAAGCACCCGAACACCGACGTCGACGGCCTGATGCGCTTCATCCCGGGGCCCGACCTGCCCACCGGCGGCAAGATCGTGGGCCTCGACGGCATCCGCGAGGCCTACGAGACCGGCCGCGGCAGCTTCCGCATGCGCGCCACCGCCCGCGTCGAGACGCTCGGACGCCGCAAGGCGATCGTGGTCACCGAGCTGCCCTACGGCGTCGGCACCGAGAAGGTCGTCGAGCGCATCAAGACCCTCGTGCAGTCCAAGAAGCTCCAGGGCATCGCCGACCTCAAGGACCTCACCGACCGCGAGAACGGCCTGCGCCTGGTCATCGAGGTGAAGAACGGCTTCGTGCCCGAGGCGCTGCTCGAGCAGCTCTACAAGCAGACGCCGATGGAGGACTCCTTCGGCATCAACGCCGTCGCGCTCGTCGAGGGCCAGCCGCGCACGCTGAGCCTCAAGGAGATGCTCGAGGTCTTCCTCGCCCACCGCTACGACGTCGTCCGCCGGCGCTCGCAGTACCGCCGCGACCGCAAGGCCGAGCGGCTGCACCTCGTCGACGGCCTGCTCATCGCGCTCCTCGACATCGACGAGGTCATCGCGGTCATCCGCTCCAGCGACGACTCCGGCGCGGCCCGCGAGCGCCTGATGGGGGTCTTCGACCTCTCCCAGCCGCAGGCCGAGTACATCCTCGAGATGCAGCTGCGCCGCCTCACCCGCTTCAGCCGCATCGAGCTGGAGAAGGAGCAGGAGACCCTGCGCCGCGAGATCGAGGAGCTCGACGCCATCCTCAGCGACGAGAACAGGCTGCGCGAGGTGGTCGCAGACGAGCTCGCCGAGGTCGCGAAGACCTTCGGCACCCCGCGGCGCACGGTGCTGCTGGAGTCGGCCGGCACGGCGGTGGCCGCCACAGCCCAGGCCCTGGAGGTCGCCGACGACCCCTGCTTCGCCTTCCTCTCCTCCAGCGGGCTGCTGGCCCGCTCCAGCAGCGACGAGGCCCCGGGCTCGGGCGGCGACCGCGCCAACCACGACGTGGTCGTCTCGGTCGTGCGCACCACCGCTCGCGGCGAGATCGGCGTGGTCACCAACCGCGGACGCGTCGTCAAGCTCTCCGTGCTCGACCTGCCGGCCCTGCCCGCCTCGGCCAACGACCCCAACCTCCAAGGCGGCCTGCCGCTCTCCGAGCTGCTCTCGCTCGACGCCGGCGAGCGGGCGCTGGCGCTCTCCGCGCTGCCCACCGAGGGTCCCGGGCTCGCGCTCGGCACCGCGCAGGGCGTGGTCAAGCGGGTCAATCCCGAGGTGCTCGGTCGCGACGACTGGGAGGTCATCCGCCTGGCCGACGGCGACGAGGTCGTCGGCGCGGTCGAGCTGACCACCGGCTCCGAGCTGCTGTGCTTCGTCACCACCGACGCCCAGCTGCTGCACTTCGGCGCCGACGCCGTGCGCCCCCAGGGCCGCTCGGGCGGCGGCATCGCGGGCATCCGGGTCGCCGCCGGGGAGAAGGTGCGCTGGTTCGGCGCCGTCGCCCCCGACGCCCCCGAGGGCGTGGTCGTCGTGACCGCCTCCGGCTCCTCCACCGCCCTGCCCGGCACCGAGCCCGGTGCGGTGAAGGTCGCCCCGTTCTCGGAGTACCCCGGCAAGGGTCGCGCCACCGGCGGCGTGCGCTGCCACCGCTTCCTCAAGGGCGAGGACACCCTCGTCCTGGCCTGGGTCGGCCCGGCGCCGGCCCGGGCGGCCGCTGCCAGCGGCGCTCCCGTGCCGCTGCCCGAGCCGACCGGACGCCGCGACGGCTCCGGCATCCCGGCGGCACAGCCGATCGTGGCGGTCGCCGGGCCCGTCGCCGTCCGGGTCGCTACACCCCCTGTGGAAGGCTGACCGCATGCCGACGTCAACGCCGACGATCCGACGACTCCCACTCACCGCCAGCGTGCTGGCCGCCGCCGTCCTCAGCCTGGGGGCGTGCAGCGGCGATTCCGGCGGCGGCGCCTCGGACGCCTCGCCCGCCGACGTCCTGGCGGCGGCGAAGAAGAACTTCGACGACACCAGCGGCGTCCACCTCACCCTCACCTCCAGCGACCTGCCCGACGGCGTCTCCGCGCTGATCTCGGCCGACGGCGACGGCACGCACGCGCCGGCCTTCAAGGGCGAGATCAAGGTGGCCTACGCCGGGTTCGAGCCGACCGTGCCGGTCGTGGCCATCGACGGGAAGACCTACGCGCAGTTGCCGCTGACCACCGGCTGGCAGACCATCGACCCCGGCGACTACGGCGCGCCCGACCCGGCCGCTCTGCTCTCAACCGACGGCGGGTTCTCCTCGCTGCTCACGGCCACCACCGACCCGGAGCGGGGCGACCAGGTGCGCGGCGGCGAGGACAACAAGCAGATCCTCACCGAGTACACCGGCACCATCGACGAGACCGCGGCGCAGGCGATCATCCCCAGCGCCACGGGCACCTTCGAGGTCACCTACACCATCGACGACGACGACCAGCTCCAGGAGATGGTCGTCACCGGCGACTTCTACGACAAGGGCACCTCGAGCACCTACACGATCGCGTTCAGCGACTACGGCTCGACCCCCGACATCACCGCGCCGAAGTGAGCCGGCGGCGGTGAGCACTCCGGTCGAGGCCGTGCCGCGCACGGCGCGGGTCCTCCTCGGGCTCGCCGCCGGGGCGGTGGCCTTCGCGGCGGCCGACACCTACGTCGTCGTCCTCGCGCTGGTCGACATGATGCAGGGCGTCGGGCTCTCCCCCGACCAGCTGCAGCGGGCGGCCCCGATCATCTCCGGGTTCCTGCTCGGCTACGTCGCGATGCTGCCCCTCATCGGCCGGATCGCCGACCTGCGCGGCCGGGCGCCGGTGCTGGTGGCCTCGCTCGTGGTCTTCGCGTTCGGCTCCCTGGTCACCGCGCTCTCCTACGACATGACCTCGATGGTCGCCGGTCGCTTCCTCCAGGGGCTGGGCGGCGGCGGTCTCGTGCCGGCCACCCTCGCCCTGGTCGCCGACCTGTACCCCCGGGAGCGGCGCGGAGTGCCGCTCGGGCTGGTCAGCGCGGTGCAGGAGATCGGCTCGGTGCTCGGCCCGCTGTACGGCGCCGTCGTGCTCGCCGTAGCCGACTGGCGGGCCATCTTCGCGCTCAACCTCGCCGTCGGTCTCGTGCTCGCGGCTGCGCTGCGGGTCGCCACCCGCACGACCCCCGGCGTGGCCGACCCCGCGGTCGGCTCGCGCGACCGGGCGCGGCTGCCCGACCCGATCGGCGTCCTGCTGGTGGTCGTGCTGCTCGGCGCCGGAGGCCTGGTGTTCGTCGAACCGAGCCAGCTGCTGCGCGACATCACCTGGGGCCAGCTGTTCATCCCGGTCGACGCCCTCGGCGTGCTGGGCGACGGCCGCTGGGTCACGCCGCTCGGCCTGACCACCATCGGCGCCCTCGTGCTGCTCGTCGCGCGGTGCCTCACCGCGCCGCGGCCGCTGGTCGACCTGTGCGGGTGGGGCCGCAGCCTGCGCGAGGCCGACGCGCTCGGCGCCACCTACCTCGCGCTCGCCCTGGGCGGGGTGATCCTCGCGTTCGCCACCGCCGACCCCAAGATCCAGGTCTTCTCCGACCAGGGCTGGTGGTACCTCGGCGGGGCCGTCCTGGCGGCGGCGGCGTTCGTCGTCCACCTGCGGCGCTCGCCCGCACCGCTGCTCCCCCGTGGCGCCCTCGCCGCCATGCCGGCCTGGGGTGCGGTCGCGGTGAGCTTCCTCGTCGGCGCCGCCCTGATCGCCGCCCTCATCGACGTGCCGCTCTTCGCCCGCACCACCGTCTACGAGGACTCCCAGCTGATGGCCGCCCTCGTGCTGGTGCGCTTCCTGGTCGCGCTGCCGGTCGGCGCGGTCGTCGGCGGCTACCTCACCCGCACCGTGCCCGCCGGGGTGGTCACCGCGATCGGCATGGCGCTGGCCTCGGTCGCCTTCGTGCTGATGAGCCGCTGGGACGTCACGAGCCTGGAGGGCTGGTTCGCCACCGTGCCGCTTGTGCTCGGCGGCCTGGGCTTCGGGCTGGCGCTGGCCCCGGTCAACGCGGCGGTGCTCGCCAGCACCGACGATGCGGTGCACGGGGTCGCCAGCGCGATGGTCGTCGTGGCCCGCATGGTCGGCATGCTCGTGGGCATCTCCGCGCTCACCACCCTGGGGCTGCGGCGCTACTACGCCGAGCAGGCCGACATCCCGCCGGTGCAGGAGGTCTGCAACGGCGTCAGCCGCTGCGACGCCTTCAGCGACCTGCTGCGCGCGGCCGGGATCGCCCAGGAGCAGACGGTCTTCGCGGGCGCGGCGATCATCGCGGCCGCGGCCGCCGTCTTGGCGCTGGTGGTGTTCAAAGGCGCGCGTACGCGTGCGGACGACGCTTCCGCACCGTTACCGTTCCTCTCGTGACTCCCGACTTCGACGACCTGCTGACGGCGAACAAAGAGTTCGCCACCGACTTCGCCTTCGGCGGGTTCGACGGCATCGCACGCGCCGGCGTGGCCATCGTGACCTGCATGGACTCCCGCATCGATCCCCTGCGCATGATCGGTCTGCAGCCCGGCGACGCCAAGATCTTCCGCAACCCCGGCGGCCGGGTCACCGAGGCGGCACTCGAGGCCATCGTCCTCGGCGTGCACCTGCTCAACGTCGACCGGGTGCTCGTGGTGCCCCACACCCGGTGCGCGGTCGCCAACAACTCCGAGGAGGCGCTGCGCGAGAAGGTCACCGCGTCGGCCGGCGTCGACGCCACCTGGCAGCACTTCCACGTGATCGACGACCAGGTCGCGACCCTGGGCCTGGACATCCACCGCGTCACCAGCCACCCCCTCGTGCCCGGTCACATCAAGGTCGGTGGCTTCATCTACGACGTCGACACGGGTCTGCTCGAGCAGAAGTACTGACCGACCCGCTCGGGGGGCGGTCGGCTCAGCGAGCCTCCAGCCGGTCCCGCAGCACGCGGTCGACCAGCGCGGACGGGTGGGCGGCGATCCAGGCCGGCAGCTCCCCGAGCGTGCCCACCGCGGCCAGGCCGTCGACGACGGCCTCCGCGGCGGCGACGACGTCCTGATCACCGCCGACCGCGACGTCGAGCAGCAGCGGACAGTCGATCGCCCCGCCCTCGGGCTCGGGGGTGAGCTCGGGCACCCAGCAGCCGATCTCGAGGGTCCAGGAGGCGGCCGCCCCCGCCCCGGAGGCCCGCAGGACGACGTACCAGTACAGGTCGCCGACGGCCAGGCGCAGGTGCCCGCGCCGCGCCTTGGCCCCGCGCTTCTTCAGCAGCGCGGTGACCGCGGCCCGGTCGCGCGGCGAGATCACGCGTCGAGCGCTTCGACGTCGACGTCGTAGGCGCCCTGGACGATGAACTCCTTGCGCGGAGCGACATCGGTGCCCATGAGCAGCTCGAAGACCGAGGCGGCCGCGTCGGCGTCGTCGATGGTGATGCGGCGCAGGGTGCGGTGGCGCGGGTCCATGGTGGTCTCGGCTAGCTGGTCGGCGTCCATCTCGCCCAGACCCTTGTAGCGCTGGATGGGGTCCTTCCACCGCACGTTCTTCTTGCGCAGCTCCGCGAGCTTCCGCTGCAGCTCGTCGTCGGAGTAGGTGTAGACGTACTTCTCCTGCCCCTTCTTGGGGTTGGAGATCTCGATGCGGTGCAGCGGCGGCACCGCGGAGAACACCCGGCCCTCGCGGATCAGGTCGGGCATGTACTTGAAGAACAGGGTGGCCAGCAGGCAGCGGATGTGGGCTCCGTCGGAGTCGGCGTCGGCCATGAAGATGATGCGGCCGTAGCGGGCGGCGTCGAGGTCGAAGGTGCGCCCCGAACCGGCGCCGACGACCTGGATGATCGAGGCGCACTCGGCGTTCTTGAGCATGTCGCCGACCGAGGCCTTCTGGACGTTGAGGATCTTGCCGCGGATCGGCAGCAGGGCCTGGAACTCCGAGTTGCGCGCGAGCTTGGCGGTGCCGAGCGCGGAGTCGCCCTCGACGATGAACAGCTCGGTGCGGTCGGCGTCCGAGCTGCGGCAGTCGGCGAGCTTGGCGGGCAGGCTGGAGGACTCCAGGGCGTTCTTGCGACGCTGGTTCTCGCGGTGCTGGCGTGCGGCCAGGCGGGTCTTGGCCGCGCCGGCGACCTTCTCCATGACCAGCTTGGCCTGGGCCTTCTCCTCGCGCTTGGTGGAGGTGAGGAACTTCTTCAGCTCCTGCGCGACGACCTTGCGGACGATGGTGCGCGCGGCCGGCGTGCCGAGGATCTCCTTGGTCTGACCCTCGAACTGCGGCTCGGCGAGCCGCACGGTGACGACGCCGGTGAGGCCCTCGAGGACGTCGTCCTTGATGACATCGGCGTCGGCGGCCTTGAGCACCTTGGCGGTGCGCATGACGTCGTTGAAGGTCTTGGTCAGGGCCGCCTCGAAGCCGCTCACGTGCGTGCCGCCCTTGGGGGTGGCGATGACGTTGACGAAGGAGCGCAGCTCGGTGTCGTAGCCCAGGCCCCAGCGGACGGCGACGTCGACGTGGAGCTCGCGCTCGACCTCCTGGGGCGTCATGTGGCCCTTGTCGTCGAGCATCGGCACGGTCTCGGTGAAGGTGTCGACGCCCTGGAGGCGCAGCACCGAGGTGACGGCCTCGTCGGGTGCGAGGAACTCCGCGAACTCCCCGATGCCGCCGGCGTGGCGGAAGGACTCCTCGACCGGCTCCTCGCCGCGCAGGTCGCGCAGCACGAGCTCGAGGCCCGGCACGATGAAGGAGGTCTGGCGGGCGCGGGTGACCAGCTCGTCGTAGACGAAGCGGGCGTCCTTGGTGAAGATCTGCCGGTCGGGCCAGAACCGGATGCGGGTGCCGCTGCGGCCCTTGGCGACCTTGCCGCCCTTGCGGGTCAGCCCCGACTGCGGGGCGAAGGCGCCGCCGAGCCCGTCGGTGTCGAAGACGCCCGGGACGCCGCGCTGGAAGGAGAGTCCCTGGACGGCGGGGGCGCGCTCGACGTCGATGTCCATGCGGGACGACAGCGCGTTGACCACCGAGAGGCCGACGCCGTGCAGACCGCCGGTGGCCACGTAGGAGCCGCCGCCGAACTTGCCGCCCGCGTGCAGCTTGGTGGCCACGACCTCGACACCCGGCAACCCGGTCTTGGGCTCCTTGTCGGTCGGGATGCCACGGCCGTCGTCGTGCACCTCGGCCGACCCGTCGGGGTGCAGGGTGACCTCGACCCGGGTCGCCGCGCCGGCGAGCGCCTCGTCGACACCGTTGTCGATGATCTCCCACAGGCAGTGCATGAGGCCGCGGGTGTCGGTCGAGCCGATGTACATGCCGGGCCGCTTGCGGACGGCCTCGAGCCCCTCCAGGACGAGGAGGTGCGCGGCGTTGTAGGTGTTGTCGGCGATCGTGGGGCTCCTGCGCGAGGGTCGGGACATGCACCGAGCCGCTCCTCAGGGCGGAGGCTCGGCTCCCCTCCAATCTAATCGACGACACGCCGTCACCCTGCGCAGGCGCGCCTGCGCGGCCGGGCGCACGCGGCGGTCTAGGTTGGGCGCACTCGCTGCTCGACAAGTCCATGCACCACCGACACGACGGCGCCGCATCGCGCGCCGCCCCGGTCGCAGCGCGGACGGCGGGCCCGCCGGCACTCATGCCGGGCACTCGCGAGTCACGACTCGGCCACGATCGATCCACGGGTCGGTCGAACTCCGGCAGCCGGGCAGCGCCGCCCGCACACTGGAGGAGCAGGAGATCGGAAATTCGTCCGATCGATCGCTCAGAAGCACCGTTTCCCGGCCGTAGCCATCGTTACCACCCCGAGAACTCCTGATCACGGGTGTGGGAAATGCCAGTGCCGGGAAGCACCAGCATGATGGGATGAGGTGTCAGATGCGCCACACGGCCCCGGGAATCTTGGACCCCGCAGCTACGTTGACCACGACACCGAGCACTGAAGAAATGAGGCCGATGTGACTACTGCCGTTGCCCCCAGCTCCGCGCTGACCGCTGCGGACCGCTGTGACCGTTGCGGAGCTCAGGCCTACCTCCGTGTCGAGCTCCGGACCGGTGGCGAGCTCCTGTTCTGCGCCCACCACGCCCGCGAGCACGGCGACAAGCTCAAGGAGCTCGCCGTCAACGTCGTCGACGAGACCCACCGTCTCACCGGGACCCCTGCCGCCGGCGCGACCGACGCGGAGATCTGAGTCCCACCACCAGCATCGTCGAAGGCCCCGGAGCGCCCGCTCCGGGGCCTTCGTCGTCCCCGGGGACGCGGATGAGAGGGTGGACGCGTGACCCTGGTCGACGTCCTCGTGGCGCTGCTCATCGCCGTCGGTCTCGCGGGCGTGCTCGTGCCCGTGCTGCCGGGCCTGCTGCTCATCGCGGCGGCCGTCATCGGGTGGGCGATCGCCACCGGCGGGGCCACCGCCTGGAGCGTGGCGGGCCTCGCGCTCGTGATCATGCTCGTGGGCAGCGTCGTGAAGTACACGATCCCCGGACGCCGTCTCCAGGCCGCGGGCATCCCCGGCTCCACCCAGTGGTGGGGGGCGCTGGGCGCGGTCGTCGGCTTCTTCGTGATCCCGGTGGTGGGCATCTTCGTCGGCTTCCCGGTCGGGGTCTACCTCGCCGAGTACCGCCGGCTGGGCGCCGCCGACGCGTGGCCCTCCACGGTGCACGCGCTGCGGGCGGTCGGCCTCTCGATCCTCATCGAACTGCTCGCCGGCGTCGCCGCCGCCGTCGTCTGGGGTGTCGGGGTGGTCGTCGCGTGATCGCGATCGCCCTCGCCCTGGCCTCGGCCGCGGCCTACGGGCTCTCGGACTTCCTCGGCGGCGTCCTCTCCCGCCGCACCTCGCCGTGGGCGGTCGGCGTGGTCGGCCAGGCCTCGGGGATGGCGCTCATCGTCGCCCTCGGGCTGCTGCTGGGCGGTGACCCGCGCTGGGAGGACGCCGGATGGGGCGCGGTGGCCGGTCTGGGCAACGGCGCCGGCGTCGCGTTCCTCTATCGGGGGCTGTCCCGGGGCCGGATGGGCGTGGTCGCGCCGGCGTCCGGGGTGGTCGCGGCCGTCATCCCCGTCGCCGTCGGCCTGTTCGAGGGCGAGCGCCCCTCGATCGTCGTCCTGCTCGGGATGCTCATCGCCCTGCCCGGCATCTGGCTGGTCGCGGCCGCGCCCGCGGGGGCCGAGGAGGCCGCCCGACCCTCCGGTCTCCTCGACGGCCTCGGCGCCGGTGCCGGCTTCGGCCTGCTCTTCGCGACGACCGCGCAGATCCCCGCCGACTCCGGCGTGCTGCCGCTGGCGGCGATGCAGGCCGTCGCCGTCCTCGTCCTCATCGTCGGCGCGCTCGCAGCCGGGGCAGCCTGGCGGCCACGCGGGCGAGCCGCGCTGGGCGGCGCCTGGTGCGGGCTCCTCGGGTCGAGCGCCGTCGCCCTGTTCCTCACCGCCACCCACCACGGCTATCTGACCGTCGTCGCCGTCATCGCGGCCCTCTACCCCGCCGCGACGGTGCTGCTGGCGGCCACCGTGCTGCGCGAACGGATCCATCGCTCCCAGGGCCTGGGCCTCGGCCTGTGCGCCGTCGCCGTGGTGTGCGTGGCCGCGGGCTGAAAGTTCCCGTTCGGCGTGGCGAGGTGCCTCACGACTAGACCGGGTCGCGAAACGCCACCGCAACACGCGTCACGCGACTTAGAGTCCCGCCTGGCCCACCTCACGGGCCGACCACCCAGCACCCCCAGAGACGGAGACACCATGTCCACCTCCACCCCTGCGCCCGCCAAGTCGAAGATCGTGGCCGCCCTGCTCGGCATCTTCCTCGGCGGCCTCGGCGCCCACTCCTTCTACCTCGGCAACGCCAAGAAGGGCGCCATCCAGCTCGTCGTCAGCGTCGTGACCCTCGGCGCCGGCTCGCTGTGGGGCTTCATCGAGGGCATCTTGATCCTCATCGGCAAGATCGACACCGACGCGGCGGGCAATCCGCTCGCCTGACGTCCCAGACGTACGAAGGCCCCCGACCGATCCGGTCGGGGGCCTTCGCGCTGTTCGGGGTCGCGCTCAGTCCAGGTCGTCAGTCGAGGTAGTCGCGCAGCACCTGCGAGCGGCTCGGGTGGCGCAGCTTCGACATCGTCTTCGACTCGATCTGACGGATGCGCTCACGCGTGACGCCGTAGACCTTGCCGATCTCGTCGAGGGTCTTCGGCTGGCCGTCGGTGAGACCGAAGCGCATGCTCACCACGCCCGCCTCGCGCTCGGAGAGCGTGTCGAGGACGGCGTGCAGCTGCTCCTGGAGCAGGGTGAAGGACACGGCGTCGGCCGGGACGATCGCCTCGGAGTCCTCGATCAGGTCACCGAACTCCGAGTCGCCGTCCTCGCCGAGCGGGGTGTGCAGCGAGATGGGCTCGCGGCCGTACTTCTGGACCTCGATGACCTTCTCGGGGGTCATGTCGAGCTCCTTGGCGAGCTCCTCGGGCGTGGGCTCGCGGCCGAGGTCCTGCAGCATCTGGCGCTGGACGCGGGCGAGCTTGTTGATGACCTCGACCATGTGCACCGGGATGCGGATGGTGCGGGCCTGGTCGGCCATCGCACGGGTGATGGCCTGGCGGATCCACCAGGTGGCGTAGGTCGAGAACTTGTAGCCCTTGGTGTAGTCGAACTTCTCGACCGCACGGATCAGACCGAGGTTGCCCTCCTGGATGAGGTCGAGGAAGAGCATCCCGCGGCCGGTGTAGCGCTTGGCCAGCGAGACGACCAGGCGGAGGTTCGCCTCGAGGAGGTGGTTCTTGGCCCGGCGGCCGTCCTCGGCGATCCACTCCAGCTCCTCGCGGAGCTTCTCGGTGATCTTGCCGCCCTTGCCCAGCTTCTCCTCGGCGAAGAGGCCCGCCTCGATGCGCTTGGCGAGCTCGACCTCCATCTCGGCGTTGAGGAGCGGGACCTTGCCGATCTGCTTGAGGTAGTCCTTGACCGGGTCTGCGGTCGCGCCCGCGACCATGACCTGCTGCTCGGGCTCGTCGGTGTCATCGGCCGCGGAGACGACGAAGGAGGCCTCCTTCTCGTCCTCCTCGATCGTCGGGTCGGACTTGACGTCCTTCTCGAACTGGTCGTCGGAGATGTCGGGGAGGATCTTCTTGCCGTCGGGTCCGATCGTGGGCGCGGCGGCCGCGACGGCCTCGTCGCCGGTCTCCTCGGCGTCGTCCTCGACCTCGACGACCTCGAGGTCGTCGATCTCGATCTCCTCGAGCTCGACCTCCTCCAGCTCCGCCTCGTCGGCGGGGGCGGCCTTCGCCGCCGTCTTGGTGGCGGCGGTCTTCGCAGCCGGCTTGGCGGCGGTCTTCGCCGGCGCCTTCTTGGCCGCGGCCTTCTTCGCCGGCGCCGGTGCGTCGTCCTCGGCGGCGGCCGCCGCCTTCTTGGCGGCCGCGGCGGTGGTCTTCGCGGTGGCGGTCTTGCGGGTGGTCGTGGCCGCGACCGCACGGGCGGCCGGCGCGCCGAGGTCGACCGAGATGCCCAGGCCGCTCAGGTGCGCGAGCAGTGGCTTGAGGTGCTTGGGCTCGATCGATGCGTCCTCACTGGCCCGTCGGACCTCTTCGGGCGTGACGCTCCCGGACGGCGTGCCGCGCGCGATCAGGTCGGCGACGGCGGGGTGGGAGAGCACCTCGGCAGGGATCTTGCGCGCGTTCGAGGACACGAACACCTCTCGTGAAGCAGCTGATGGGCGCGGCGAATCCCGGAGTCGTCAAGGGCCGCGGTCTCATTCTGCCACGCCCCTGGGCGCGACCGTGCACCAGCGCCGGTTTCGGTCGCCGCGTCGCCGGCCGGATCGCACACCTCCAGACCAGTGGCGGGGTCCGACCCATCCGGAACCGCGAGGGCGACGAAGCCGGATAGGGGTCAGCCGGCCCGCCTTCAATGGGGGAAGGCGGACCGGCTGACCTCACCAACAGTGCCACATGACGGCGCCGCTTCGGAATCGGCACACCGCAGGTTCCTGCATCGAGTGCCCTCTCGACTCCCGAGAGGGCCCGATGCGGCCCTGATCAGGCCTTCGCGGCCTTGGCGGCGGCCTTCATCTCCTTCTTGTGGTCGCGCACCTTCTGCAGGCTGACGGCGTCGACGACGTCCGCGACGGAGCGGTAGCCCTCGAGCGCGTAGTCGCCAGTGGCCTTCTCCCACCCCTCGGGCCGCACGCCGAGCTGCTTGGCCAGCAGCGCGACGAAGATCTGCGCCTTCTGACGGCCGAAGCCGGGCAGGGCCTGCACCCGCTTGAGGAGGTCGGCGCCGCTGGTCGCCTCGTCCCAGATGCGGCTGGCGTCGCCGCCGTGCTGCTCCTCGACGATGCGCGCGAGCTCCTGGAGCCGCGCGGCCATCGACCCCGGGAACCGGTGGATCGCCGGCGGCTGCGAGCACAGGGCGGCGAACTCCTCGGGGTCGGCCGCGGCGATGGCGGACGGGTCGAGGGTGCCGAACCGCTCGAGCACCTTCGCGGGGCCGCGGAAGGCGTGCTCCATGGGGTACTGCTGATCGAGCATCATCGCCGCGAGGAGCGCGAACGGGGAGTCGTCGAGCACCTGGTCGGCCGCGGCGTCGCCGGTGATGTGGAAGCCCATGGCCCCATCCTGCCGGACGCGCGGGCAGGGGCCGGGGTCAGGCCGTCACGGTCAGCACGGGGCAGGTGGCGTCGAGCAGGAGCCGCTGCGCGTTGCTGCCCAGGATCAGCTTGCCGACGGGCGAACGGCGTCGCAGGCCGAAGACGAGCAGGGACGCCGCGTTCGCCTCCGCCGCGGCCAGCAGGTCGTCGGCCGGCTCGGCGCCGGTCGGCGGGTGGAGGTCGAAGGGCAGCCCGGTGGCCGCGAGCCGTGCGCGCAGCGCCTCGACATCGCCGTCGGTCTCGCGGGTGGCCCACAGGACCAGGAGCCGGCCGCCGCGACGACGGGTCTCCTCGATCGCCGCCTCGAGCGCGGCCTCGCCCTCGGGCTTGGCCAGGTAGCCGACCACGACCGTCGCCAACACGTCGTCCATGCGACCAACCTAGTCCAGGTCGAGGGCGCGCGGCTCGGCTGTGGACGGGCGCGGCGGGCCGACGGCACCGGGGCAGGCTCCCGACGTGACCGCCTCTCCCCCCTCGCCCGTTCCGCCGGCCGCCCTGCCGATCGCACTGACAGCCGACAGCCCGCCGACGGACGCCGAACGCACCCTGCTGCGCGCTGCCGTCGCCCAGCACGCCCGCTCGGAGCCGCGTCGGGTCTTCAGCCCGGTTCTCCATGCCGGGCGGCCGGGTGGTCCGGAGACGGTCTTCGGGCTGGCCGGCCTCGACTCCCCGGGCGGCCCCCTCGACCACGCCCTGCGCACCGACGTCGTCGAGGCGCTGCTGCGGGCGACCCACGACGTGCCCGAGCGCCTGCTGTGGCTGACCCGGCCGGGGCCGCTCGACCTCCACGAGGCCGACGTGCGGTGGGCGGCCGCCTCCCGGGCGGCGCGGGCCGAGACCGGCGTGGTGCACCGGTTCGTCGTCGTCACCCGGCACGGCTGGCGCGACCCGTGCACCGGCGCCGGACGGTCGTGGCGACGGATGCGGGCCTAGCCCCGGCGTCGGTACCGGGCGTCGGTGCCGGGCGTCGGTGCCGGGTGTCAGTGCCAGGTGTGCACCGGCTCGTTGGTGTGCATGCGGGCGCGGTAGTCGAGCAGCACGTCGCGCAGCACCTGGGTGCGGTCGGCACCGCCACGGGCCCGCACCTGCCGAACGAACCACTCGGCGCCGTTGACGCCGGTGAGGCAGCGCTGCTCGATGACGCCGAGGTAGCGGTCGCGCTCGGCCGCGGCC
Source organism: Nocardioides fonticola (assembly GCF_039536805.1). Classification (NCBI taxonomy): domain Bacteria; kingdom Bacillati; phylum Actinomycetota; class Actinomycetes; order Propionibacteriales; family Nocardioidaceae; genus Nocardioides; species Nocardioides fonticola. Next base: position 23,772 of record NZ_BAAAZH010000033.1, on the reverse strand, counting down.
ACACCCCACCGCTCCAGCCCCTCGTGGGCGAGCGGCAGCAACCGGCGCAGGGTCAGCTCGGTGGCGCGCACGTGCCCGAGGCCGGGCCAGTAGACCAGCGCGTCGATGCCGTGGTGCGCGGCGGTGTGGACGTTCTCCTCGGCGGCGCTGAACGACATCTGCGACCACAGCGGGCGCTCGCTCTCGGCGAGGGCGCGCACGAGACCGAAGTAGAAGGCCGCGTTGGCCACCGTGTCGAGCACCGTGGGGCCGGCACCGAGCACCCGGTTCTCCACACGCAGGTGCGGGACGTCGTCGACGACGTCGTAGACCGGGCGGTTCCAGCGGTAGATCGTGCCGTTGTGCAGGCGCAGCTCGGCGAGGGACGGCGTGCGGCCGGCCTCGAGCTCGGCGAGCGGGTCCTCCTCCTCCACGACCGGCAGCAGCGCCGGGAAGTAGCGCACGTTCTCCTCGAAGAGGTCGAAGACCGAGGTGATCCAGCGCTCGCCGAACCACACCCGCGGCCGCACGCCCTGCGCCTTGAGCTCCTCGCTGCGGGTGTCGGTGGACTGCTCGAACAGCGGCAGCCGGGTCTCGCGCCACAGCTCGCGGCCCAGCAGGTACGGCGAGTTGGCGGCCACGGCCACCTGCACGGCGGCGATCGCCTGGGAGGCGTTCCAGTAGGCGGCGAACTCCGCCGGTGAGGTCTGCACGTGGAACTGGGTGCTGGTGCAGGCCGCCTCGGGCAGGATCGAGTCGGCGGTGGTCTCCAGCCGCTCCGGCCCGGCGATGCGGATCGCGATGTCCTCGCCGCGGGCGGCCAGGATCTGCTCGCTGAGCAGGTGGTAGCGGGGGTTGTCGCTCAGGTACTCGGCCCCCAGGTGCTCGGCCTGGAGCGTCGGGAGGATGCCGATCATCACCAGGTGGGCACCGACCCCGGCCGCGTGCTCCTCGGCGGCGTTGAGGGAGTCGCGCAGCGTCGTCTCGAACCCCGTCAGCGCGCCGTCGGCCAGCGCCGCCGGCGCGACGTTGATCTCGACGTTGAACCGGCCCAACTCGGTCTGGAAGTCCGGGTCGTCGATGGCGAGCAGCACCTCGGCGTTCTTCGGTGCCGGGTCGCCGGCGGCGTCGATGAGGTTGAGCTCGACCTCCATCCCGGTCAGCGGTCGGTCGGTATCGAACCGCGATTCGCGCAGCATGCGGGCCAGCACGTCGAGGCAACGCCGGATCTTCTCGCGGTGGCGCGTGCGGTCGGCCCGGGTGAACTCCTGCGCCTCGACCTCTTCTCCCATGACGACAACCTAGGGGGCATCGGCGCCACCCGGGGAGCCTCTCAGGTGAGGTCCGGACCAGCCGGCCGACAGCTCCCCGGGCCTGCCGCTCAGGGACCGGTGACCGGGGCGTAGGTCTCGGGCGGCACGGCGGCAGCGAGGCCCTCGGCGACCATCGCCGCCACCGGGTCGGCCGGCTCGTCCTCGATCGCCCGGTCGACCGCGCACCAGGCCAGGGCGCCGTCGCCGACGTAGGCGGCGGCGAGCGCCGCGAGCGCGGCGGGGCCGACCACCCAGCCGGACGGAGCGCACCGCACCAGGTGGATCCACAGGTCGAGGTGGGCCCGGGCCTCGGCGCGCGAGGGTGCGCACCAGGCGTGCCGGCGCCCCCGGTAGGAGCGCACCGCGCGGATGAGCCGGACGACGACGATCGGATCGAGCGCCTCCCCGGCCTCCAGGGTGGCCACGGCCGCCAGCACCGCCTCGCGCAGGCGCGCGGGGCCGAGCAGCGGGTTGAACGCGGCCGGGGCGTCCTTCCAGATCGGCCGCAGCGCGGTCCAGGCGTCGACGTCGGGGCGCAGGGAGTCGACCAGATCGGTGCGCCGCGGCAGCACCACGTGGCCGGCGTGCACCGCCTCGGCGAGGAACCGGTGACCCCACGGGTCGATGGGCAGCCCGTCGGGTGGGAGGTCGTCATCGTCGCCGGTGAGGCCGTGGAGCCGCCCGTCGTGGTAGCGGACGGCGTCGATCACCCCGATGCCCGCCTCGAGGAAGGCGTCGATGAGCGGGTGCACGAGCGGCAGGCAGCGCGCGGCGTCGGCGCTGAAGTAGAGGAACGCGACCCGCTCGACGCCGTGCTGGACCGCGGGGCGGCGCAGCACCTGCGTGACGGCCTCGACGGCTGCGCGGTCGGGCGGGTCAGGGAGGTCGAGGCGGGCGTGGAAGGTGCGCCGGCCCGGGGCGAAGGTCAGCATCACGAGGGACTCGGTGGGCTCGAACCCGAGGGTCACGAGCGAGCAGGCGACGAGGTCGGCCGGGTCGTGGGCGGTCAGGCGCAGGGTGGGGGCGGTGGTCTCGGTCATGCGACCACCGTCGGCCGCGGGACGGGTCGCGGGACAGCCGGTGATCGGGATCTGTGGAGGGCCGGTGCCGCGGGGGTGCCTGTGGAGGATCGGCGGCCTCCCCCGGCTGGTGATGGCCGGTGGCGGCTGGAGGTGCCTGGTGGTGGCCGACGCCCGCTGTCGGTGCCGGCGGGTAGGTTCCGCTCGTGCGCGCCCACGCCTCGGTCCTGCATCTGGACCTCGACGCCTTCTTCGCGGCCGTCGAGCAGCGCGACAAGCCCTCGCTGCGCGGCAAGCCGGTGGTCGTCGGGGGCGTCGGCGGTCGCGGCGTGGTGGCGACGGCGTCCTACGAGGCCCGCCGCTACGGCGTCCGGTCGGCCATGTCGACCCGCGAGGCCCGCTCCCGCTGCCCGCACGCCGCGTTCCTCTCGGGTCGCTTCCACGCCTACCGCTCGACGAGCCGTGCGGTGATGGAGGTGCTGCGGGCGGTCTCCCCGCTGGTCGAGCCGCTCTCGCTCGACGAGGCCTTCGTCGACCTCGCGGTCGCCACCGATCCGGCGCTGGGGGGCCTGGGCATCGAGGAGGTCACGGCCTTCGCCGAGGAGCTGCGAGGCCGCGTGCACGAGGCCACCGGCGGCCTGACGGCCTCGATCGGGGTCGGCACCAGCAAGTTCATCGCCAAGGTCGCCAGCGACCTCGACAAGCCCGACGGGCTCGTCGTGGTGGCACCGGGCACCGAGCGCGACCTGCTGCGCCCGATGCACGTCTCGGTGATCCCCGGCGTCGGACCGGCCACGGCCGAACGCCTGCGGCGTGCGGGCATCCACACCGTCGCCGACCTCGAGTCGGTCACCCTCGACGAGCTGACCTCCTTGGTCGGGCGGGCGCACGGCACCGGCCTGTTCCATCTCGCCCGCGCCGAGGACGACCGGCCGATCGTGGCCGAGCGGGAGGCCAAGTCGGTGAGCGTCGAGGGCACCTACGACACCGATCTCGTCGACCGTCGCCTGCTCGAGGCGCTGGTGACCCGTCAGGCCACCGAGGTCGCCGCCCGGTTGCGGAAGAACGGCCTCTCCGGCCGCACGGTGACCCTCAAGGTGCGCCTGCACGACTTCACCACCCTCAGCCGCTCCTCCACCCTGCCCTCGCCCACCGACGAGGCCGCGACCATCGCCCGACTGGCCCGCACCCTGCTCGGCGACCTCATCGACCAGCAGGTGACCGTGGGCGGCGTCCGGCTGCTCGGCGTCGGCGTCTCCGGGCTGGCCGACTGGGTGCAGGAGGACCTCTTCGGCCCCGACCTCCTGGGCACGGCCGACACCGCGGCGTCCGACGACGGCGACGACGGCGACGAACCTGCCGACGCCGAGGCGGACGACGTCGTCCTGCCCGATCGCGCGGAACGTTCCTGGGCGCCGGGCCACGACGTCGAGCACACGACCCTGGGGCGCGGCTGGGTCTGGGGCACGGGCCGCGGCGTCGTCACCGTGCGCTTCGAGACCCGCGACTCCCCCGCCGGCCCGGTGCGCAGCTTCCGCGTCGACGATCCGGAGCTCACGCCCTGGCGCCCGCAGGACGACGGAGGCGAGGAGGCCTCCGACACCTGAGAGTCTCAGGCCCGCGCGAACCGGACGACGTCGCCGGGACGCACCTGCGCGCACCGGTCGACGTCGCGGGGGTCGACGACGCCGACCACCGGATAGCCGCCGGTCGTCGGGTGGTCGGCCAGGAAGACCACCGGCTGCCCGTCGGGCGGCACCTGCACGGCGCCGAGCACCATGCCCTCGCTCGGGAGCTCCGCAGCCGTCCGCGCGATCGCCGGCCCGTGCAGCCGCAACCCGATGCGATCGGAGTCCGACGCGACCCGGTAGGCCGCCCCGAGCAGCCCGTCGAGGACGCCGTCCGCGAACCGCCCGGCGTGCGGCCCCGGGTGCAGTCGCAGGATCGGGGCGGTCACGGGCGGGAGGGCGTCGCCGATGCCGGGCGGACCTGCCGCTGCGTCGAGGGGCAGCACGTCGCCGACCGCGATCGCGGGCGGACCGACCCACGCGAGGGTGTCGGTGGCGCGGCTGCCGAGCACGGGCGGCAGCGCGACGCCGCCGCCGATCGCAAGGTAGGTGCGCAGGCCGTGGGACGCCGTCCCGACACGCAGCCGGGCGCCGGCGGGCACCCGCACGGCGCGGCCCCACGGCACGGGTCGGCCCTCCACCTCGACCGCGGCGACGGCTCCGGTCACCGCCGCCCAGCAGGCATCGCGCACCCGCACCTCGAGACCGCCCAGCAGCGACTCCAGGACGGCGGCCGACGGCGCGGCGCCGACGAGCCGCAGCGCCTGGGCGGCCGCCCCACGGTCGAGGGCACCGGCCCGCGGGACGCCGATCGCGGCGAACCCGGGGCGGCCGCGGTCCTGCACCGTGGTCAGCGGCCCGGTGGCGAGCACCTCCAGCCGGTTCATCGGCCGACGAACCGCACGCGCGTGCCGGGGGCCAGCAGGGCCGGCGGGTCGGCGTCGGCGTCGAAGAGCACGACCTCGGTGCGCCCCACCAGCTGCCAGCCGCCCGGGGACGCCGTCGGGTACACGCCCGCCCAGGTGCCCGCGAGCGCGACCGATCCCGCCGGCACCCGCGGCCGCGGGCTGGCCAGCCGGGGCAGCGCCCAGGCCTCGGGCAGGCCGGCGAGGTAGGCGAAGCCGGGGGCGAACCCGCAGAACGCGCTGCGGAACTCGTGGGCCTCCAGCCGGGCGACGACCTCGGTCGGCGAGCAGCCCCAGTAGCCGGCGACCGCGTCGAGGTCGGGCCCGTCCCAGCTCACCGGCACCTCGACGAGCGGCCCCGCGCCGTTCGGCTCCCCCGCGACCACGCATGCGGCGAGCGCGGGGAGCACGGCGTCGGCGAGATCGGTCTCGACGGCCTCGACCAGCACGCTGGCGGCTCCGGGCACGACGGCGACCTCGGGCAGCAGCCCCTCCTCCGCGAGCGCGCGCACCCGGGCGGCGGTGGCGGCGGCCGCGCCGGCGTCCGGCACGTCGAGCAGGACGCCGCGGGGACCCGCGCGCCGCATCAGAGGCCTCGCAGCCGGTAGCCGGCCGCCTCCAGGGCACGACGGACGGCGCGCGCGTGGTCGACGGCGCCGGGATGGTCGCCGTGCACGCACACGGAGTCGACGCGGGCGGCGAGCTCGACGGCCCGCGCGCAGATCAGCGCCCCCTCCTCGATGACGGCCCCGGGCCGATCGCGGGGCACGAGCCGGCCCGACGGCAGCTCGGCGCGGTCGGGGAAGCCCTCGCGGTGCACGAGGCGACCCGCGGCCGCCGCGAACTCGAGGAGCCGCCCCGGCATCCCCAGCACGGGCAGGTCGTCGGAGCCGTCGAGCACGGCGCGCGCCTGCTCCTCGTCGTCCAGCGTGCGGTGGTAGAGGGCGCCGTGGGGCTTGACGTAGCGCACCTCGAGACCGGCGGCGGCCGCGGCGTCGCGCAGCTGCCCGACCTGGTCGGCGACCTGCTCGCGCAGCGTGGCGTAGGCGACGTCGAGCGCGACGCGACCGAAGTTCGGGCGGTCGGCGTAAGAGACCTGCGCCCCGACCGAGACCCCGCGGACGGCGGCCTCGGCGCACACCTCGCGCATGATCGCGTTCGAGCCCGCGTGGTAGCCGCACGCCACGTTGGCGCTGCTGACGACCGCCAGCAGCGCGGCGTCGTCGGTGACCTCCTCACCGAGGTCGGCGTTCAGATCGACCTGCACCGGCCTGACGGTAGTGCCCGGGCCGTAGGGTCGCCGCATGCAGTCCGAGCAGCCGCCGATCGCCGAACGCCGTCCGACCACCCGCGAGATCCACGGCCGGGTCCGCACCGACGACTACGAGTGGTTGCGCGACAAGGAGTCCCCCGAGGTCCTCGCCTACATCGAGGCCGAGAACGCCTGGACCCAGCAGCAGACCGCGCACCTCGCCGACCTGCGCACCGCGATCTTCGAGGAGATCAAGGGCCGCACCCGCGAGACCGACCTCTCGGTGCCCACCCGCAGCCGCGGGCACTGGTACTACGGGCGCAGCTTCGCGGGCCGCGAGTACGGCGCGAGCTGCCGGGTGCCGGTGCTCGACCCCGACGACTGGACGCCGCCGGTGCCGGCCGAGGACTGCACCCCCGACCAGCCCGCGCTGCCGGGCGAGGAGGTGCTGCTCGACCTCGACGCCCTGGCCGAGGGCCACGACTTCTTCTCCCTCGGCGGGTCGAGCGTCAGCCCGGACGGCGCCCTGCTGGCCTACGCCGTCGACACGGTCGGCGACGAGCGCTACACCGTGCGGGTCAAGGACCTCGCCACCGGCGACCTGCTCCCCGACGAGCTGGTCGGCGTGCTCGGCGGCGGCACCTGGGACCGCGCCGGGGAGAACCTCTACTACTCCACGGTCGACGAGTCCTGGCGCCCCGACAGCGTGTGGCGGCACCGGCTCGGCACCCCGCAGAGCGACGACGAACTGGTCTTCCACGAGCCCGACGCCCGCTTCTTCGTCGGCGTCGGCCGCACCCGCAGCGACCGCTTCCTGGTGATCGCCGCCGGCTCGAAGAACACCTCGGAGTACCGCTTCCTCGACGCCGACGACCCCGACGCCGGTTGGCGGGTCTTCGCCGAGCGCGTCGAGGGCGTGGAGTACTCCCTCGACCACGCGGTCATCGGCGGCGAGGACGTCTTCGTGGTCACCCACAACGCCACCGGCCCCGACTTCGAGGTCGGGCTCGCGCCGATCGCCCCGACCCCGGCGTCCGGGTGGCGGGCGCTGATCCCCCACGACCCGGCGGTGCGCATCGAGGACGTCGACGCGTTCGCCACCCACCTCGTGGTGCACCAGCGCAGCGAGGGCCTGACCCAGCTGCGCATCCTCGAGCTCGGCGAGGGCCCGCACGGGGTCGCCGACGACTACCGGGTGGAGTTCGACCGCGACATCTACACGATCGGCGCCGGCGGCAACCCCGGCTTCCACCAGCCCACGGTGCGGCTGGGCTACACGACGATGGCGGTGCCGTCCTCGGTCTACGACTACGACGTGCGCACCCGCGAGCTGCGGCTGCTCAAGCAGTCGGAGGTGCTCGGCGGCTTCGATCCCGCCGACTACGAGGAGCACCGGCTGTGGGCCACCGCGCCCGACGGCGAGCAGGTGCCGATCTCGATCGTCGCCCGGGTCGGCGCCACCGCGAGCGGCCCGGTGCCCACCCACCTCTACGCCTACGGCTCCTACGAGATGAGCACCGACCCGTACTTCTCGGTGGCGCGGCTCAGCCTGCTCGACCGCGGCGGCGCGTTCGCCATCGCCCACGTGCGCGGCGGCGGCGAGATGGGACGCCGCTGGTACGACGACGGCAAGCTGCTGCGCAAGCGCAACACCTTCACCGACTTCATCGCCTGCGCCGAGCACCTCGTGGCCACCGGGTGGTCGACGCCGTCCACGCTGGTAGCCGAGGGCGGCAGCGCCGGCGGGCTGCTGATGGGCGCGGTCGCCACGATGGCGCCGCACCTCTTCGGCGGGGTCGTGGCGGCGGTGCCGTTCGTCGACAACCTCACCACCATGCTCGACGCCTCGCTGCCGCTGACGGTCACCGAGTACGACGAGTGGGGCAATCCGGAGGCCGACCCCGAGGTCTACGACTACATCGCCTCCTACGCGCCCTACGACAACGTCACCGACGGCGACTACCCGCCGATCCTGGCCGAGACCTCCCTCAACGACACCCGGGTGCTCTACGTCGAGCCCGCGAAGTGGGTCGCCCGGCTGCGCGCCAGCCGCCCCGATCGGCGTCCCGACGTGCTGCTGCGCACCGAGATGGCGGCCGGACACGGCGGGGTCTCGGGCCGGTACAAGGCCTGGCACGACCGAGCGTTCACCCTCGCCTGGATGCTCGACCGGATGGGACTGGCCCAGACCGGTTGAGACCCGCAGCACAACCCGGGCCCTCCACCCATCCGACCGGGCCGTCGTACCGAAGCACGATCAGGACTGTCGCCTCGCCGGCACGTCTCGATCGGACGCCGATCGGCATCCCCCACGGGGGAGCCCTGAGAAGTCCCTGAGATTCGGGTCGTCGGGAAACTACCGCCCGCCGTGGTTCGTCGGTCCCCACTGAAGGCCCACCCCTTCGATGGTTTCCGGAATCGGGAATCGGAGGACAAGGGAGGGCGTTGAGGAGAACGGAATCCGGAGAACGGACTCCGCCTACGAGGAGGGTCCCCCATGGCTAGCACTGCAACGACGACGACGCGCTCGGCCACCCGCGAGATCGAGGGTCGCGACAGCGTCGGGCTGTACCTGGACGAGATCGCACGCAACCCGCTCCTCGACGCCGCCGCCGAGGTCGAGCTGTCGAAGACCATCGAGGCCGGCCTGATGGCCGAGCACCTGCTCGCCGAGGGCCGCATCGGCCGTCGCAAGGGCGGCGCGCCGGGTCAGGCCACCCAGGAGGAGCTCGAGTGGCTCGCCGAGGAGGGGCGCCGCGCGGTCGACCAGTTCATCACCGCCAACCTCCGCCTCGTCGTCTCCATCGCCCGCAAGTACGGCCGGGCCCAGATGCCGATGCTCGACCTGATCCAGGAGGGCAACACCGGCCTCATCCGGGCGGTCGAGAAGTTCGACTACACCAAGGGCTACAAGTTCTCCACCTACGCCACGTGGTGGGTGCGCCAGGCGATCACGCGCGGCATCGCCCAGCAGGCCCGCGTCGTCCGGCTCCCCGTGCACGTGGTCGAGGAGCTCAACCAGGTCGGCGGCGCCCGCCGCACCCTGGAGCGCCAGCTGGGCCGCGACCCCGAGCCGGCCGAGATCGCCGCCGAGCTCGGCATGGAGCTCGAGCGCGTGCTCGACCTGCTCTCGTGGGGCCGCGAGCACGTCTCGCTCGACACCCCGGTCGACGAGGACGGCGACACCTCGCTCGGCGACCTGATGGCCCAGGAGACCGCCCCCGGTCCCGACCTGACGGTGCTCGACGTCGAGTCCCGCGAGCGGCTCAACAGCCTGGTCGGCCAGCTCGACGAGCGGGCGGCCGACATCATCCGCAGCCGCTACGGCCTGGTCGACGGCCGCCAGCACAAGCTGGCCGACATCGGCCTCAAGCACGGCATCTCCGCCGAGCGGGTGCGCCAGCTCGAGCGGGAGGCGCTGCAGAAGCTGCGCCGCTTCGCCGACCCCGACCTGGCGGCCTGACGCCGGTCGACACGATCGAGGCCCGTCGCCCTCTCCGTAGGGGCGACGGGCCTTCGTGCGTCCTGCGGCCGGTCAGTCGCGCAGGTCGGCGAGCACCTCGAGCACCCGGGCCTCCAGCTCGGCCAGCGTGCCGGTGTTCTCGATGACGTGGGTGGCGATGGCCAGGCGCTGCTCGCGGGTGGCCTGGGCCGCGATGCGGGCCTCGGCGTCCTCACGGGTCATGCCGCGGTCGCGCAGCATCCGCTCGATCTGGAGCTCCGGCGGCGCGTCGACCACCAGGACGGCGTCGAACCCCTCCGCGCGTCCGGACTCCGCGAGCAGCGGGATGTCGTGGACGACGACGGCGCCCTCGGGCGCGTTCTGCTCCAGCTCGGCATAGCGCTCGAAGACGAGCGGGTGGACGATCCCCTCCAGCACGCGGCGCTTCTCCTCGTCGCCGAAGACCAGGCGGCCCACGGCGGGCCGGTCGAGGTCGCCCTCGGGGGTGAGCACCTCGGGGCCGAACGCCTCGACGACTCGCGCGAGGCCGGGTGTGCCGCGCTCGACGACCTCGCGCGCCAACTGGTCGGCGTCGATGACGACCGCCCCCTGCTCGGCGAGGATCCTCGCCACGGAGCTCTTGCCTGAGGCGATCCCGCCGGTGAGTCCCACGCGCATGGGGCACAACCTACGGCGTCGCCCGCTCCGCGATACTGGACGGGTGAGGCTCCCCGACCTGCGGCCCGGCGACCGGGTGGCGCTGTTGACGCCGGGGTCGGCCACCTACCTCGACGTCGTGCTCGGCCTGCTGGGCGAGGGCGTCGTCCCGATCCCGCTCGACCCGCGCCTGACCGCGGTCGAGCGCGAGCGGATCCTCGGCCCGCTCTCCCCCGCCCTGCGCGTGGAGGACGACGAGGTGCTCGCCGCCGTGGCCGAGCGGTTCCCGCGGGTGCCGGGGCGACTCCCCCGCGCCCGGCCCATGCACTGCACGAGCGGAACGACCGGGGTGCCGAAGGGCGTGTGGTCGGGTCTGCTCGACGACGCCGCGGCCGCCGCGCTGGTGGCCGAGGAGCGCGACCTGTGGGGGTTCGCGGCCGACGACGTGAACCTGGTGCTCAGCCCGCTCTACCACTCCGCGCCGCTGCGCTTCGCCACCGGCACCTTGCTGGTGGGCGGCCGGGTGGTGATCCCGGGGCCGTTCGACCCGGCCACCGTCACCGCCGCCATCGAGCGCGACCGGCCGACGACGATGTTCTGCGTGCCGACGCATCTGCAGCGGCTCTTCGCGCACTGGGACGCCGTCGGCACGCCCGACCTCTCCTGCTTCCGATTGGTCGCGCACGCGGGCGCCCCCTGCCCGCGCGAGCTGAAGGAGCGCCTCATCGCCACCTTCCCGCCGGGCACGACCTGGGAGTTCTACGGCTCGACCGAGGGACAGTTCACCGCCTGCCGCAGCGAGGAGTGGCAGCAGCGCCCGGGCACCGTCGGCCGGGCGCGGCCGGGCCGCGAGCTCAGCGTCGACGACGACGGCCTCATCTGGTGCGTGGTGCCCGAGCACGCCCGGTTCAGCTACTGGGGCGCTCCCGAGAAGACGGCCGCGGCATGGCGGGAGACGCCGTCCGGACCCGCCTTCACCGTCGGCGACCTGGGGCGGCTGGACGCCGACGGCTACCTCCATTTCGACGGGCGCCGCGAGGACCTCGTCATCACCGGCGGCGTCAACGTCTACCCCCTCGAGGTCGAGGAGGCGCTGCGCGAGCACCCCGACGTCGCCGACGTGGCGGTGCTCGGCGTCGACGACCCCCAGTGGGGTCAGCGGGTCTGCGCCGCGGTGGTGCCGCGCAGCGACGCCGCCACCGCGGAGTCGCTGGGCGCCTTCGCCCGCGAGCGGCTGGCGCCGCCGAAGCGGCCCAAGACGTGGCTGCTGGTCGACGACCTGCCGCGCACGCTCACCGGCAAGGTGCGCCGCGACGACCTGCGGGCGTTGCTGGAGGGCCCGCCTCAGCAGGCGAACTGACGGCGGTAGGCCTGGGGGCTGACCCCGCGGGCGCGGGTGAAGTGCTGGCGCAGGGCGGCCGCCGTCCCGAAGCCGACGCGGGAGGCGATGAGGTCGATGGTCAGGTCGCTGCGCTCGAGGAACTCCTCGGCCACCCGCACGCGGGCGGCGGTGACCCAGGCGTGCGGGGTGGTGCCGACCTCCTCGCGGAAGCGGCGGGCGAAGGTGCGCGGCGACATGTGGGCCCGGCGGGCGAGCACCTCGACCCCGAGGTCGTCGTCGAGGTGCTCCTCGATCCAGGCCAGCAGCGGTGCGAAGGTGTCGGCGGCCCGGTCGGGCACGGGGCGGGCGATGAACTGGGCCTGACCGCCGTCGCGCTGGGGCGGCACGACCATGCGGCGCGCGACCATGGCCGCGACCGCCGAGCCGAACTCCTGCCGCCACACGTGCAGGCAGGCGTCGAGGCCGGCCGCGGTGCCGGCGCTGGTGACCACCGAGCCGGCGTCGACGTAGAGCACCTCGGGCACCACGCGCGCGGTCGGGTGGAGGCGTTGGAGCTCGTCGGTGTACTTCCAGTGGGTGGTGCACTCGCGGCCGTCCAGGAGGCCGGCGGCGCCGAGCACGAACGCACCGGAGCAGACCGAGAGGATGCGCGCCCCCCGCGCGTGGGCCGCCGCGACCGCCTCGACGACCCGCGGATCGAGGGGTGCCTCGCGCGGGAGGGCCGGGACGCCGACCAGGTCGGCCTCGGCGAGCCGGTCGAGGTCGTCGTCGGCCATGATCGAGAAGCCGGGCACCGTGGTGGGCATCGGACCACGCTCGGGCGAGCAGACCGCGAAGCTCAACCGCGGGACGCCGTCGTCGCTGCGGTCGAGTCCGAAGGCCTCGCAGAGCACCGAGAGCTCGAAGGGGGCGATACCGGGATAGGCCAGGGCGACGACGTCTCGGAGCATGCTGGCCAGCCTACGCCGCCCACTGGCAGGAAATCGACGAATACCGGCATCTCTGCCACTCGTGGCAGGATCTGGACGAGCGGAGAATCTCTGCCATGAGCGATCTCCTGGTCTCCCTCCTCGCCCTCGCCGTCCTCGGGGTCGGCGCCCTCGTCCTGGTGCGGTGGGTCCGTGCCGACGCCTTCGCCTCGATGCCGCGCCAGCACGCGACCCGATCTCGGGAACGCCGAGAGCCCGGCCGCCGTGGGGCGACCGGGCTCTCGATCAGGGGCTCGGCCGTGGCCGAGCTCGGCGTCAGTTCCCGCCGGTGAGCTTCTCGCGCAGGGCCTGCAGGGCCTCGTCGGAGGCGAGGCTGCCACCCTCCTCAGCGGTGCTGGAGGAGTACGAGGTGGCCTCGCCGGCCTCGACCTCGGCCTGCTTGGCCTCGGCCTGCTGCTTGACGTGGGCCTCCCAGCGGGCGTGGGCCTGGGCGTACTGCTCCTCCCAGATCGCGCGCTGCTCGTCGTAGCCCTCGAGCCACTCGCCCGTCTCGGGGTCGAAGCCCTCGGGGTAGACGTAGTTGCCCTGCTCGTCGTAGGTGGCCGCCATGCCGTAGAGCGTGGGGTCGAACTCCTCGATGTCGGTGGACACCGCGGTCTCGTTGGCCTGCTTGAGCGAGAGGGAGATGCGACGACGCTCGAGGTCGATGTCGATGATCTTGACCATGACGTCGTCGTTGACCTGGACGACCTGCTCGGGGATCTCCACGTGGCGCTCGGCCAGCTCGGAGATGTGCACCAGGCCCTCGATGCCCTCCTCGACACGGACGAACGAACCGAAGGGCACCAGCTTGGTGACCTTGCCCGGCACGATCTGACCGATCTGGTGGGTACGGGCGAAGTGCTGCCACGGGTCTTCCTGCGTCGCCTTGAGCGACAGCGAGACGCGCTCGCGGTCCATGTCGACGTCGAGCACCTCGACGGTGACCTCGTCACCGACGGCCACGACCTCCGAGGGGTGGTCGATGTGCTTCCAGGACAGCTCGGAGACGTGCACCAGACCGTCGACGCCGCCGAGGTCGACGAACGCACCGAAGTTGACGATCGAGGAGACGACGCCCTTGCGGATCTGGCCCTTCTGGAGCTGGGTCAGGAAGCCGTGGCGAACCTCGGACTGGGTCTGCTCGAGCCACGCACGACGCGAGAGGACGACGTTGTTGCGGTTCTTGTCGAGCTCGATGATCTTCGCCTCGAGCTTCTGGCCCACGTAGGGCTGCAGGTCGCGCACGCGGCGCATCTCCACCAGCGAGGCGGGCAGGAAGCCGCGCAGGCCGATGTCGAGGATGAGGCCGCCCTTGACGACCTCGATGACGGTGCCCTCGACGACGCCGTCCTCCTCCTTGACCTGCTCGATGGTGCCCCAGGCGCGCTCGTACTGGGCGCGCTTCTTGGACAGGATCAGGCGGCCTTCCTTGTCCTCCTTCTGGAGGACCAGGGCCTCGACCTCGTCGCCCACAGCGACGACCTCGGAGGGGTCGACGTCGTGCTTGATCGACAGCTCGCGCGAGGGGATGACGCCCTCGGTCTTGTAGCCGATGTCGAGCAGGACCTCGTCACGGTCGACCTTGACGATGGTGCCGGCGACGATGTCGCCGTCGTTGAAGTACTTGATCGTCTGGTCGATAGCGGCCAGGAAGTCCTCTTCGGACCCGATGTCGTTGACCGCCACCTGGGGCGCGTCGAAGTCCGTCGCTGCGGAGATGGTGCTCGTCATAAGGGAAGTAGTTCCTCGATGGGCAGAAGTCGTGCGAACGCGCCGGGAGCCCTGTTTCACTATCCATCGGACTCCGGCGCCGGGGCGCCCGCGAGGAGCGCGAGATTCCCACCGGGATCGATAGCGAGCCATATCCGCTCGGTCTGGGACACGACGGACTGCTGACGCAACGCTTCAGCGTACGCCTCCGCGCTCGTCGGAGTCCATTCGCGGACGCCCGCGCGGGCACGGGCGCCATGGTCCGGCCGTGGTCTGGACCGCTGAGGCTGAGAGGGGCCTGTGAGGTCGGCGGGCGGGGGCCGGTCGGCTAGCGTGCAAGGACCCCCCGCCCAGCAGCAGGAGACCCTCCCCATGACGACCCGTTCCCCCCGGGGTCGGCGCAACCTCGCCGCCACCGTCGGCCTGTCCACCCTCGCCCTCTACGGCCTGGTCGGCGTGCCGTTGGCGGCCCCGGCGTCGGCCGCGGCCCTGCCCGTGCCCGCCGGCGCCACCGCCGCGGCGTCCGGCCAGGTGCTGCACGTGAAGGCGCTCAACGTGCCCGCCGCGGGCGTCGCCGCCGCCGACGTCATCCTCGGCCGGGCCGACGGCGCGCTGAAGCCGACCGCGCCGCGGGTGACGGCCAGCGCCAAGAACCTCGACGGCACCGCGCTGACGGCGATCCCGCTCGACCTGCTCTCCAGCGCCGAGCAGCAGGCCGCCCCCGACAACCCGAAGGCCACCCAGGCCTCCCTCATCGCGGGCAGCGTGCCGCTGACGATCCCCGGCGTGCTCGACCTCGGCGTCTCCAACGTCAGCGCCCACGCCCGGTTCCGCGACGACCAGACCTGCCTCACGACCGTGCCGCTGAGCACCTCGGAGGTCTCCACCGCCGACGTCTCCGTGCTCAGCACCCTCGACCTCGGCCCCGGCCTGATCGACCTGCCGGGCACGGCGTCGGTCAAGCAGGGCACCTCCTTCGCGCCCAACGGCTCCCCCAACGGCGGCGCCACGGTCGTCTCCGCGGTGACCGGCTCGACGGCGTCCCTGCGACTGGCCGGCAACAAGCTCCTCGAGGTCACCAGCAAGCCGCTGCTGGTGGCCGAGGCCGACGGCACGAAGGCCGGCACGAAGGTCACCTACACGACCCCGATCGTCACCCTCGGCGGCCAGACCGTCGTGCCCGGCGACCCGGTGAGCCTGCCGGGCGCGCTCGGCCAGCTCATCGAGCTCTCGATCGGCACCCCGACGATCACCCGCGCCGCCGACGGACTCGGCGTCAGCGCCAGCGTGTCGGCCATCCACCTCAAGGTCACCCTCGCCGGCGTCGTCGACATCGCCGAGGTCGACCTCTTCCCGATGACGGCCACCGCGGCGGCGCCCGCGGGCGGCGTCCAGTGCGGCACCGTCAGCGGCCCGAACGACGATGACGACAAGGACGGCCTGACCAACGGCCAGGAGGCCATCGTCGGCACCGACCCGACGAACCCCGACACCGACGGCGACGGCACCGGCGACGCGGCCGAGGACCTCGACGGCGACGGGCTGACCAACCTCCAGGAGTTCTCCGGTTCGCTGAACACCGGCTACGGCAACCAGCCGACCGACCCGACGAAGGCCGACACCGACAACGACGGGCTCAGCGACAGCCAGGAGATCAAGCTCACCGGCACCGACCCGAACAAGGCCGACACCGACGGCGACGGCACCGGCGACGCCCAGGAGGACCCCGACGTCGACGGCCTGACCAACCTCCAGGAGGTCACCGGCTCGGCGAACAGCGGCTTCGGCAACGCGCCGACCAACCCCCTCGACGCCGACAGCGACGACGGCGGTGTCGGCGACGGCGCGGAGATCACCGCCGGCACCGACCCGAACAAGGGCAGCGACGACAAGGCCGCGGCCTCGCCCGACACCGACGGCGACGGGCTCACCGACGCCGAGGAGGCGGTGCTGGGCACCGACCCCACCAAGGCCGACACCGACGGCGACAAGCTCGGCGACGGCCAGGAGGTCAAGACCACCAAGACCGACCCGCTGAACCCCGACACCGACGGCGACGGCCTCAAGGACGGTCCCGAGCTGATCACCTACGGCTCGAACCCGCTCAAGACCGACACCGACGGCGACAAGCTGAAGGACGGCGCGGAGGTCAAGACCTACGGCACCGACCCCGCCGACGCCGACACCGACAACGAGGGCCTCAAGGACGGCGCCGAGGTGAAGACCTACGGCACCAACCCGACCCGGGCCGACACCGACGGCGACGGGCTCGACGACAAGGTCGAGCTCACCGGTTCGGCCAACACCCGCTACAACCGCTGCCCCACCAACCCCAACCGGTTCGACACCGACCGTGACGGCCTGGGCGACGGCATCGAGATCCGCAAGTACCGCACCAACCCCTGCGACCGCGACACCGACGACGGCGGCGTCTCCGACGGTCGCGAGGTGAAGGCGGGCAGCGACCCGCTCGACCCGAAGAGCGGACCCAACCACCCGCGCACCGCTGCGGCGCGGCGCGGCTGACCCCACGGGCCGGGCGGTCCCGCCACCGCTCCGGCCCCGTTCCCCCTGAGAAGACCGCACCTTGGCGGGGCGGGCTCCCCCTGGACCTCCGGGTCCAGGGGGAGTTTTCTTCCCGGCCGATCCCGTACCGTTCTCCCGTGAGCGCCCGCGTGTCCGACTCCGCCCTGCTCCCCGCTCTCGACGAGGCCGACCTCGACGCACCGGCCCCGCGCCCGGCGTCCGGTCTGCTGGCACTCGCCGTGCCCGTCGTCCGCGATGCCGCGCTGCTGCCGCTGCGCCTGGCCGTCGCCGGCACCCAGGCCACGCTGGCCGTGGGTCGCCTCGCCGCGCCCGACGGGCCGATCCGGCGTCCGGGCGGGTACGCCGAGATGGTGCAGCGGGTCATCGGCGAGGGCGGCTACGTGCAGCAGCTCGCCGACATCCTGCTCGCCGAGGGCGGGCCGGTGCGGCTGGCGGAGTTCGCCGCCGAGCTGCTCGACCCCGCACGGCCGCTCGGCCGCATGCTCCAGCGGGACGGCGTCATCGACCGGCTGCTGGGCGAGGACGGTCCGCTGGCGCGGCTGACCGCCGTCGACGGCAACCTCGAGCGGCTGCTCGCCGAGGACGGGCCGGTCGACCGGCTGCTGCGCCCCGACGGCGCGCTGGAGCGGCTGCTCGCCGAGGGCGGCGCGCTCGACCGGCTCATCGAGGAGGAGGGGCTGCTCGACCGGCTGCTGCGCAGCGGCGGCACCCTCGACCGGCTCACCGAGCCCGGCGGCGTCCTCGAGCAGCTGCTGCGGCCCAACGGGCTCGCCGACCGCATCCTCACCGACGACGGGTTCCTGGAGAAGCTGCTCGCCGACGGCGGCACGCTCGATCAGCTGGTCTCGCTCGGCACCACGCTCGAGCACATCAAGCCGCGGCTCGAGGAGCTCGCCGACGTCGTCCCGCAGCTGGCGGCCGCCGCCGACACCCTCGGCCGGGCCGCGACTCCGCTCGGCGACCTCGCCGGACGCATCCCCGGCGGACGTCGTCGCACGCAGGCCGCGGAGGCCGGGGCGTGAGCTCCTCGCCCGCCACTCCCCCGGTGGCTCCCGACTCGCGCGACCACACGCCGTCCGCGCCCGTGCGGGTGGAGCGCCGTGGCGCCGGCGAGGACGAATCGCGCCGCGCCAACTCCGCCGACTGGGACCGCTACGCCGACGAGTACCAGGCCACGCACGGGGAGTTCCTCGGCGACTGCGGGTTCGTGTGGGGGCCGGAGGGGCTCACCGAGGACGTCGCCAGCATCCTCGGGCCGGTCGCCGACCGCGACGTGCTCGAGGTCGGCTCGGGCGGCGGGCAGTGCTCGCGCTGGGTGCGGGTGCACGGCGGTCGCTCGATCGGGCTCGACGTCTCACACCGGCAGCTCCAGCACTCGCGGCGCATCGACGAGAACACCGGCGTCGTCGTCCCGACCGTTCGGGCGACCGCGACCGCGCTCCCCTTCGCCGACGCCTCCTTCGACATCGTCTTCTCCTCCTTCGGCGCCCTGCAGTTCGTGGCCGACATCGACGTCGCCGTCGCCGAGACCGCCCGGGTGCTGCGGCCCGGAGGGCGCTTCGTCTTCTCCATCACCCACCCGACGCGGTGGATGTTCCCCGACGACCCCGGTGAGCCCGGCCTGACGATGAGCCAGAGCTACTGGGACCGCACCCCCTACGTCGAGGTGGACGACGCCACCGGAGAGGTCGCCTACGTCGAGCACCACCGCACGCTCGGCGACTGGGTGGCCCTGCTCGCCGGCAACGGCTTCGTCATCACCGACCTGCTCGAACCCGAGTGGCCCGAGCACCACGACCGCGTCTGGGGCGGCTGGTCGCGCACGCGTGGCCGGTTCGGGCCGGGCACCGCGATCTTCGGGAGCGTGCTGGGGTCGACGGGCCGGTGAGGCGGGGCGCAGTCAGGCCGTGAGTTCCAATGCGCGACGAGCCTCGTCGGCGCTGAGGCGGGAGAGCAGTGTCTGCACCTCAGCCAACTCCCTCTTCGCCGCACGCCGGGTGCGCGCCTCCCTCACTCCGACCTCCCACGATCCGTCCAACGGCCCGACGAGGACTCGATAGCGTCCCTCCCAGGCATCGGGCTGGACGACGGCGGATGCCACCTCGATGAGGACCAGCATCGCCGTGACCAGGCGGCTGTCCGCGATCTCGCCGATCCGAGCCCGGTAGACGTCGGACCCTCGCACCTCGTCCATGCCGACCACCGTACGTGCGCTCAGGCGCTAACGGAGCGAGACCAGCCGCCGTCGGATCTCCCTGTAGACGAGCCGGTGGTCCGGATCGGTAACCGTCGGCGTCGGGCCGGTGGGGTGGGAGTCGGCGCCAACCGATCCCGTCGTCACCGCGTCGCTGTAGGGCGGTCGGGGGTGTCGGGTCAGATGAGATTCGAACTCATCTCTCGCGCCGCGTCGCGCCGTCGCGCCGGACGACGTCGGCGAGCACCGCAGGATCGGCGCGGAACACGATCCGGGCGACCCGGCCGTCGATGATCGTGAAGTCGAAGGCCACCCGGGCCTCGCCGTGCTGGATCCAGGCCGCTCCGGGGCGCTCGCCGAGGTAGGCGGGGAAGGCCGCCTTCGCGGCACCGTCGAAGAACGCGGCGACGGCGTCGCGGCCCTCGATGCGCTCCGGGGTGCCGACCGTGAGGGCGACCGCATCGGCCGTGACGACGGCGTCGGGTGCCAGCAGCTGCAGCAGCCGACCGAGGTCGCCACCGCGCGCGGCCTCGAGGAAGGCGTCGACGATCTCCCAGTCGGCCAGCGCGTCGTGGCCGTCGGGGCGCGCCACCTTCGCCCGTGCCCGCGAGGCGAGCTTGCGAGCGGCGGCCGGGTTGGCCCCGAGCACGTCGGCGATCGTGTCGAAGTCGAAGCCGAAGGTGTCGTGCAGCACGAAGGCGACGCGCTCGCGGGGGCTCAGCCGGTCGAGCACGACCTGCAACGCGATCCCGACGGTGTCGGCGAGGGCGACGTCGTCGGCCGGGTCGGAGCCGCCCGCCAGCTCGGCGAGCTCGGCATCGAGGTCGGCCTCCGGCACCGGCAACCGCTGGCGCAACCGGTCGAGGCAGAGCCGGGTCGTCACGGTGGTCAGCCAGCCGGCGGGGTTGGCGATCTCGGTGGTCGCGCGGGCGGCGTCCCAGCGCAGCCAGGCCTGCTGGACGACGTCCTCGGCCTCGGCGGGATCGCCGAGCACCTGGGCGGCGATGCGCTGCAGGCGCGGGCGTTCGGCCTCGAAGAGGAGCGTCGGGTCGGGGGCGTCGGGCATGGCGGTCACACTTCCATCTCGGGATCCGTCACCTGAGTGACGCACGCCGAGCGGCGTGTGTGACCGCACCTTCGGAGGATCCATGAAGACGATGACCTGCCACGACCTCGGCGGCCCCTGCGACCTCGCCCTCGTGGGCGCCACGGCCGACGACGTCATCAAGGCCCAGGACCGGCACCTCAAGGACGCCGTCGCGGCGGGCGACGCCGTGCACGTGCCGGCCCGGGAGGAGATGAAAGGGCGCTGGAAGCACCCCAAGCGCTCGATGGACTGGTACCGCGGCGTGAAGGAGCGGTTCGCGGCGCTGCCGGAGGGCTGATCCTCCCCGTCGCCGGATGCCGAGTGTCGGCGGGAGATGGCAGGGTCGGACCGTGACCGAAACCCAGCCCGAGACGTTCCTCGACCGTTCGCTGCGCGGCGCCCGCTTCGATCGCTGCGACCTCAGCGGTGTCGTCATGCGCGGTGTCGACGTCGCCGGACTCGATCTCGACTCCCCGTGGCTCGACGAGGGCGAAGCTCTGCTCGTCAACGGCGTCGACGTCGTCCCCTACGTCGAGGCCGAGCTCGACCGCCGCTTCCCCGGCCGCTCGCTGCGCACGGCCTCGGACCCGGCCGGGCTCCTCGCCGCCTGGGACGCCGTCGAGGCGGCCTGGGCGGCGGCCGTAGAGCGGGCGGAGGGCCTTCCGGCCGAGGCCCGCGATCGGCAGGTCGACGGGGAGTGGTCTTTCGCCCAGACCCTGCGCCACCTGGTGATGGCCACCGACGTGTGGCTGCGCGGCGCCGTCCTGGGCATCGAGCAGCCCTACCACCCGCTCGGGCAGCCGAACGCCGAGTTCGCCACCGACGGCTACGACACCTCGGTCTTCGCCGACGGCATCCCGGCCTGGGCCGACGTCCTCGCGGCGCGGGCCAGCCGGCAGGAGCTGGTGCGCGCCTTCATCGCCGACGTCACGGCCGAGGAGCTGACCACCCGCCGCACTCACCCCTGGTCGAGCGAGCACACCGTCGACGTCCTGCACTGCCTGCACACGATCCTGCGCGAGGAATGGGAGCACCTGAGGTTCGCGGTGCGCGACCTGGACGCGCTCGGCACCGACCTCGCTGCCAGGGGCTGAGGGGCGCTGGCGCGCGTCGTCGTGTTCTCCGACTGGTAGGCAGTTCACCCACCGATCCAACTCACCGGTCGATGGCGTCGACCGGCTTCCCGTGGCGACGCGCGTAGGCGATCTCGCGACGCGTCGACTCACCGATGTACCCGTCCGGCGCTACCACGACGACCCGATCCGCCAGGTCGATGCGCCGCAGATGGAGCGCGTCGAGCACTGCCTTCTCCTCCTCGCTCGGCGCGGAATCGAGTTCCGTCGGGGCGAGGACGATGGCCCCGGCCATCGTCAGCCCACTGATCGCCGCGCGCATCTCTGCCCGGAACCTCATCGATCCGCAGATGCAGACGACCTCGGGGCGGGCGGGCACGGGAGGAGAGTAGGGCACAACTTCTCGTAGGAATCACCGCTGGACGAGCGAGGCGTATCTGCGCGGGCCAGAACGACCAAGTCGTGGCACGTCGGCCTTGAGCTCTGGATTGAAGGAGCATGGTTACCGAGGATTGGCTCGTGGAGCGGAAGATCGACTTCTCGCGCGAGCGGCAGATGCTGTGCGAAGAATGCGAGCACCGGTGGATGGTCGACCTCGACTGGATTGATCGCTGGAATCACGGTGGGGAGACCTGCCCTGGGTGCGGCACGAACTGCGAGCGAGAGCGCTCTGCTCGCGTGACGGTCGATCTGACGGATGCGGCACTCACTGATGAAGCAGTTGGAAGTCTCCACTGGTACCACACCAGCACGCAGCAGGACTGGCCGACGAAGGCTTACGACACAGTATCTGAGCTGACTGCAGCAGTCCGAAGATTGATGGGCGGAGACGAAAGGGTCGCCGAATGGGCTGATCGTCAGCGAAAGAGGGCCCTCCACGTCGGCACCTACGAGGCTGCAATTCAGAACATGCTGCGTCGAATCACGGATCAGGACGACAGGGGGCGCCAGTTCTTCCTCTATCGAGTGCATCTGACGCCCACGGTGGTGGTTCGGACCGACTGGCTGATTGACCCCAGTGACTTCGTCGGTGACGTGATGCTTGAGGACGTCTGCCCATCAGGAGTTGATGTAGCTCGCTACCTCAACTATCACGAAGATCCCGGCGGGCTCTCCTTGGCGCTTGGCAGAGACGCGATCGCCAGCGTCCAGCAGGTCGCCGTGCCGCTCACGGGAACCAGACACAACGACTGGGTTGGCCGGGCAGCCGAGACGCTCTTCGCTGCCTCGGACGCCGTAGTCGCTACGAATGGGTACCTCGCCCGCGTTGTACGACTGCCGTCGCCGCGAGCAAACGCGGGCCGCGAGTTGGCCAGGGAGTTGACCGAGCGTCTGCCGGTCAATCTCCGCGACCAATTCGCCTCAGCGGCATCGTTTGACGAAGGAGACGACCCGGAGCAATGGGCGATGCGAGTGGCGGGCCTGTTCGACCTGATCGACGATCCAGGACGCGTCATAGCGACGCTAGATCGGCGACCGCATCGCACGATCTAGGTCAGGGCGGTATGGCCCGCCGGGCCGCCTAGAGTTCGACCCGTTCCTCGCGCACATCGCGGTCGGACCCGACCTTGTAGACGAGGCGCGCGACGGCGGGGCGTGCGGGAAATGCTCGAAGCTCGGCCTCGATGGCTGCGAACAATCGGCCGGCATCCGGTCCGAAGCAAAAGATGATGGCTTCGCCTCCACCGAACTCATTCCCGTCATGCACACCGAGTTGAAGTGCCTGGAGGATCGCAGCGACTCGGCCCTCCAAGGCGCGGATCGCTTCCCGCTCCTCGACAGTTCCGTACTCGTCGCCGGAGAGGGAGTAGTGAATGATCACCGCGTCTTCGGTGCTCAGCTCAGGTTCCGCTGGAGCCTTCTTCTTGCCGAACCACTTCATCGGGCAACAGTCGCACACGTCTTCGTCACCGCCAGCTGGTTTCGAACAGGTCTGACCTTCGTCGCACCCTCGGATGCACGCGTTGCGGCATCGAGTCGGATCGTGATCACGATCAGGGCGCGGGATCTCGGGCGGTGTGGTGGTGGCCGGTGGGGGTGGTGATCCGGATCGGTGCCCCGGGTGTCTCGGGTGGTGGTGGGTGGTGGTGCCAGCCGGGGGCTTCCTTGGCGTGGTTGCACTGCACACACAGGCCCTGACCGTTCGTCAGTGACGTGGGCCCGCCGCAGGCGTGGGGGGTGATGTGGTCGAGGTGGCGGATCGGGGCGTTGCAGTACGGGGTACGACACCAGCCATCCCGCGTGGCGATCAACTCGGCCAGCCCGGCCGGGAAGCACCGCGCCGTGGACTCGATCGCGACCAGATCACGCGTGCCCGGTGCGGTGAACAACCGCTTCACCGGCACCTGCTGCCCCGCCGCCGTAGCGGTACTGATCGCATCGGTCACCCATTGGCGGGCAACGGGTGCGGGGATCGCGTCGATCCACGTCGCGTGGTCGACCCCATCGGTCAGGGTGGCCGGCTCGTCCGTGTCGCCGAGGAGCGATTCGGCGGTCATCACCAGACGCAGGCTGACGGGCGCGGGTTCGGTCAGGGGCTGGCGGCCGGTCACCCGGCCCACCAGGGCATCAGCCATCGCCTGGGAATGACTGGTGGCCTCACCGGTGCCGACCGCGTGGGTCGCAGCAGACTTCAACGCCGCCAGACACGCCACGCCCTCGCGGATCGGGAGCACTGCATGGAGGTGGGTCATGTGGTCATGCCCCGGCCGCA
>NZ_BAAAZH010000032.1:124450-159722 GCF_039536805.1 Nocardioides fonticola | reverse complement strand
CGCCCAGCGCAGGCAGGGTGACCGAGGTGCCACCGGAGGACGCCGCGGGAGCGGCCGCCGCGGCAGGAGCCGGCTCGGCGGCAGCAGGCGCGGCGGGAGCGGGCTCGGCGGCAGCAGGCGCGGCGGGGGCCGGCTCCGGCTCCGGCGCTGCGGCCGGCTCGGGAGCGGCCGGGGCGGGGGCGCTCTCGGCGGCGGGGGCCTCGCCGGCCTCGCCGATGAGGGCCAGCACGGCGCCGACCTCGACGGTGTCGTCCTCGTTCGCGCGGATCTCCAGGAGCGTGCCGGCGACGGGCGAGGGGATCTCGGTGTCGACCTTGTCGGTGGAGACCTCCAGCAGCGGCTCGTCGACGGCCACCGTGTCACCGACCTGCTTGAGCCAGCGGGTGACGGTGCCTTCGGTGACGGACTCACCCAGGGCCGGGAGGTTGACTTCGGTGGCCATGCGCTTCCTTCGATTCGGTGGTGCGGGTTGGGATGGGTCGGCGGTCAGCCGTGAGCGTGCAGGGCCTTGCCGGCCAGCGCGAGGTGCGCTTCGCCGAGGGCCTCGTTCTGGGTGGGGTGGGCGTGCAGGAGGGGCGCGACGTCGTCGGCGTGGCCCTCCCAGTTGTAGATGAGCTGGGCCTCGCCGATGAGCTCGCCGACGCGGTCGCCGACGAGGTGCAGGCCCACGACCGGGCCGTCGACCTGCGCCACCAGCTTCACGAACCCCTGGGTGCGCAGGATCTGCGACTTGCCGTTGCCGCCGAGGTCGTAGGTGACGGTCTGGACCGCCTCGGCGCCGTAGGCCTCGATCGCGGCGGCCTCGGTGAGACCGACGGAGGCGACCTCGGGGTGGGTGTAGGTGACGCGCGGGATGCCGGAGTCGGGCACCGGGCGCGGGTCGAGTCCGGCGATCTGCTCGGCGACGAGGATGCCGTGGGCGAACCCGCGGTGCGCCAGCTGCAGGCCGGGCACGATGTCGCCGACCGCGTAGACGCCCTCGAGATTGGTGCGACCGCGGTCGTCGGCGAGCACGAAGCCGCGCTCCATCGCGATGCCCTGCTCCTCATAGCCGAGGTCGGCGGTGCGGGGGCCGCGGCCGACTGCCACGAGCAGGAGCTCGGCCTCGATCGTCTCGCCGCCCTCGAGGGTGACGACGACGCCGTGGTCGGTGACCTTGGCCTCGCTGAACGGGGTGCCGGTGCGGCTGGTGATGCCGCGCTTGCGGAAGGCGCGCTCGAGGGCGGCCGAGGAGGCGGCGTCCTCGCCGGCGATGAGCCGGGGGAGCGCCTCGACGATGGTGACCTCGGCTCCGAAGCTGCGCCACACGCTGGCGAACTCGCAGCCGATGACGCCGCCGCCGAGGACGACGACGGAGGACGGCACGTGGTCGAGGCGCAGCGCGTGCTCGGAGGTGATGACGCGCTCGCCGTCGATCTCCAGGCCCGGCAGCGTGCGGCTGTAGGAGCCGGTGGCCAGGACGACGGAGCGGCCGGTGTAGGCGGTGCCGTCGACGGTGACCTCACGCGGGCCGGTCAACCGGCCGGCGCCCTCGATGACGGTGATGCCGCGCGAACGCACGAGCCCGGTGAGGCCCTTGAAGAGGCGGTTGACGACGCCGTCCTGATAGGCGAGCACGCCGGGCATGTCGATGCCCTCGAAGCTCGCCCGCACGCCGAACTGGCCGGCCTCGCGGGCGGAGTCGGCGACCTCGGCGGCGTGCAGCAGCGCCTTGGTCGGGATGCAGCCGATGTGCAGGCAGGTGCCGCCGAGCCGGTCCTTCTCCACGAGCCCGACCCGCAGGCCCAGTTGGGCCGCACGCAGCGCACAGGCGTAGCCGCCTGAGCCCGCGCCGAGGACGAGTACGTCGAAGTCGGTGTCGGCCACCGTGGTCCTTCCCTCGGTCGTGGCTGGGCCAGGGACGCTGCGCGCCCTGAGGCGGAGCCATCTTTGCACTGTTCGCACGGGAGTCCACACCGGGCCGGGTGACTCGTCGGTAGCTGTCCGATAGCCGTGGCGCGGCGACCGATCGTCGCGGATGCGCGGTCGTGCGGGGGTGGGCGCGGCACACTGGTCGGCATGGGATGGACCGACCGCTTCCGCCGCAGCCCCAGCCAGCGGATGAGCAAGCCCGCACGCGATGCCTTCCGCACCGGCTCGACCCGGGTGCGGGCGGCCGACGCCACCGACGTCGAGCATCTGGAGAGCTGGACGGCCGAGCGGCACGGCATCGAGGGCTTCGTCGAGCCGCGGACGGCGGTCAGCGACGTGACGCTCCTGCTCGTCGCCCACGACGGAGAGTGGACTCGCCGGCGCGTGCCCACGGTCGAGTGGGCCCACCAGTTCTGCAACCGCCACCAGATCCCGTCCTACGACGCGGCGGTGGTCGGCATCCCGCAGCGCATGCGCGACTACAACCGCCGCAAGAAGGAGCAGGGCCGCTGATCGAGGCCGACCCGGGCCCTCGGCCCCTCGGCATTTCCCTCGACGTCGTGTATCTTGATATCAAGAGATATCGCTGAGCACGAGGTCCTGCGGTGGTGACACCGCGGGACGACGAGGTTAGGTGAGCCTTCCTTTCTCCTCGTTCGCGCGCAGCGGCAAGATGACGGGTGATTCCCGCCCGCGCGCCGACCCGCGGCGCGTCCCGCTAGTCCCCCTGAGGAGAGGAACCGGCTGTGGCCAGTCAGGACAGCTTCGGTGCCAAGAGCACCCTCGACGTGAACGGCACGTCCTACGAGATCTTCCGCCTCGACGCGGTGAAGGGCGAGGGCCTCGACGTCGCGTCCCTGCCGTTCAGCCTCAAGGTGCTGCTGGAGAACCTCCTGCGCACCGAGGACGGCGCCGACATCACCGCCGACGACATCCGCGCCCTGGCCGGGTGGGACGAGACCGCGGAGCCGGACAAGGAGATCCAGTTCACCCCGGCCCGCGTGATCATGCAGGACTTCACCGGCGTCCCCTGCGTCGTCGACCTCGCCACCATGCGCGAGGCGATGGCCGAGCTCGGCGGCGACGCCTCCAAGATCAACCCGCTCGCGCCCGCCGAGATGGTCATCGACCACTCCGTCATGGCCGACGTCTTCGGCACCCCCGAGGCGTTCGAGAAGAACGTCGAGATCGAGTACGAGCGCAACCGCGAGCGCTACCAGTTCCTGCGCTGGGGCCAGGGCGCCTTCGACGACTTCAAGGTCGTCCCGCCGGGCACCGGCATCGTGCACCAGGTCAACATCGAGCACCTGGCCCGCACCATCTTCACCCGCACCGTCGACGGCGTCCTGCAGGCCTACCCCGACACCTGCGTCGGCACCGACTCCCACACCACGATGGTCAACGGCATCGGCGTGGTCGGCTGGGGCGTCGGCGGTATCGAGGCCGAGGCCGCCATGCTCGGCCAGCCCGTCTCGATGCTCATCCCGCGCGTGGTCGGCTTCAAGCTCAACGGCACCCTTCCCGAGGGCTCGACGGCCACCGACCTCGTGCTCACCATCACCGAGATGGTGCGCAAGCACGGCGTCGTCGGGAAGTTCGTGGAGTTCTACGGCCCCGGCGTCTCGGCGCTGCCGCTGGCCAACCGCGCCACGATCGGCAACATGAGCCCCGAGTTCGGCTCGACCATCGCGGTCTTCCCGATCGACGAGGAGACCATCAAGTACCTCAAGCTCACCGGCCGCTCCGAGGAGCAGCTGGCGCTGGTGGAGTCCTACGCCAAGACCCAGGGCCTGTGGCACGACCCGTCGGCCGAGCCCCGCTACTCCGAGAAGCTCGAGCTCGACCTCGCCACCGTCGTCCCGAGCCTCGCCGGCCCGAAGCGTCCGCAGGACCGCGTCGAGCTCTCCAACGCCGCGGCCGCCTTCGCCGGCGACCTGCCGACCTACTCCTCCAACGTCGACGCCAAGGTGCCGGTCACCCTGGCCGACGGCACCAGCTTCGAGCTGGAGAACGGTGCGGTGACGATCGCCTCGATCACCTCCTGCACCAACACCTCCAACCCCTCGGTGATGATCGGCGCCGCCCTGCTCGCCAAGAAGGCCGTCGAGAAGGGTCTCCAGCGCAAGCCGTGGGTCAAGACCACGCTGGCCCCGGGCTCGAAGGTCGTCTCGGACTACTACGAGAAGGCCGGCCTCACCCCGTATCTCGACAAGCTCGGCTTCAACCTCGTCGGCTACGGCTGCGTCACCTGCATCGGCAACTCGGGCCCGCTCATCCCCGAGGTCTCCGCCGCGGTCAACGAGAACGACCTCGCCGTCGTCTCGGTGCTCTCGGGCAACCGCAACTTCGAGGGCCGCATCAGCCCCGACATCAAGATGAACTACCTCGCCAGCCCGCCGCTCGTGGTGGCCTACGCGCTGGCCGGCTCGATGAAGGTCGACCTGTTCAACGACCCGATCGGCCAGGACGCCGAGGGCAACGACGTCTTCCTCAAGGACATCTGGCCGAGCCCGGCCGAGGTCGAGGAGACCATCCGCGGCGCGATCAACTCCGACATGTTCGGCGAGTCCTACGCCGACGTGTTCGCCGGCGACGAGCGCTGGCGCTCGCTGCCGACGCCGTCCGGCAACACCTTCACCTGGGACCCCGCCTCGACCTACGTGCGCAAGGCGCCGTACTTCGAGGGCATGCCCGAGAGCCCCGAGCCGGTCACCGACATCGCCGGTGCCCGGGTGCTGCTCAAGCTCGCCGACTCCGTCACCACCGACCACATCAGCCCGGCCGGTGCCATCAAGAAGGACTCGCCCGCCGGCAAGTACCTCACCGAGAACGGCGTCGACCCGCGCGACTTCAACTCCTACGGCTCGCGCCGTGGCAACCACGAGGTCATGATCCGCGGCACCTTCGCCAACATCCGCCTGCGCAACCAGATCGCGCCGGGCACCGAGGGTGGCTTCACCCGCGACTTCACCCAGTCCGACTCCCCGGTCACCACCGTCTACGACGCCTCGGTGAACTACCAGGCCGCGGGCGTCCCGCTCGTCGTCCTCGCGGGCAAGGAGTACGGCTCGGGCTCCTCGCGCGACTGGGCCGCCAAGGGCACCTCGCTGCTGGGCGTCAAGGCCGTCATCGCCGAGAGCTACGAGCGCATCCACCGCTCCAACCTCATCGGCATGGGCGTCATCCCGCTGCAGTTCCCCGCGGGCCAGAACGCCGAGTCGCTCGGCCTGACCGGCGAGGAGACCTTCTCCATCACCGGCATCACCGAGCTCAACGAGGGTCGCACCCCCAAGACGGTCAAGGTCGTCGCCGAGGGCCCGAACGGCACCGTCGAGTTCGACGGCGTCGTGCGCATCGACACCCCCGGTGAGGCGAACTACTACCGCAACGGCGGCATCATGCAGTACGTGCTGCGCAACCTGCTGCGCGGCTGATCGCCCCGATCCATCGGCCCCCTCCGCGCCCGGCGCGGAGGGGGCCGTCGGCGTTCCGGGATCCTCTCAGCGGCGCAGGAGGTCGACCGTGGCGCGTTCGACGCCCTCGATCGGACCGCGCCGCCACGGGTCCGGCCGGACGACCCTCGGCCAGGTGAGCGCCAGCGCGAACGACACCGCGCCGAGCGCCGCGAGCAGCGGCCACGACTCGTCGCGCACGTGCCAGCCGTCGCGCACCCACCACGCCGAGGCCAGGATCTGGACGACGTAGACCGAGAGGGTCATCGCCCCGAGCGGCGCGAGCAGGCCGGCGAACGGAGTGACGGCGTCCGCGACCGCCCGCACGGCCTGGACGACGGTCACGACGAGGGCCAGGGCGAAGACCTGCGTCTGGTGGGTGGTGGCGTACGGCACGACCTCGACTCGCCCCGTCAGATCGGCGAGTTGCAGCGTCGTCGCCGCCACCAGGGCGGTGCCCAGGCTGACCAGGCGCGTCCACGGCCCGTCGTGACGGGCCAGCAGGACGGCGGCGGCCGCCATCACCAGCAGGGTGGTCAGCCGATAGGCCTGCCCCGAGACGGTGAGTTCGTAGAGCCGCGGCACCAGGCCCTGCGCATCGCGGCCCGCCAGCACCTCGGCGGTGCGCCACGAGGTGATCCGGGCATCGCCCCAGCGGGCGGCCGACGGCACCAGGGCCAGGCACGTCAGCCCGACGGCGGCGACGGCCCAGCTGGGCAGTCGCACCAGCACGGCGGCTAGCAGGGTCAGTGCCCCCAGCCAGACCAGCACGATGATGATCGGCGCACCGACCTGCTCCAAGGCCAGGCCGATGCCGACGAGGGCGGCGGCCCGCACGAGCGTCGAGACGAGGACGCCGGGCCGGTCGCGGCCCAGGAACGCGCCCCAGGCCACCAGGAAGCCGAAGAGCGGTGCGGTCAGATGGTCGCTGAGCTGCACGACGTCCGCCGGACCGGGTGCGAAGTGGGCGACGAACATCGACAGCACGGCGACACCGCGGACGGCGTCGATGCCGCGGTCGCGCGGAGGGACAGTGGGGGAGGACGCCACGGGGCCATCGTGGCGGCTCCGGCGACGCCGCGACGGACGAATGCGTCCCTGCGTACGATCCTGACCCAACCTTCCGTGCCGCGGCGGCGTGAGAGGGGCATGGAGGGCACCTCGATGGACCAGATGCGGACGGCGTTGCGCGGCCTGGCCGAGACGGCGGTGACCGCACCAGCGGACGATCCGGCGTCCCTCTGGTCGCAGGGACGTCGGCGGGTGCGGCGGCGACGCCTCGCAGCCGCCGGAGCGGTGGCAGCGGCCGTGGTCGCGGCCGGTGCGTCGAGCCTGGTGGCCGTCCCGGCTGCGGTGGTCCATCCGGCCGGGGCGACCCACGAGCCCGCGATCCCGCGCAACGTCTGGGAGGCGCGGGACTGGTACCCGACGACGAGCGAGGAAGGCCCGCCGGGAGTGGTCGCCGTCCTCGGGGGAGTGATCCGGGGGGACCGCAACGGACTGTTCACGGTGTCCGCAACGACGGGGGAGTATCGGCTGCTCGACCTGCCGGCCGCAGCGGCCGAGACCAGCCTGACAGGAACGGAGTACGCCCTGGCGCCCGATGGCCGGCATATCGCCTACTGGATCGCGGGTCGGCCGGGCGGAGTGCCGGTGGTCCGCGATGGTGAGTCGGCCACGCGGGTGCAGATCGGCGTCGGCATCTACGACACGGACGACGGTTCGGTGGAGTGGGTCGAGTTCCGCACGGCGCACGGCATCGACGGCTCGGGTCTGATGTGGGCCGACGACGACCACCTGCTCGTCACCTACGGTGAGCGCGCCGACAGCGGCAGCGACCCGGGCTCGATGGTCTCCGTCGATGTCGGCACGGAACTGGTGACGGTGGCGGATGCGGCTCGGAGGCGTGCCATCACGATCCCCGAGGGTGGTGCCGGGCTCACGGCCGACGGCGCACTCACCGCCCTCCCATCGCGCCGTCGGGCGGTGACCGTGCCGCTCGACGGCACCGCCCCCCGCACGCTCGCTCGGCTACCGCGGATGCGGGCCTTCGCCCCGTCCTCGGCCTGGACCTCCTCCGAGGCGATCATGCTCCCGGGCAACCGGTTGCTCGGCGGAAGGAACAACTACGGCGCCGACCAGACCATGGTGGGATCGCTCGCGCCTGACGGCACCGTCGGCGCACTCCGCAAGGTCCGCGGGATCGCGTTCGTGCAACCGGTCGCGTGGTTGGACGATCGCGACCTTCTGGTCATCGGCGACGGGCGGTCGTCGGACGAATGGGGTGCGCTCTACCGGCTCGACACCTCGGACGGCGCGGTGACGCCTCTGGGCACGGCGCAGGCCGGCATGTACGCCCCGGGCCTGCAGTTTGCCACCGATCTGCTCGGCGCCCCGATGGTCGAGGGGGAACGCCCGCCGACCGTCGACTCCCGGTGGCTCCGCGGTGGCGGTGCCGTGCTCGCCCTCCTCGGATCGTGCGCCGCCATCCTCCTGTGGAGGCGGCGCCGTGCCTGACCGCGATCTCGAGGCGTCGTTCGCCAACTACGTCGGAGCCCGTCGTCCGGCACTCGTGCGCGTCGCCTTCCTGCTCTGCGGCGACCAGCACCACGCCGAGGACCTCGTGCAGTCGGCCCTCATCAAGGCGGTCGCCCATTGGAAGCGGATCGGCGACGACCCCGAACCCTGGCTGCGCCGCGTGATGGTCAACGACCACATCTCGCGCTGGCGCCGGCATCGCGGACGCGAGCGCCTCATGGACGTCGTCCCCGACCGCGCGGTGCCGCAGCACGAGGAGCACGCGGAGCTGGCCGCCGCGCTCGCCCACCTCGCGCCGAAGCAGCGCGCGGTCATCGTGCTGCGCTACTACGAGGACCTCACCGAGGCGCAGACCGCGCAGGTGCTCGGGGTCTCGGTCGGCACGGTGAAGTCGCAGCACAGCGATGCGCTCAAGCGGCTGCGCGGCGTCGTCCCGGCGCTGGTCCAGACGGGCGGCTGAGCACCCCCTCCGTCCGCCACCATCGGGGCGTATCTGGGGGTGACGAACGAGGAGGTGCCATGGGCCTGACCGATCTGCTGCACGACGCCGCATCGGGCGCACCGCTCGGGGCGTCCGATCCGGATCTGTGGGACCGGGGTCGGCGAGCGCATCGGCGCCGACGGACGGCGAATCTGATGATCGTCGCGGTGACGCTGCTCCTGGTGGGATCGTTGCTCGGGTTCGCGCGACAGCAGGCCGCCCCGCGCATCGAGCCGGCGTCGGGCACGCCGGCGATCCCCGAGCGGATCTGGGCACCGGGTGCCCGCCTCGCCACCACCGACGATCGCGGACCCCTCGGTCAGCTCGCAGCGTTGGTCTCGACCGTTCGCGGCACCGAGGTGGGCGCCCCGGCGCCGGATGCTCCGTGGGCGGGCGTGTCGGCCACGACCGGCGCGTACCGCATCATCGGCCTACCTGGACTGGCTCCCGGCCTCGACCCGGTGCTCTCGCCGGACGGGACCCACGTCTCGTACTGGACCGGCGCTGAGAACGCGGTCACCGGGATCGCCGATTACGACACCGTCTCCGGGACGACCCGCACCTGGAACCTGGACGGCGGTCTCGTCGTCCAGCCGCTGTTCCTGGGCCGCACCAGGAACAGCGTGGTCGCCCAGTTCAGCCGGACCATCGTCCCGGACCAGGGACCCACCGATGATGTTCTGCAGTGGTTCCCGCTCGAGTCGCGCTCCACCTCGGCGACTTACACGCCGGTTGTGGCGTTCGGCTCCTCCGACTCCGGAACCCTCCTGCAGCAGGACGGCTCCTGGTCGCTGCTCGGGGACGTGGTCGACTCCGTCTCGATCGCGGGCGACATCAGCGAGGCGCGTCCGCTCGACAACGAGGTCGCACTCTCGCCCGACGGGTCGCGCTTCGCGTTCGCGAGTCAGAGTTATCTGGGCCCGATGCTGTGGCAGAGGATCGAGTTCGGGTCGCGGGCTCAGAAAGTCCCGAAGGCCCAACTCAACGATCGTGCGATCGGATGGATCGACGACCGCACCATCGCGGTGACCCGCCCGACGCAGCCGGTCAGCGACGCCCCGTGGCCCCGTGTGGTGGCGGTCGACGTCCTGTCAGGGGAGCGACGTCCGCTGCTGCGGCTGCCGGACGCTCGCACCATCCTCGCGACCGACCTCCTGCAGGTCCCGCCCGCCAGGCGGCCCGTGCCGTCCGAGCCGCCTGGGGCGCTGGGCTCATGGTCGAGTCAACTGGCCGCGCTCGGTGTCGTGGTCGCCTGCGGTGGCGCCCTCATCCTCTGGCGGCGTCGTGTCCGACTCTGACCTCCGTGCCGCCTTCGAGGACTACGTCGCCGCGCGCCGCACCGCGCTGCTGCGCATCGCCTACCTCCTCACCGGCCAAGCGGCCGACGCCGAGGACCTCGTGCAGGCGGCGCTCATCAAGGCCATGCCGCATTGGTCGCGCATCGCGCACGACCCCGAGGCCTACGTGCGCACGATCATGGCCCGCGAGTCGGTCTCGCGGTGGCGGCGGCGCCGGTGGCGCGAGGTGCACACGGACGTCGTCCCCGAGGCCGCGGCGCAGGGCGCGGACATCGCGCGGCGCACCGTCGTCCTCGAGGCGTTGGCGCAGCTCTCGCCGCGGCAGCGGGCGGTCATCGTGCTGCGCTACTACGAGGACCTCACCGAGGCCCAGACCGCCGACGTGCTGGGCCTGCGTCTGGGCACGGTGAAGTCGCACGCCCGCGATGCGCTCGAGCGGCTGCGCACCCTGCTCCCCGACGAGGATCTCGCATTGCGGAGCTGAGCGCCGCGACCGGCGGCCTGGGAGGATCGACCCATGCTGATCGCCTTCTCCGTCGCCCCCACCACCGCCGAGAGCGCGGACGGCTCGGTCTCGGCCGCGGTCGCCGCCGCCGTGCGCATCGTGCGCGAGTCGGGATTGCCGAATCGCACGAGCTCGATGTTCACCGAGCTCGAGGGCGCGATTCGTTCATGACGACACATGACGTCGCGGTCATTGTGATTCGATACCCGTCGTGATGATCGCCAAGGGAGCCCGCTCATGACGACTGCTATTGCGTTCTTCAACAACAAGGGTGGTGTCGGCAAGACGACGCTTGCCTGCAACTTTGCCTCGTATCTGTCGACTGAGTTGGGTCGTCGCGTGGCGGTCGCCGACTGCGACCCCCAGGCAAACGCCACGCAACTCTTGCTGACGGATTCTGCGTGGGAGGGGATCTACGAGGAACGCCGGTCCGCCGAAGAGCGAACCATCTTGAAGGCCCTAAAGAAGATTCGCGCGGGCGATTCGACGATCGTCGGCGACCTTGAGGTCCATCAGTCCGAGCGGTTCGAGGTCGGAGTCATCGCTGGGCACCCGACCTTGTCTGTCGTCGAGGATCAACTCAGTTCGTCGTGGGGTGAGTTCCAAGCGAAGCTTCTTGGTGGCGCGCGGCGGTCGCTCTGGGTTCGACAGTTGGTGAAGATGCTGGGCGAGAGCCAAGACGTCGTGATCTTCGATCTGGGCCCAAGCCTGGGCGCTCTGAATAGAAGCGTGCTGATGGGGTGTGACTTCTTCGTCACTCCGGTCGCCGCGGATCTCTTCAGTCTCTACGCCTTGGAGAACATCGGTGACTGGGTCGGCGGTTGGCTCGACGAGTACGACGACGCCTACAAGCGCCTCGCACCCGGGGCCGACACGGCGGAATACGACATTCCCGAGCGGCTGCCCATCCGAGCCGGCTGGGCCGGATATAGCGTTCAGCAGTACGTTGCCAAGTCGGCCGGTGGAAAGATTCGCGGAGTTCAGTCATACGAGCGGTACCGTCAACAGATTCCGGAGAAGGCGGAACTGTTACGCAAGATTGCTGCGCCGGGAATTGAATCAAACCTCGGAATCGTGCCGAATATGTTCTCGATGGTTCCCCTCGCGCAGACTGCCCATTCTCCTATAGCCGACCTGAAGCCAGCGGATGGCGTCCGCGGAGCCCAGGTTTCCCAACGGCTGCGTTACATCGAACAGTTGAATCAGATGTTTGAGACGCTCGCTGGCAACTTGGGTCTGGACAAATGACGTCTGGGGTTTCTTGGCCGGGCGAGTTGGCAAAGCAGGCAGCGAATCGCAACATCCTGCTTGTCGTAGGAGCGGGTATCTCCTCCTCGTCATCGTTGGAAGACGGATCTCGTCCTCCTACGTGGAAGGATCTTCTTCTCGAATTGGCCGCAAAGATGGCGGTTGATTCAGTGCCTGAGTTCCAGCAGTTGATCGAAGAGCGACGACTCCTTGACGCCGCTTCACTGCTGAAGTGGCTGGCGAAGAAGGCATCGATGGAGCAAGACTTCTTCGCGGGGGTGCGCGAGGCCGTCGAAGGGAAGGTGCCCAACCTGTACCAGGGGAGTGCTTGGCATGAGGCAATCCTCCGGCTTGACCCCGACGTGATCTATACGACCAACTTTGATCAGATCCTTGAGCGAGCGTCGAAAGACGGGTTTGACACTCACCTCTTCGAATCGAAGCACGTTGGTCGCGAGTTGCGCAGAAAGTCAGCCATCATCGTCAAGATTCACGGAAGCGTCTCGCATATCGAGGACATCGTGCTTACGCGTCAGGACTTCGCGCGAGTGCGCGTCGCCGGATCACATGCCTTGGAAGTGCTTCGAGCGTTGCTGACCACTCGATGTGCCCTGCTGCTCGGATATTCGCTGGGTGACCCGGACATTCAACTGCTCTTCGAGAACGTGCTTGACGGAAGAGCCGAGGCGCCCGCGCACTACATGTATACCGAGGACTCGCTTCCTGAGTATGAGCGGGAGATCCTCCGGGACAATTACGGGATAGTGCCGATCACCTACGCCGCTGGACGTTACGACCTTGGCCTAGCGGGGCTAGAGGAGTTGGCGGATCAGGTCGAAGCATTCAAGGCGCCAATTTGATGTGGCATAGAGAGTAGGGGTTCATAGTGCTCGTTGCATTCTCCGTGGCTCCTGCTGGAGGCTCAGAAGGTGACT
This sequence comes from Nocardioides fonticola, assembly GCF_039536805.1. NCBI lineage: Bacteria > Bacillati > Actinomycetota > Actinomycetes > Propionibacteriales > Nocardioidaceae > Nocardioides > Nocardioides fonticola. The sequence goes on along the minus strand of NZ_BAAAZH010000032.1, from coordinate 147,354 downwards.
CTGTTCACGAGGCCGTCGCGGCCGCAGTCCGAGTCGTCCGTGAGTCCGGGCTGCCGAACCGTACAGATGCGATGTTCACGACCATCGAAGGGCCCGACTGGGACACGGTCATGGACGTGGTCAAGCGCGCGACCGAGGCGGTGCAGGCGTTCGGGCCACGAGTCTCGTTGGTTCTGAAGGCAGATATCCGTCCCGGGTTCGACGGTCAGATCGACGCCAAGGTTCAGCGCGTGGAGAGTGCGTTGGCGCAAGCGGAGGTCTCCTGAGGATGAGTCATGTCCCGAATCCGTCGAGGGGGAGTGGGACGAGGTGATGGACGTCGTGAAGCGGGCCTGCGAGGCGGTCGCGGCCGTGTCGCCGCGCGTCAGCCTCGTGCTCAAGGCCGACATCCGGCCGGGCTTCACCGGCGAGCTGACGGCGAAGGTCGAGCGGGTAGAGGCGCTGCTCGCCGAGGACTGATCGACGCTGACCCCAGCGATGTGTGACGTTCTGCAGGTGCCGAGGCCGGACATGGCTGCAGAACGTCACACCACGGAGAAGTTTCGGCGGCCGACCGCCGAAACTTTCGCGACGCGGCCGCCCGCTAGGTTCGAGGCATGACGCTGACGCCGCTCGTCCTGCCCGCCGACGCCGATGCTGCGACCTGGTCTGTCTTCCTGGCCGAGCGGGCGGGGGGCGAGCTCGCCCGAGCGCAGCGCACGGCCGAGGAACTGCGCGCGATCGCACCGGGTGACGACGCCGCCCTCACGGTCTGGAACGAGATCGGCATCGCCCTCGGCAACGCCTCCGCGGTCACCTCGCTGCTCGCCCAGGTACATCCTGACGCCGGGGTGCGGCAGCAGGCCGAGGACCTCTCGCAGGAGATCAGCCGGGTCTGGACCGACCTGCTCCTCGACGTCGCCGTCTACGAGCGGCTCGCCGCGGTCGACGCCGACGGGCTCGACGAGCGGCTCGGGGACGGCGCCCAGCGGGTGCTGGCCGACGCCCTGCGTTCCTACCGCCGCAGCGGCATCGACGCCGACGAGCCCACCCGCGAACGCCTGCGGGCGATCAGCGAGCGGCTCACCGACCTCGGCCAGGCCTTCGGCCGCACGATCCGCGACGGGGCGGGGGAGACGCGGGTGCCGGCGTCGGCCCTGGAGGGGCTGCCCGCCGACTACGTGGAGGCCCACCCGGTGCAGGAGGACGGCACGGTGGTCATCGGCACCGGCTACCCCGACACCAACCCGTTCCTGACCTTCTCCCTCGACCGCGACGCCCGGCACGCCGTCCACGCCACCTTCCTCGACCTCGGCTGGCCGGGCAACGACGCCGTCCTCGCCGAGATGCTCCGGTTGCGCCAGGAGCAGGCGGAGCTGCTCGGCTACGCCTCGTGGCCCGACTTCGACGCCGAGGTGAAGATGATCGGCACGGGCAGCGCGATCGCGGAGTTCATCGACCAGATCACCGCCGACGCCACCCCGGCCGCCGAGCGCGACCGCGACGTGCTGCTCGCGCGGGCCCGGCAGGACCACCCCGACCTCCACACCCTCGACGTCACCGACGCCCGCTTCTACAGCGAGGTCGTGCGCCGCGAGCAGTACGAGGTAGACGCCCAGGAGGTGCGCTCGTACTTCACCTTCGCGAAGGTGCGCCAAGGTCTCCTCGACCTCACCGGCCGGCTCTTCGGCCTCACCTACACCGACGTCCCCGACGCGCCGGTCTGGCACGAGGAGGTCAGCGTCCACGACGTGTGGCTCGACGGCGAGCGGCTCGGGCGCATCCACCTCGACCTCCACCCGCGCGAGGGCAAGTACAACCACGCCGCCCAGTTCGACCTCGTGCCCGGTGTCGCCGGCGTCCAGCTGCCGGAGGGAGTGCTGGTCTGCAACTTCGGTCGCGGACGCATGGAGCACTCCGAGGTCACCACCCTCTTCCACGAGTTCGGGCACCTGATGCACCACATCCTCGCCGGGCGGCACCGCTGGGTGCGCTTCAGCGGCGTGGCCACCGAGTGGGACTTCGTCGAGGCGCCCAGCCAGATGCTGGAGGAGTGGGCCTGGGACGCCGGCGTCCTCCAGACCTTCGCCACCGACGACGACGGCACGCCGATCCCCGTCGAGCTTGTCGCCCGGATGCGATCCGCCGACGAGTTCGGCCAGGGCTGCTACGCGCGCACCCAGATGTACTACGCCTCGGTCTCCTACCGCTTCCACGCCGAACTCCCCGCCGACCAGACAGCCCGGCTGCGCGAGCTCTCCGCCCAGTACGCCATCTTCGACGCCCTGCCCGACACGCACTTCCACTGCGGCTTCGGGCACCTGTCGGGCTACACCTCGGCGTACTACACCTACATGTGGAGCCTGGTGATCGCGAAGGACCTCTTCTCGGCCTTCGATCCCGACGATCTCTTCGCCCCCGAGGTCGCCACCCGCTACCGCGACACCGTGCTGGCCGCCGGCGGCAGCAAGGACGCCGCCGACCTGGTCGCCGACTTCCTCGGCCGGCCCTACGACTCCGCGGCGTTCCGGCGCTGGCTGACGTCGTCCTGACCGTGGCGGCGGGGCCGCCGCTGCCTGCTCAGGCGGCCTGTCGCTCGGCCTGGAGTTGCAGCCCGGCATCGCGGAAGCCGAGCGACCGGTACACCTCGAGCTGGGGGTAGTCCGGCTCGGCGACGATGACGAGGCGGCGCGTGCCCAGCTCGCGCTGCGCGTAGTCGGCCGCCACGTGCATGAGGGCCTGCTCGACCCCACGGCCGCGCATGCGGCGCGGAGGCGGGATCTCCTGGCAGCGCACCAGGCCGGCACCGGCCGGGAGGACGCCGAGCGCGCCGACTAGCTGGTCGTCCTCGAAGGCGCCGAACCAGCGCCCGCCCACCGCCGTCTGGCAGCGGTCGGCCTTCGCCCGGGTGCGCAGGAAGTCGAGGTAGACCGGGTCGGGGTGCAGGTCGCCGGCCAGCGACAGCCGGATGCGCTGCTCCCAGTCGGAATCGGACTCCAAGGGCCGCACGACAGCCGGCGTGCGCCGGTGCCCCTCGACCAACGGCTCCTCGGTCGTCAGCGTGACCGAGCAGCCGGTCGTGAACCCGGCCGAGCGGAACAGGTGGAGATCGTCGGCGCGCCCCTCCGGGTCGTCGATCCCGTACGCCTCGTGCGCCGCATCGGGGAAGTGCCGGCGGAACACCGCCCGCACGGTCTCCAGATCGCGATTGAGCGGACGACGGCGCAGCAGCAGGAAGTTGCCCCAGCGGCGGCCCGGTGCATCCGGCGTGCGGACGACGACGTAGGTGGGGTGGTGCTCGACCTCGCTGCCGCCCGCGGCCAGGAGCGCGAGATCGGTCTGCCAGGCGAGAGAGACGACGTCCATGACCGGACGGTAGGAGTGCTGGTCGCGCCCCTGGTTTCGCGATGATGACGGGATGGAGACGACGACCGTGACGCTCACCACCGGACGCACCGAGCGGGTGCTCGACATCACCGGCGAGGCCAGCCGGTTCTGCGCCGGACGCGGCGACGGCCTGCTGCACGTCTTCGTGCCGCACGCGACCGCCGGCATCGCCATCCTCGAGACCGGTGCGGGCAGCGACGACGACCTGCTTGCCGCGCTGGCCGACCTCCTGCCGGCCGACGACCGCTGGCGGCACCGGCACGGCAGCCCCGGCCACGGGCGCTCGCACGTGATGCCGGCCCTCATCCCGCCCTACGCCACCGTGCCGGTGCAGGCCGGTCGGCTGCTGCTCGGCACCTGGCAGAGCATCTGCCTGGTCGACCTCAACCTCGACAACCCCGAGCGCGAGGTGCGGCTGAGCTTCCTCACGGGGTGATCAGCCGGTCGTTCAGCCGGTCGAGCCTCCCGCCGCGTCACCGGTGAGCGGGTCGGCTGAGCCGAGCCGCCACACGGCCAGACCGTGCAGCCCGAACTGCGCGGCGAGGGTGCGCCGCACCTCGTAGGAGCGGGCGTCGGACCACCACAGCCGGGTGCCGTCGTCGAGGCGCGCCGACCACTCCGCCGTGTCGTCGTGCCAGCGGGCGCCACGGTCGCTCGCCTCCGCGAGCGCACGCGCCCGGGCGACGCTCAGCGAGCGCCCGGTGCCGCGCCGTGGCCAGGAGTAGCCGTAGCCGGCGACGCCGAGGTCGAGGCGCTCGGCCGGGACGTCCTCGAGCGCCGCCTCGAGGCACCGCCGCTGCCACGCGAGCGCTCCGATCGGGCCGGGCCCCGACCATGTGGGCCCGTGCTGGTCGTAGGTCATCAGCTGGACCACGTCGACGATCGAGGCGATGCCCGCGAGGTCGTACCCGGCCTCGGCGTAGGCGCTGCGCGAGCTTCGGGCGCTGACGTCGATGCTGATCGCGGTGCCCTGCGGCAGTGCCTCCCGCAACCGCGCCAGCAGGTCGACCAGGCCGGCCGCGTCGCGCGGGCGCAACGCCTCGAGATCGACGTTCACCCCGTCGACCCCCAGGCTGACCGCGTGCTCGGCGAGCTGGCTCGCCACCCCCTCGATACGGCTCGGATGGGTGAGCAGCCGATCGACGGCCCGGGTGTCGAAGTCGCCCAGACGGTCGCTGTAGTTGCTGAGCAGCAACTCGGCCCGCAGCCCCGCCGCCTGCGCCTTCGCCAGCAGCCGGGTGACGTCGGCGGAGGGTGCGGCGACCCGGCGTCCGGCGGCGTCGATCGCCACGCCCGCGACCGTGACGGTCGACAGGTGCGGTGCGTCGCGCCGGAGCACGGCGTCACCGAGCCCGCCCAGGGCGTAGCCGGTGACGGCCGGCACGGGCGCCAGCGCCTCGGCGGTGGCGGTGGCTGCCGCCGACGCCGGGGCCGAGGCACGCGCCGGCAGCAGCGAGGCGAGGACGATCGCGCCGGGCAGCAGGTAGCGGCCGACGAGGCGGGCCAGGCGACGGGCCCGAGGTGGGGTGTCCATGGAGCCACCGTGGCACCGAGCACCGACAATCCGCGAGGGTGCTTCCCAGGAGCGCGTCGGTGGGCCACCCTGGGCGCCGTGCCCACACCCGCCGCCGAGGTCGGCTTCCGCGTCCATCCCGTCTCCGCCCACGGCGCCGAGGACGTCGTCGTGGTGCCCAGCGGACCGCACGAGGGCGCGGTCTACACCGGCACCGCCGACGGCGGCATCTGGCGGGTCGGCCACGACGGCGCGTCGGTCGAGCGGGTGGCCGACACGGGTGGTCGTCCGCTCGGCATCGAGCTCGACCCCGACGGCCGGCTGCTGGTCTGCGACGCCCGGCGCGGCCTGCTGCGGGTCGACCCCGCGACCGGCGGCGTCGAGGCGGTGCTCGACAGCGTGGCGGGCACCCGCATGGTCTTCTGCAACAACGCCGCGATCGCCGACGACGGCACCGTGTGGTTCTCCGACTCCTCGACCCGCTACGGCATCGACCGGTGGAAGGACGACTTCGTGCAGGTCACCCGCACCGGGCGACTGCTGCGGCTCGACACCGACGGCACCGTGCACGTCGTCCTCGACGGGCTCGCGTTCGCCAACGGCGTCGCGCTCGCGGCCGACGGCTCCTTCGTCGTCGTCGCCGAGACCGGCGCCCGCACGCTCGTGCGCTGGTGGATCACCGGTGAGCGGGCCGGTACCCGCGATTTCCTGGCCACCGACCTGGTCGGCTACCCCGACAACATCGCGCGGGGGAGCGACGGCCTCATCTGGGTGAGCATCGCCAGCCCCCGCGACCCCGTCGTCGAGCTGGTGCAGAAGGCGCCGGTCGTGGTGCGCCGGCAGGTGACCCGCATCCCCGAGACGCTCCAGCCGAAGCCGAAGCGCACGGTGCGGGTTCAGGCCTTCGACGTGACCGGGCGGGTGGTGCACGACCTCGACGTCGACACGCCCGACTACCACATGGTCACCGGCGTCCGGGAGCACGCGGGACGCGTCTGGCTCGGGAGCCTGGAGGAGCCGGGGGTCGCCGTCCTCGATGTGCCCGCCCCGTAGACTCCCGGTCATGGGGCTCCTTTCGTCGATCACCGGTCCTCGCGATCTGCGTGACCTCAGCGACGACGACCTGACGACCCTCGCCGCGGAGATCCGCGACGTCCTCGTCACCACCTGCGCCCGCACCGGCGGGCACCTCGGCCCCAACCTGGGCGTCGTCGAGCTGACCCTGGCGATCCACCGCGTCTTCGACTCCCCGCGCGACCGCATCGTGCTCGACACCGGGCACCAGTCCTACGTGCACAAGCTCCTCACCGGCCGCGCCGGCGCCTTCGACGGCCTGCGGCAGGAGGGCGGCCTCTCGGGCTACCCGAGCCAGGAGGAGTCGGCCCACGACATCGTGGAGAACTCCCACGCCTCCACCGCGCTCAGCTACGCCGACGGCCTGGCGAAGGCCTACCGCATCCGCGGTGAGAACCGCCACGTCGTCGCCGTCATCGGCGACGGCGCGCTGACCGGCGGCATGGCCTGGGAGGCGCTGAACAACATCGCCGTGGCCAAGGACTCCCGCCTGGTCATCGTGGTCAACGACAACGGGCGCTCCTACACCCCGACCATCGGCGGTCTGGCCACCGCGCTCGCCGGCCTGCGCACCAACCCGCGCTACGAGCAGGTGCTCGACCAGGTCAAGCGCCGACTCAACGCCGTCCCCGGCGTCGGCCCCACCGCCTACGACGCGCTGCACGCGATGAAGAAGGGCATCAAGGACGCCCTCGCCCCCCAGGGTCTCTTCGAGGACCTCGGCCTGAAGTACGTCGGCCCGGTCGACGGCCACGATCGCGAGGCGATGGAGCACGCCCTCACGCAGGCCAAGCGCTTCAACGGCCCCGTCATCGTGCACGCCATCACCCGCAAGGGCTTCGGGTACGACGCCGCCGAGCAGCACGAGGCCGACCAGTTCCACTCGCCCGGGCCCTTCGATGTCGAGACCGGCGAGGAGCGGCCCAAGGGCGAGATCTGGACCGACGTCTTCGCCGAGCACATCGTGCGCATCGGTCAGCGGCGCCAGGACGTCGTCGCGATCACCGCCGCGATGATGCACCCCGTCGGCCTGCACCACTTCGAGCGCGCCTTCCCCGAGCGCACCTTCGACGTCGGCATCGCCGAGCAGCATGCCGCGACGTCGGCGGCCGGGCTCGCGCTCGGCGGGCTGCACCCGGTGGTCGCCGTCTACGCCACCTTCCTCAACCGCGCCTTCGACCAGGTGCTCATGGACGTCGCGCTGCACAAGTGCGGCGTCACGTTCGTGCTCGACCGCTCGGGGGTCACCGGCGACGACGGCGCCAGCCACAACGGCATGTGGGACATGTCGATTCTCCAGGTCGTACCCGGGCTGCGCCTGGCCGCGCCGCGCGACGCCGTCCGGTTGCGCGAGCTCCTCGACGAGGCCGTCGAGGTGGCCGACGCCCCCACCGTGGTGCGCTTCCCGAAGGGGCCGCCGCCGGCGCCGATCGAGCCGGTCGACCACGTCGACGGCGTCGACGTGCTGGTGCGCACCGGCCCGCGCGACGTCCTCATCGTGGCGGTCGGGGCGATGGCCTCCACCGGCGTCGAGGTGGCCGCCCGCCTGCAGGACCAGGGCATCGGCGTCACCGTCGTCGACCCGCGCTGGGTCAAGCCGGTCAACCCGGCGCTGATCACGATGGCCGCCGAGCACCGCCTCGTCGTCAGCATCGAGGACAACGGCGAGACCGGCGGCTGCGGCGCCGTGCTGCTCCAGACCCTCGCCGCCGCCGGCGTGCGCACCCCGTTCCGCCTGCACGCGATCCCGCAGGAGTTCCTCGGTCACGCCAAGCGCGCGGTGATCCTCGAGCGCGTCGGCCTCTCGGCCCAGGCGATCGCCCGCGGCGTCGTCGAGGACATCGCCTCGGCCTCCGGCGTCCCGGCCCCGGCGGTCGAGGCCGTCGCCCCGGAGCAGGTCGCCGCCGATGACGCCACGGCCGACGATGCCGGCACGATCGCCGCACGCGCTCGGCGTGACCCGCGCTAGCTCCTGCGTCGGACGCCGCTCCACGGCGTCCGCCTCGGGGCGGTTCTCGGCCATCCCGCGGGCCCTCCTGCTCGGCCTCGTGCTCGCCCTCGGGCTGAGTTCGTGCGGCCTCTTCGGCGACGACGCACCCGCACCGTCGAGCCCCGCGGCCGCGCCGCCGGACGCCGTCACCGGCATCCAAGCCGTGCTCGACAAGCGGGCCCGCGCGCTGCGCACCGGCGACCGCGCGCGGTTCGCGGCGACCCTCGGCGGCGACCGCTCGTTCCGGCGCACGCAGCTGGCCTCCTTCTCCTCCATCGAGCAGCTCCCGGTGAGTGATCTGCGACTGACCGTGCGTCCGGCCGACGTCGTCCTGGAGGGGGAGTCGTACTGGGCCGTGGTCGAGGTGCGGATGCAGCTCGACGGGTACGACGCCATGCCGGTCACCACCCGCGACCGCTACCTCTTCACCCCGATCGCGGGGCGCCCCGGCCGGTTCCGCATCGCCTCGACCACCGACGCCGCCTGGGAGGCGCGCAACGGCGTGGTCACCGAACCCTGGGACGCCGGCGCCGTCCAGATCCGCGAGCAGGGCGGGGTGCTCGGCGTCTTCGACGACCGCACGGTGGCCTCCGCCGACCGGGTGCTCTCCGCGGTCGAGCGGGGCATCTCCGAGGTGTCCCTCGTCGTGCCCTACGACTGGACGCGGCAGGTCGTGGTCTACGCGGTCACCGACCCGGCGTTCCTCCAGGCGGTCGCGCCGGTCTCCGCCGACACCGGGCTGCTGGCGGGCGTGGCCTTCGAGGTGCGCGCCGGCGTCGACTCCGAGCGCATCGCCTCGACTCGCATCGTGCTCGGCACCGACGCCCTCGCCGCCGACGACCTCACCCTCGACCGGCTCGTGCGCCACGAGCTCACCCACGTCGCGATCGGCACTCACGACGACGCCGCGCCGCGCTGGCTGCAGGAGGGGCTCGCCGAGTACGTCTCGACCCGGGCGCTGCGCCCGCAGCAGCGCCGGGTGCCGCGCAGCGCACTCGAGACCCTGCGCACCACGCCGCGCTCGCTGCCCACCGACGCCGAGTTCAACACCACCGACGTCGTCGCCAACTACGCGCTCGCCTGGTTCGTGTGCGAGCAGATCGCCCGCACCGACGGCGAGAGCCGGCTGTGGAGCCTCCTCGACACCTTCGCCCTCGGCGACACGCCGCCCGAGGACGCCGGTGCCGCCGTCGTGCGCGACCAGCTGGGCGTCTCGGCCACGCGGCTCGTGCGCAGCGCCGACCGGCTGCTGCTGAGCATCTACGCCCCGCAGTACCTGCCGGCCCCCGAGCCGAGCGAGCCGTCGGCCACCCCCGAGCCCGACCCGTCCCTCGACCCGTCCGCCGACCCGTCGGCGTCCGCGACCGCGGGCCCGGGCGTCGTCGGCTGACGATCGCGAGTACCGGCACCGGCAGCCCGTCACTGTGACCCACGCGACGCCGATCGGCGCGCGCGGCGTCCCGGCACCGGGGTGGGGCACCGCTGGAATATCGTGAGTCCGTCCCGCGCTCGCAGGAGTGCCCCCGCCCGTGCAGCCAGGAAGGTCCCGCGGTTGAGTACCCATCGCCTCGTGCACATCGTCGACGACGTGCCCGAACTCGACGCCGTCGAGGGCGGCCACCTGACGATGGTGCTCGTGCTCGACGGGTTCCTCGACGCCGGCAACGCCTCGGCGCGCGCGGCCCAGCACCTCGTCGACCTCGCCGAGTCGCGTGGTGTCGACGGCGCCGGCCGCATCGTGGCGACCTTCGACGTCGACGAGCTGCACGACTACCGCGCCCGTCGGCCCGCGATGAGCTTCCTGCAGGACCACTACGGCAACTACGACGCGCCGCGGCTCGTCGTCCGGCTGCTGCGCGACCTCGGCGGCACGCCGTACCTGCTGCTCCACGGCCCCGAGCCCGACGTGCGCTGGGAGGCCTTCGCCTCCGCCGTCCGCACCGTGATCGAGCGCTTCGGCGTCACCCGTGTCGTCGGCATGGGGTCGGTGCCGATGGCGGTGCCGCACACGCGGCCCATCGCGATCACCCACCACGCCAACAACCCCGAGCTGCTGACCGCGCCGAGCCTGTGGCGCGGCGAGCTGCGCATCCCCTCCAGCGCGCAGGCGCTGCTGGAGGTGCGGCTCGGCGAGTGGGGGCACGACGCGATGGGCTTCGTCGCGCACATCCCGCACTACCTCGCCCAGCTCGACTACCCGGCGGCCTCCGCAGCCCTGCTCGAGCAGGTCGAGCTGGCGGGGCGGCTCACCATCGACCTGTCCGGCCTGCGGGCTGAGGCCGAGGACCGCGCCGTCGAGATCGCCGAGTACCTCGTGGCCAACCCCGAGGTCGCCGACGTCGTCGCGGCCCTGGAACGCCAGTACGACGCCTTCGAGCGCGCCGAGGCCAGCGGCGGCAACCTGCTCGCCGACGACCAGCCGCTGCCGACCGGCGAGGAGATCGGCAAGGAGTTCGAGCGGTTCCTCGCCGGCCTCGAGGGCGACGACGAGACCCAGGACTGACCCGTGCCCCGTGACGCCGACGAGCTGCTCGACCTGCTCGACCTCGAGACCATCGACGACAACCTCTTCCGCGGCAGCCAGCAACCCTCGAACCTCGTGCGGGTCTTCGGCGGCCAGGTGGCCGCCCAGGCGCTGGTCGCGGCCGACCGCACGGTGGACGACTCCTACGTCGTCCACTCGCTGCACTCCTACTTCCTCCAGCCCGGCGACACCAAGGCGCGCATCGTCTACGACGTCGAGCGGCTGCGCGACGGGCGCTCCTTCGCGACCCGGCGGGTGCTCGCCCGCCAGCACGGACGCCCGATCTTCGCCCTCACCGCCGACTTCCACCGTCCCGAGCCCGGTCGCGACCACCAGGACCTCATGCCCGAGGTGCCCGCTCCCGAGGACTGCATCGACCCCCAGGCGCTCATCCGCGGCCGTGACGGGGAGTTCAACGAGTGGGACGCCGTCGACTTCCGCTACATCGGCAGCTCCCACGACCTGCTGCCGCCCGACCCGGAGCGGCCCGGGCGCCAGCGGTTCTGGCTCAAGGTGGCCGGTCAGCTGCCCGACGGTCCGCCGCTGCTGCACACCGCCGCGTTCACCTGGCTCTCCGACATGACTGTGATGGGCGCGGCGCTCGCCCCGCACGGGCTGCGGCTCGGCGGGCCGCACACGCTGGTGGCCTCCCTCGACCACACGGTGTGGTTCCACCACCCGTTGCGCGCCGACGAGTGGTTGCTCTACGACCAGGTGTCGCCGGTCGCTAGCGGGGCCCGCGGGCTGGTGACGGCACGGGTGTTCAGCCGCGACGGCGTCCTGGTGGCCTCGGTGGCCCAGGAGGCGTTGCTGCGACCGCTCGACGCCCCTTCCGAGGATTCCGGGGAGGACGCATGACCGAGGTCGCCGGCCCGCTGTCGGGTCAGGACGCCGTCGACGAGCTCGTCGGGCTGCTCGATCTGGAGACCATCGACGTCGACCTGTTCCGAGGTCAGACGCTCGACACCGGACGGTCGCGCGTCTACGGCGGCCACGTCGCGGCGCAGGCGCTGGTGGCCGGCGTCCGCACGGTCGACCCCGGCTTCCACGTGCACTCGTTGCACTCCTACTTCCTGCTCGCCGGTGACCCGAAGCTGCCGATCGTCTACGACGTCGAGCGCATCCGCGACGGCCGCTCGTTCGCGACCCGGCGGGTGGCCGCGCGCCAGCACGGCAAGCCGATCTACTACCTCACCGCGAGCTTCCAGCGCGAGGAGGCCGGTTTCGACCACCAGGACGCCATGCCGCCGGCCGCGGCGCCCGAGGACGGACTGGACTTCATCGCGCTGATGAAGTCGCGCGGCAACACCGAGGCCGACCAGCTCGGCCGCGAGTGGGCCGCCCTCGACGGCCGCTGGGTCGGCAACTCCAAGCACGGCCTGCCCGTCGACGACGCCCGTCCCTCACGGGCGCAGATGTGGCTGCGCGTGGCCGGGCGGCTCTCCGACGACCCGCTCGAGCACACCGCCGCCTTCACCTACGCCAGCGACATCTCGCTGCTCGGCGCCTCGCTCGCGGCGCACCCGATCCCCGCCCACCAGGCGCAGATGGCCAGTCTCGACCACACCATCTGGTTCCACCGCCCCTTCCGCGCCGACGAGTGGTGGCTCTACGACCAGTGGTCGCCGTCCGCCAGCGGCGCCCGCGGCCTCTCCCTCGGCCGGGTCTTCTCCCGCGACGGCGTCCTCGTGGCGACGGTCGCCCAGGAGGGGCTCATCCGGCCGCCGCGGGGGTACGAGCTGCCGTAGGCCGGGGGCCAGTTTCCCCGGCCGGCCGGGGAAACCAGCCGGAATCCGGCCCGGGTGGCCCGATTCCGGGCAGTTCCGCCTGTCCGCTGTGACCACTGGTGCGGGTGGGACCCGGCTCATGGGATTGGTCAGCTGAGTCTGTCGGTTCGTGACGGAAGTCTTGCCTGACCAATGGCAGGAGTCACCGGGCGGCCGGTGACTCTGTCGTTGGTCAGCCTAAGTTTCGTACGCCCACCCGCAGACTCACCTGACCAACCGGCACGCGCGACGCCGCAACGACGACGGGCCGGGCTCCAGAGGAGGAACCCGGCCCGGCATCAGGGGGTGGAGGGACGCCGTCCGGTCGCCGACGAGGCGGCAGCCCGGGACGGCGTCGGGAGGGCTAGAGCGCCCAGGTGCGACCCGCCAGGTGCGGGGCACCGTTGCGCGGGTTGGAGAGCGAGAACGCGAAGCCGTCGTCGAGCACCCGGCAGCCGAAGGCCACCGAGCCGGGCAGGAAGACCGGCTTCTTGAAGGCCACGTCGACCTTCACCGCGCCCGGGAGCCGGTTCTCCAGGGCGGCCACGCAGCGCGCCATCGTCCACATGCCGTGGGCGATCTGGCGGTCGAAGCCGAGCGCCTTGGCGGTGAGCGGGTAGAGGTGGATCGGGTTCGCGTCGCCCGAGACCCCGGCGTAGGTGCGGCCGAGGTCGGCGGGCAGCTTCCACACGATGCCGGTCGGGTCGGCGTCGGGGAAGACCGAACCGCCCGAGGCGTTCTCGTCACCGCGTCCGCGACGCAGGTAGGTCGAGGTCGACTCCCACACCAGCTCGCCGCCCGCGTGCACCTCGGTCACGAACTCGAAGATCGTGCCCTTGGGGTGGGGGAGCGGAGCGCCCACGCGCGCCGAGACGTCGAGCGCCTCGCCGACGCGGATCGGCCGGTGGCCGGTGATGGAGTTCTCCAGGTGCACGGTGCCGATGGCCGGGGCCGGGAAGGCCGGGTCGGTCATGATCGCCATGTGCAGCGGGAACGCCAGCATGTGGGGGTACGGCAGCGGGACGACGTCCTTGGTCGGGAAGCCGCACACGCGGGCGTAGGCGTCGACGTGCGCCCGCTCGACCGTGACGGTCGGGCGGGTGAACGCCAGGCCCTCGAAGCCCTTCGGCGACGCCTTCTTGACGCCGGGCAGCTGCCCGACGACCGGCAGCGAGGGCAGCGCCGCTTTCAGCAGCGTCGAGGCACCCCCGCCGCCGCTCCAGGTCTTGGTCTCCACGGCCATCTCAGGCACCCAGCATCATCTGGCCGCACACGCGGACCACGTTGCCGTTGACCGCCGAGGACGCCGGGTTGGCGTACCAGGCGATGGTCTCGGCGACGTCGACGGGCAGGCCGCCCTGCGACATCGCGTTGAGACGCTGGCCGACCTCGCGGGTGGCGAAGGGCACGGCCGCGGTCATCGCGGTGATGATGAAGCCGGGCGCGACGGCGTTGATGGTGATGCCGTCCTTGAGGCTGCCGGCGAGGGAGTCGACGAAGCCGATGACGCCGGCCTTGGAGGCGGCGTAGGAGGTCTGGCCGAGGTTGCCCGCGATGCCGGCGATCGAGGCGACGCCGACGATGCGGCCGTTGGCGTTGATGACCTTCTGCGAGAGCAGCTCGGCGGTGATCCGCTCGGGCGCCTCGAGGTTGATCTGCAGCACCTTGCCGAAGCGCTCGGGGTTCTGGTTGGCGAGCTTCTTGTCCATCGTGACGCCCGCGTTGTGGACGACGATGTCGACGCCGCCGTGCTTGTCCTTGAGGTGCTGGGCGATGCGCTGCGGGGCGTCCTTGGCGGTGATGTCGAGGGTCAGCCAGTCGCCGTCGATCTCCTTCATGACGCGCTGCAGGTCGCTGGCGGCCTGCGGCACGTCGAGGCCGACGACGGTGGCGCCGTCACGGTGCAGCACGCGGGCGATCTCCTCGCCGATGCCGCGGCTGGCGCCGGTGACGAAGGCGACCTTGCCGGCCAGCGGCTGGGTCCAGTCGGACACCTCGGCGCCGTGCTTCTCCTTCTGGGTGCCGATGCGCACGACCTGGCCCGAGACGTACGCCGACTTCGGCGAGAGCAGGAAGGCGAGGGTGGAGAGCAGGGAGTCCTCGTAGCCGTCGGCCACGTAGACCAGCTGCACCGTGCCGCCCTTGCCGATCTCCTTGCCGAGGCTGCGGGTGAAGCCCTCGAGGGCGCGCTGCGCGATGCGCGCGCTGCCCTTGAGCTGGGCCGGGGGAGTGCCGATCACGACGACGCGCGCGCACGTCGAGAGGCTGCGCAGCACCGGGGTGAAGAACGCCTGGAGCTCGACGAGCTCCTCGACGGTGCTGATGCCGGTGGCGTCGAAGACGAGGCCCTTGTACTTCTCGCCGTCGGACGGCGCGGTGGTCGAGGCGACGCCGAGGACGTCGAGCAGGCCGGGGAGGGACTCGCCGAGGCGGCCGCGGCCGCCCACGAGCACGGTGCCCTTCACCAGCGGGTCGCCGGCGGTGTAGCGCTCGAGCGCGACCGGGGCGGGGAGGCCGAGGTTCTTCACCAGGATCTTGCCGATCGGCGAGGCGGTGAAGGCCTGGTACTTGTCGCTCATGGGGTGATCTGTCCTCCGGATCGATGTGGCGGGCGGGAACATGTAAACGCAGGTGTAACTCCGAGTCCACATTTCGTGATGTGGCCCTCAGTGGCTTGTCAGGTAAGGCTACTCGTCAGTAATGATGGTGCCATGCAGACCACCACCCGCCGCGTGGCCGTGATCGGAGGGAACCGCATTCCCTTCGCCCGGTCGAACTCCGTCTACAGCACCGCCTCCAACCAGGAGATGCTCACCGCCGCCCTCGACGGTCTCGTCGAGCGGTTCGGCCTCGAGGGGGAGCGCATCGGCGAGTTCGCCGCCGGCGCCGTCCTCAAGCACTCGCGCGACTTCAACCTCGCCCGCGAGACCGTGCTCGGTTCCAAGCTGGCCCCGACCAGCCCGGCCGTCGACCTCCAGCAGGCGTGCGGCACCGGCCTGCAGGCCGCGATCTACATCGCCAACAAGATCGCCCTCGGCCAGATCGACGTCGGCATCGCCGGTGGTTCCGACACCACCTCCGACGCCCCGATCGCGATCTCGGAGAAGCTGCGCAAGAAGCTCATCAAGCTCAACAACGCCAAGACCACCAAGGACCGCCTCGCGATCCTCGCCTCGATCCGCCCCGGCGACATCGGCCTGGCCATCCCCTCCAACGGCGAGCCCCGCACCGGCCTGTCGATGGGCGACCACCAGGCGCTGACCGCGCTGGAGTGGCAGATCACCCGCGAGGCCCAGGACGAGCTGGCCGCGGCGTCCCACCAGAACCTCGGCAAGGCATACGAGGAGGGCTGGCAGGACGACCTGATCACCCCGTTCCGCGGCGTCGAGCGCGACAACAACCTGCGCCCGGACTCCTCGGTCGAGAAGCTCGCCAAGCTCAAGCCGGTCTTCGGCAAGGGCGAGGCCGCCACCATGACCGCCGGCAACTCGACCCCGCTGACCGACGGCGCCTCCGTCGTCCTGCTGGCCAGCGAGGAGTGGGCCAAGGAGCGCGGCCTGCCGATCCTGGCCTACTTCACCGCCTACGAGACCGCCGCCGTCGACTACCTCCACGAGGGTGAGGGCCTGCTCATGGCGCCGGCCTACGCGATGGCGCGCATGCTCGAGCGCGAGGGCCTGACCCTGCAGGACTTCGACTTCTACGAGATCCACGAGGCCTTCGCCTCGCAGGTGCTCTCCACCCTCAAGGCGTGGGAGGACCCGGTGTTCTGCAAGGAGCGCCTCGGCCTCGACGCCCCGCTGGGCTCGATCGACCGCAGCAAGCTCAACGTCAAGGGCTCCTCGCTCGGCGCCGGCCACCCGTTCGCGGCCACCGGTGCGCGCATCGTGGCCAACGCCGCGAAGCTGCTGGCCGAGAAGGGCTCGGGCCGCGCGGTCATCTCCGTGTGCGCCGCCGGCGGTCAGGGTGTGACCGCCATCCTCGAGCGCCCCTGACGTCCGACGGACCTATGGCGGAGCTCTGAGACGCGTCAGAGCCAGGCCTCACGCACGACGGCGGCCGGCTGCTGGGAGACCAGCGGCCGGCCGCCGTCGGCATTGCGGGGCTGGGCGAGGACGACCGCGGACGGCGCCCCGCCGAGGCCGCCGGTGGCCCGGCGGCGTGATGCCAGGGTAGCTGCGGCTCAGGCGCTGGGCTGGCCCTGGCGCGCGCTCGCGAGGGCCAGCGCGGAGTCGACGAGGTAGCTGCGCACCTGGTCGGTGGAGATCTCCCCGACCGTGGGGATGCCGGGCGCGGCCTCCTTGACCAGGATGCCGACGCGGGCGAGCTGGAGGGCGCCCAGGCCGCTGGCGTAGAGCGTGTTGGCGAGCAGGGTGGGGTCCTCGACGGCGAACTCGCCCGTGGCGACGCCGTCCTCGATGCAGGTCGAGAGCACGGTGAGGCAGCCGGAGATGCCGCGGCCGAGCCGGAACAGGGCGCTCTCGGAGATCTCGTCGAGCAGTTCGGGACCCGAGCGGCGCATCAGCGCCTGCGCGCAGTCGACGAACGCCGGATGGGCCAGGGCGTAGTCGACGAAGGCCGAGACGATGATCGCCAGGCGCTCGCGCGCGGAGCCGGGGCGCTCGGCGGCGGCGTTGAGGTCGCCGCGCAGCTCCTCGAGGTAGCCGACCAGGGTGAGGGCGAAGAGCTCCTCCTTGCCGGTGAAGTGCCGGTAGACGATCGCTCGGTTGATGCCGACGGCCTTGGCGATGTCCTCGATCTGGGCGTCGCGCACGCCGCGCTCGTCGAAGAGCGCGCGGGTGGCGCCGATGATCTCCTGCTCGCGGGCTCGGCGCCGCGCGGCGGCGGCGGAGCGGCGGCCGTCGATCTTGGGCTGGGGTGCCGTCGTCATGGGGTCGATGGTACGCCTGATGTAACTCTCAGTTGCACATCTGTGACGGATTCGAGCCGCGGGGCGCTCCGCGCTCCTGGCAGGCTACCGCCGTGGGAATCCAGCCGGCACCGCGCGCCTGGTCGCGCGGCCTGCTCGGCTCCCTGCTCAACCTCGCGGGCTTCCTCGGGGGCATCGCTGGGCTTGTCGTCGGCGTGTGGCTCGTGGTCCGCCTGCACCGGGACGGCGTGCTGCCGCTCGGTGCTGACGACGGCTCGTGGTGGGCGACGCTCGGGGAGCTCGTCGTCCTGGTCAACCTGCCGACGCTCGCCACCATCGGGGGCGTGCTGGCCTCCGCCGCGGCGTTCGTGGTGGGCTGGCCGCTGGCGGTGCTGCTCGACGTCGTCGCCGCGATCTGGGGGCGCGTCAGCGGGTCCGGCGACCCACGATGAAGGCGGCGATCACGAGCGCAGCGACCACGACGATCAGGATCACGAACTCCAACGCTCCGATGCCCAGCATGGGAGCACGCTAGTCCACTGCGGTTCGCGCGTACCGGCGAACTGCCGCGGTCCCTAGGGTGATGGGCATGGCGGTCCCGCGGCACCGAGAGGGCTCCCGGGCGGCCGGCTACCTCATCGGCCTGCTGCTCGGTGTGCCGCTGCTCCTCCTCGTCGCGGCCACCTCCGGGCCGATCGCCATCGCCTTCACGCTGATCGGGATCGGCGTCGCGGTGGGATGGCGGAGCTGGTCCGAGCGTCGCTGACGCTGCCCGCGCGCGGGCGTCAGGAGGCGCCCAGAGCCCGGACGGCGTCGACGGTGTCGGCCTCGTCGGCCGATTTGTCCTCCCGGTACCGGACGACGCGGGCGAACCGCAGGGCGACGCCGCCGGGGTAGCGGGTGGAGCGTTGGACGCCGTCGAGGGCGATCTCGACGACCTGCTCGGGCCGGACGAACACGACGTGGCCCTCGCGGTGGGTCTCGAGTTCGAGGAAGCGTTCGGTCTGCCAGGCCAGCATCGCGTCGGTCATCCCCTTGAACGTCTTGCCCACCATCACGAACCCGCCGGTGGCCGCGTCGCGGGCGCCGAGGTGGATGTTGGAGAGCAGGCCGCGACGGCGTCCGGAGCCCCACTCGACGCCGAGCACGACGAGGTCGAGGGTGTGCACGGGCTTGACCTTGATCCAGCCCGAGCCGCGGCGTCCGGCCTCGTACGGGGCGGCCAGGTTCTTCACGACGACGCCCTCGTGGCCCGCGGCGACGGCGGCGCGGGCGAACTCCTCGGCGGCCTCGGGGTCGGCGGTGACGAGGCGCGGTACGCGGTGCTGCTCGGGCACGAGGGTGTCGAGGGCCGCCAGCCGTTCATGGCCGGGGGAGTCGAGCAGGTCGCGGCCGTCGAGGTGCAGCAGGTCGAAGAAGAACGGGGTCACCGCGACGCCATCGGCCTGGGCGGTGCGCGAGGCGGTGTCCTGGAAGGCGCGCGGGCGCCCGTCGTCGTCGAGGGCGAGCGCCTCGCCGTCGAGCACCAGCCGGGTGGCGGGCAGCGATCGCACCAGCGCGACCACCTCGGGCAAGCGGGTGGTGATGTCGTCGAGGGAGCGGGTGGCGATGCGGACGTCGTCGCCGTCGCGATGCACCTGGATGCGGATGCCGTCGAGCTTGGTGTCGACCGCGACCTCCGCATGCTCACGACCCGCCGTGGCGACCGCCTCGGCCACCGAGGACGCCGAACCGGCGAGCATCGGCAGCACCGGGCGCCCGACGGTGAGCCCGACGGCGTCGAGCGCGGCCTGCCCCTCGAAGGCGAGGGGAGCGACCGCGACGGTCGAGCCGGCCAGCATCGCCGCGCGTCGGACGGCGGTCAGCGGCACGTCGGCGGCCCTGGCCAGCGCCTCCTGCACCAGGGCGTCGAGCGCGCCCTGGCGCACCTCGCCGGTGGCGAGGCCCCGCAACCAGGCCTGCTCGGCCTCGGTGGCGCGACCGAAGAGGTCGGCGACCGCGGCCGCCCGGGCGCCGGCCGAGCCGGGGCCGGCGAGGTCGGCCATGGCGGCGAAGGCGGCATCGACCTCGGCCACCGTGAGCGATGTGTCAGCGCCAGGCGCCGGGAGGTCGACGAGCGAGCGCCAGCCAAGGCCGGTGCGGCGCTGCCGCAGCGAACCGCCGAGGTAGGAGGTCGCGATCGCGAGGATCTCGGGCCCCTCCGCGGCCGCGGCCGCGAGCACCGGGGCGAGGGCGGCGACCTTCTGCGTGCGGGCGCGGGTGGCCGCGACGGTGGCGGAGCAGGAGACGAGATCGGCGAGGAGCACGACGTCCAGCGTGCCAGGGGCCGCCGACGTTTCGGCGGTGCTACGGGCCGATGACGTTCATCGGACATTCATCGGATTCTCAGCAGATCCGTGACTCCGCCTCAGGTCGCGCGTTGTCTGCACCGAGCCGCCCACGACGCGGCCGACTCCCCTCGGACCCCTGACAAGGCAAGGATCCTGTGACCCCTCTGCGACGCTCCCTCGTCGCGGCCACCGCTCTCTCGGTGATGGCCGTGCCGTCCTTCCAGACCCTCGCGCAGGCCGTCGGACACGACGCCGCACGCCCCCAGAACCCCTACACGGCAGCCGCCGCGCAGGCCGTGCTGCCCGCCGGCGACGTCATCGCCGATCTGGCCTTCGACAGCCGCGCGACGCTCCCGCGTCTGGCGCCGACCGCGCTGCAGCGGCGCGCGGTCGCTGCCTTCCGCGGTGCGCAGGTGACCTGGAACGCGACCGGCACCCCGCGCATGATCACCATCCCCGGCGGCGCGCTCAGCGGTCGCTCGGACGCCGCCCCGGCGACGATCGCCCGCGCCTGGCTGCGCACCCACGCGGCCGCCTTCGGGCTGCGCTCGGCCGACATCAGCCGTCTCGCCCTCATCCGCGACCACGAGCTCCCGGACATCGGGGCCACCGTGGTCAGCTTCAGCCAGACCTTCGGCAGCGTCGTCTCCGGCTACGGCGCCATCCTCACGGTGCTCGTCGACAGGTCCGGTCGCGTCGTCCACTACGCTGGCGACCCCGTGCGCAGCTCTCGGCTCACCGGTTCGTTCGACATCACCCCGGCCGAGGCCCTCAGCGGCGTCATCAAGGGCCTGGTGCCCACCCTCACCGGGTTCGTCGCGAAGGCGACCGGCGATGTCGCCGGCGGCTACCAGGTCTTCGGCGGCGGCGTGCTCGGCGCCGACCAGTACGTGCGCAAGGTCGCCTTCCCGACGCCATCCGGCGGTCGCGCGGCCTACGCGGTGCTGAGCATCCTCGGCCCCGACTCGGCCTACGCCACCATCGTCGACGCCGCCACCGGCCGGCCGCTGCTGCGCAAGTCGCTGGTGCAGTTCGAGTCCGACGGCAGCGTCTTCGAGAACTACCCCGGCGCCGCGAAGGGCGGCAAGCAGGTCGTGCGCAGCTTCGGCCCGACCGAGTCGTCCCCGGGCGGCTACGTCGACCCGACCGGCCTGCTCGGCCTGCCGGGCGTCACGCTGCTCGGCAACAACGCGGACGCCGCCAAGGCCTGGACCGTGCCGCTGGTCGCCGCCGACCAGTACAACCGCACGATCTCCCCGACCTCGTCGTTCCAGTTCGGGTTCCCCGACGCCTGGCGCACCTCGGACGGCGCGACCGGCTCCTTCGTCGAGGACGCCGACGCGGCGTCCACGAACCTGTTCTGGCACCACAACCGCATCCACGACGAGTACTACGAGTTCGGCTTCACCGAGGACGCCGGCAACTTCCAGCTGCTCAACAACGGCGGCGGCTCCTCGCCGCTGGGCGGCGACCCGATCATCGGCGGTGCCCAGTCCGGCGCGCTCAACCTCACCGCCGCGGTGATCGCCCTGGGCCGCAACAACGCCAACATGCTCACGCTGCCCGACGGCATCCCCGGCTTCACCAACATGTACCTGTGGGAGCCGGTGGACGACGCGTTCGAGGGCAAGCCGCGTGACGGCGACTTCGACGCCACGATCATCCAGCACGAGTACACCCACGGCCTCTCCAACCGCTACGTCGGCGGTGGCGGCCTCGGGTCGCTCGGCTCGACCCAGGCCGGCGCCATGGGCGAGGGCTGGAGCGACTGGTACGCCATGAACCACCTCTACCGTGAGGGCCTCTCGCGCACCGCTGTCGTCGCCGCGTACGTCGGCGACAAGCACCGCGGCATCCGCAACTGGAACTACGACGAGAACCCGCTCACCTACGGCGAGTACGGCTACGACCTCACCGGTCCCGAGGTGCACGCCGACGGCGAGCTGTGGACGGCGACCCTGTGGGAGCTGCGCCGCAACATCCTGCGGGCCGTGGGCGGCAACCAGGCCAAGGCCAGCGACATCGCCGAGCACATCATCACCGACGGCATGCCGCTGACCCCGCAGGGTCCCTCGATGCTCGACGCCCGCGACGGCATCGTGAAGGCCGCCGAGGTGCGCTACGGCAAGACCTACCTCGACGAGGTGTGGCAGGCGTTCGCCAACCGCGGCATGGGCGTCTCGGCCAAGACCGCCGGCGAGACCGACACCGAGCCGGTGCCCGGCTTCGACGTGCCCACCAAGTCCGACAACGGCCGCATCACCTTCAAGGTCGTCAACGCCTCCACCGGCAAGCCGATCAAGGGCATCCGCGTCCTGGGCGGGGAGTTCGAGGCCCGGGCGACCCCGGTCGCGACCACGAACAAGGCCGGTATCGCCAAGGCTCCCTTCGTGAAGGGCACGCACCTCCTCACCTTCCAGGCGGCGGGCTTCGGCATCCAGCACGAGACCCTGCGGGTCACCGGCGACCGCGTCGTCCGGGTCGCCCTGCGCCCCAACGTGCTCTCCACCCAGACCGGTGCCACGGTCGTGAAGGCCACCAGCGAGCAGGCCGCCACCCCGGCGTCCGCGATCCTCGACGACACCGAGGCCACCTCGTGGCGCACCGCCGACGCCGGCGCGCCCTACAACGACGGCAAGCCCGCCTCGGTGGTCGTCAAGCTCGGCCAGCGCTCGAGCATCGACACCCTCGGTGTCAGCGTCTACAAGCCGACGACGGCGCCGCGGTTCGCGGCGGCCAAGCAGGTGAAGGTCGAGACCTCCACCGACGGCAAGCGCTGGACGGTCGCGAAGGTCGCGAGCTTCTCCTTCACCGGCCCGCGTCCGACCGCACCCGACCTGAACCTGCAGACCCTGAAGCTGGCGAAGCCGGTCTCGGCGTCATTCGTGCGGGTCACGCCGCTCAAGACCTTCGGTGACGGTGCGACCAACGCCGGTACCGCGATCGTGGCCGAGGTGCAGGCCTTCGGCTCGACCCGTGGCGTGACGCCGAAGGCGCCCAAGCCCGACAAGCCGAAGACCGTCTCCGGCGACGTCGCGGTCGGCAACATCGCCCAGGCCTCGCTGCTCGGCCTCGACCCCTACCGTCCCGGCGTGACCGAGCTCAGCTGGAGCTGCCCCGGTCTGCCCTCGGCCAACGGCGTCGACGCTTCGTTCAACGAGGTGCCGACGGGCTACGGCGACGGACAGCACCTGGCCACGCTCAAGGCCGACGTGCCGATCGGCGAGTTCCAGGTGTGGTTCTACGACGAGTCCTGCACGGCGATCGCCGGCGGCGGGTTCATCCTCGACGGCGAGTCGGCCGTCGTGCCGGCCGGTGCCGCGTACGTCGGGTTCCTGCTGATGTACGGCGCCGGGGCGACCTACTCGATCACCATCACCGACCCGCAGTGATCGTCTCGTAGAAGTCGAGATGCGCACGCGCAGCGCGCTCCCATGTCGCGGCGGCCGCCAACGCACGACCCTCTCGGGG
>NZ_BAAAZH010000032.1:0-124426 GCF_039536805.1 Nocardioides fonticola | reverse complement strand
GGCGTTCTGCAGGGCCTCGGTGATCGCCGGGACGCCGTCGGCGTAGGCGACCGTCGTCCCGAACACCTCCCGCAGCACCGGCAGATCGCGGGCCACGACCGGGACGCCGGCGGCCAGGGCCTCCATCGCCGCCAGGCCGAAGCCCTCCTTGGTCGAGACCATGGCGAGCACGTCGGCCTGCGCGACGAGGGTCGGCAGCTCGGTCTCGGAGAGGGTGCCGAGCACGACCGGCTCGATGCCCAGCTCCGCGGCGCGCCGGTCGAAGGCCGCGCGGTAGTCCCGGTAGTCGAAGAGCGTCTCGCCGCCCCCGATCACCAGCCGTAGAGCGGGATCGCGCATCGCG
Source organism: Nocardioides fonticola (assembly GCF_039536805.1). NCBI lineage: Bacteria > Bacillati > Actinomycetota > Actinomycetes > Propionibacteriales > Nocardioidaceae > Nocardioides > Nocardioides fonticola. The sequence continues at coordinate 124,083 of NZ_BAAAZH010000032.1, read as the reverse complement.
GCGAAAGCCTCCAGCAGGTCGAGGCTGCCCTTGCGCGGCTCGATGCCGCCCAGGGCCAGAACGTAGCGGCCCAGGCGGGTCGCCCAGGCACGCCGTCCGGCTGTGTCGTCGGCGGCCCGGGCGAACCGGTCGGCGTCGACGCCGTTCGGGATGACGATCGGCGAGAGGCCCCAGCCCGCGCGCACCTCCTCGGCCACGGCCCGCGAGACGCAGATGCGGGCCGTCGGCTCGACGACCGCCCGCTCGTGGCACGCGGCCAGCGCGGGGGTCGTGAAGTGGTCGAGGTGGTGGATCGTGCGCACGCACGGCAGTGCCGCGTTGGCGCTGATGCAGTCCTGGGCGTGCACGACGTCGTACCGGTCGCGTTCGGGCGCGAAGGCCGATCGCAGCGCCTCGATCGAGGCGACGATGCGGACGCCGACATCGGGATCGGGGTCGTCGAAGGGCACCGCGCGGACGCCGACGCCGGGAGCGACCGGCCGGAAGAAGGTGGTGTCGCCGCCACGTCCGAGGGTCCACACGTCGACCTCGGCACCGGCGGCGACGAGCGCCTCGGCGAGCGCGAGGGTGTGCACGACCCCGCCGCGCGGTCGGGTGGAGTAGGTGAGCAGGGCGATGCGCACGGCTCAGTCCTCGGTGCCGTGGGCGAGGTAGGCGTGCGGGGCGAGCTCGGCCAGGTGGTGCAGCAGGCGGCGCGAGCGGGCGACCTCGGCCGCCACGTCGATCTCGGCGATCGCCAACCCGCCCTTGGAGGAGGTGCGCGCGAGGATGTCGCCACCCGGTCCCACGACCTTGGCCTGGCCGAGGAACCGCAGCCCGCCCATGACCCCGGTCTGGTTGGAGGAGACCCACACGACCTGGTTCTCCGCGGCCCGGGCGCAGTCGTAGAGGTCGAAGAGGCGGCTCTGGCGGTCCTGGGGCAGCCGGGAGGCACGATCGGTCACCGAGGCGGGCCAGGCCGAGAGGCACGCCAGGATCGTGGCCCCGCCCTGGGCCAGGCTGCGGGCGGCCTCGGGGAAGGTCTTGTCGTAGTCGATGAGCATGCCCAGGCGACCGACCGGGGTGTCGAAGGGCTCGAACCGGTCGCCGGCCGCGTAGACCAGCGACTCCCCGGCGGGCTGGTGCACCTTGCGGTGCCGCCCGAGGACGCCGTCCCCGCTGACGCACACCGCCGCGTTGTAGAGCAGGTCGTCGACCTGCTCGGAGTAGCCGAGGCAGACGACCATGGGGCCGGCCATCGCGCGGATGCGCTGCACCGGATAGGAGTCCTCGCTCAGGCCGGGCGGCAGCGCGGAGGGGTCGGGATGGCGCAGATCGGAGAGGTAGCCGCCCAGGGTGGCGTCGGGGAGCACCAGCAGGTCGACGCCGGCCGCGCGCGCGTCGGCGACGATGCCCTCGACCTTGGCCACGGCCCGGTCGAGATCGCGACCGAAGTGCGCCGCCACCGCCCCGATGCGGGTCATCAGGCCGAGAGCTCCCCGGCCAGCAGCGCGGCGCCGATGTGCGGCCTGCGCAGGGCTGCGCGCTGCTCGACGATCCGCTCCACGAGGTGCTCGGCGTCGCGGGCGATGCCGTGGAAGCGGCCCGATCCCCAGGTGTGCAGCCAGGGCAGGCCCAGGAAGTAGAGTCCCGCGACACCCGAGACGCCGCGGGAATGGGTGGGACGGCCGCCGCCGTCGAACACGCCGACCTCGACGAAGCGGTAGTCGGGCCGGTAGCCGATCGCCCAGATCACGGTGGAGATGCCGGCCTCGGCGAGGTCGAGGGAGAGCGGCTCCTCCTCGGGCTCCCACACCGGCCGGTACTCCTCGGCCGGGGGCGCGTCGATGCCCTGGGCCGCGAGCCAGCGGTCGATGTCGCGGTTGATGGAGGTGTAGACCGCGTCTGCGTGGTCGAGGGCGGCCCGCAGGGTCGGGCGGAAGGCGAGCTGCGACCCGCGGCCGCCGTCCACGAGGCCGTAGAGGCGCATGCCCTCGAGCGCGAACTGCCGCAGGTCGATGTCGCGACCGCCGTCGCGCCCGGTGACGTAGTGGTTGGTCTTCTCGCGCGCGGCGACGCCGCCGGGGTACTGGTGCACCGGGGTGTCGTAGAGGCCCATCTCGGCGAGCCAGGTCATGCAGTCGCGGCCGCGGTGGAAGCGCGCGACCCGCGGTGCGTCGCCGACGGCCAGATGGACGGCGCGACCGGCCAGGTGGAGGTCCTCGGCGATCTGGGCGCCCGACTGGCCCGACCCGACCACGAGCACCGCGCCCTCGGGCAGCTGCTCGGGGTTGCGGTACTGCGCGGAGTGCAGCTGGGTGACGGCGTCGTCCAGGCCGGCGGCCCAGGGCGGCACGATCGGCAGGTGGTAGCCGCCGGTCGCGACGACGACCTGGTCGGCGGTCCAGGTCTCGGCGATGCCGTCGCAGACCGTCTCCAGCTCGAAGCCGCCCTCCGCCCGCTGGCGCAGCGCGGTGACGCGGGTGTGCTCGCGCAGCGGCGGGTCGAAGGAGGCGACGTAGCCGGCCAGCCAGGCCACGACCTCGTCGCGGGTCATGAAGCCGTCGGGGTCGGGCCCCTCGTAGGCGTAGCCGGGCAGCCGGCAGTGCCAGTTCGGCGTGACGAGGGTGAAGGTGTCCCAGCGGGTGTCGGCCCACTCGTGCGCGGCGGTGCCGGCCTCGAGGACGACGTGGTCGATCTGCTCGCGTCGGAGCAGCCAGCTGGTCGCGAGACCGGCCTGGCCGCCGCCGACGACGATCACGGGGAGGTGCGGCATCAGGAGCCCTTCCGGAACGGAGGTGTGGTGGCCGCCGAGGATTCGGCGGCGGGGAGCGCCGGCCACATGCGCAGCACCTCGACGAGCGCGTGCTCGGGGTAGTGGGCGGCGGAGGTGCGCACGGCCTCGGCGGTCGCGGCGGCGGAGGTGCAGGCGAAGCCGAACTTCTCCTTCACCCGGTCGCTGGCGATGGCCAGGGCGTAGACGGTGCGGGAGACGAACTCCGCGACCGGGTAGGCCTGGCCCGCCTCGAGGTGGTCGTGCAGCACCAGGGACGGCGAGTAGCACTCCTGCACACGGCCGTCGGGCCAGCGCACCGTCATGGTCATCTCAGGCATCGACGGCCTCCCGGATCGCGGCGCCGTAGGTGGCGGGACGACGATCGCCCAGGTGGAACATCGCCCGTCGTGCGGTCTCCAGGGCGGCCTGCGGGTCGAGGTGCGCCACGGCGAGGCCGTCGTCGACACCGGTTGTCGCCAGCACCTCGCCGCCCGGCCCGACGACCTTCGCGTGACCCACGAAGCGCAGGCTGCCGAAGGTGCCGGTCTGGTTGGCCGAGACCCACACGACCTGGTTCTCCAGGGCGCGGGCGGCGTCGAAGAGGTTGAAGCGATGGGTCCAGCGGTCATCGGCCAGCGAGGCGGCGGTGGCGGTGCGCGAGGCGGGCCAGGCCGAGATGCAGGCGATCACCTCGGCGTCGTCCAACGCCAGGGCCCGCGCCGACTCGGGGAACGCCTTGTCGTAGCAGATGAGCAGGCCCAGACGGCCGACCGGGGAGTCGAAGCTCGCGAACCCGTCGCCGGCCGCGTAGTGCAGGTTCTCGCCGAGCGGCTGGTGCACCTTGCGGTGCACCCCGAGGACGCCGTCGCCGGTGACGGCCACGGCGGAGTTGTAGCGCTCGGCGCCGTCGCTCTCGCACAGCCCGACGACCACCGTCATCTCTCCGGCCATCCGGGCGATGCGGGCGATCTCGGGACCATCGACGTCCATCACCGGCGGCAGGCTCTCGGGCTTCTCGTCGTGGCTCCCGTCGCGGCCCGAGCCGAGCACCGACAGGTAGCCGCCCAGGCAGGCCTCGGGCAGCGCGAGCAGGCCGACGCCGCGGGCGCGCGCCATCTCGACGAACGTGCCGATCTGGCGCAGGTTCTCCTCGACGTCGCGGCCGAAGTTCGCGGCCGCCGCGGCGAAACCGATCGTCATGATGCGACCTCCTCGGGTCGGGTGGTGTCGATGGCACCGGTGGACCGGAGCGGTTCGGAGGAGCCGGGACGACGGCGCTCGGCGAGGGCCGGGCCGAGGCCGGTGACGCCGGCGCGGACGGCCTCGGTGACGACGCCGTCGGGCCAGCGCAGGCCGACGCCCGCGCCGGTGGAGAGCTCGCCGCACGCCTCGGAGGCCACGAAGCCGGGCAGGCCGGCGGGTGGGGCGTCGACGGTCTCCGCGGTGATCATCGCGAAGCCGGGGAAGCAGGTGAGCCAGTCGGCGACCCGGGCCTCCTCAGGCGCCGGCACGGCCGCGACGTCGAGCACGGCACGGCAGCCGCTGGCCTCGGCCAGCATGCCCGCGGTGCCGACGACGCCGGTCATCGAGACGTCCTTGGCGGCGGTCGGTCGCAGGGCCGGGACGACGTCGGCCAGCGCGCGCAGCTCGGCTCCGCTGCGGTGGCTGGAGGAGTCCCACTGGGCGCCGGTGTAGCCGCGCCGCCACCCGCCGCCGAGGTCGGCGGTGAGCCGCAGCCGCTGACCGGCGCGGGCGCCGCCGCCGGCCACGGGCGCGGTGGTGCGTCCGAGGGCGGTCACCGAGAGGGCCGCGTTGACGCCGAGCTGGGTGTGGCCGCCCAGCACCGGCACGTCCCACGCCTGCACCGCCTCGCCGAGGCCGCGCAGGATGCGCCGGGCGAAGGAGGCGTCGCGGGCGGCGACGGCGTCGAGGAGGCCGACGGGTCGCGCGCCCATCGCCGAGAGGTCGTTGAGATTCACCAGCACCGCGCACCAGCCAGCCCACTCGGGGTCGCGCTCGACCATCGAGGGCAGGATCGCGTCGCACGCGGCCACGAGGTCCGAGCCGGGCACGGGGGCGCCGTCGTCGCCGAGGAAGCCGCCGAGCCGTCCGTCGTGGGGGAGCAGCGAGCCGACCAGCGAGCCGAGCGACGTCTTGGTGGCGTCGACGAGCCGCTGCACCCGGCCGATCGGCCAGTCCATGACGACATGCTCGCGCCCCTGCAGCAGCAGGCGATCGCGGCCCGACCAGCCCAGCCGGCGGAACAGCGTCTCGTTGCGCGCCTGCACCGTGGCCTCGAAGCGCAGTGCCCCGGCGGTCTCCGCGGCGGCGCATGCGGCCCGCACCAGGGCGGCGCCGATGCCGAGGTCGCCGCGGGCCTGGCGGGCCACCACCAGGCGGCCGCCGCGCCACCAGCCGAGGTCGCGGCCGCCGAGCCCCGGATGATGCGCGGGGTGCAGCCGCACCCCGCCCAGCACGGTGCCGTCGGCGGCCCGGGCCACCAGGACGACGGTGCGCGGGTCGTCGTCCGCGTCGTCGGCGTCGGAGCCTGCGAAGAGACCCTGCTCCTCGACGAAGACCTCGTGACGCAGCCGCCGGTACGCAGCGAGGCCGGCGGCGTCGTCGGCCGTGACGATCACGTACGGCTCGCTCGCCGTCCGACCTCCGGTCAGGACGACGTCGCGTGGGTGGAGGACCTCGGTCATGACGCGTCCTGGCAGCGGTTCATGCTCTCGAGCGCCGAGCAGGCGCCGCAGGCTGCACAGCCGGCCGCCTGGTCGGCGCCCGCCATGCCGGCGGCCCGCAACGCGGCGGCCACGCGGGCGGTGACCCGGTAGGTGAGGTCGGGCGCGGGTGCGGTGGCGCCGTCGACCTCGGTGGCCAACGTGCCGGCGAGCGGGCGGAAGGGCACGACGAACGGGTAGACGCCCATGGCGATGAGCTCCTCGGCGCCGGCCACGAGCTCGTCGGGGTCCTCGCCGAGGCCGACCATGAGGTAGGTGGAGACCTGGTTCCACCCGAACACCCGCACGGCCTCGCGCCAGGCGGCGCGGTACTCCTCCATCGGCACCGAGCCCTTGCCGGGCATCCAGCGGCGCCGCACGTCGTCGTCCAACGACTCGACGTGGATGCCGATCGAGCGGGCGCCGGCCTCGTAGAGCTCGGTGATCACCGCGAGGTCGGCCGGCGGTTCGCACTGCACCTGGATCGGCAGGTCGGGCAGCACCTCCCGGACGGCGCGCACGCACCGCGCCAGGTGGACGGCGCCGCGGTCGCGGCCGTTCGAGGTGCCGGTGGTCATGACGAGCTGGGTGATGCCGTCGAGGTCGTGGGCGGCCTTGGCCACCTCGGCGATCTGGGCCGGCGTCTTCACCGCGATCGTCGATCCCTGCGCGAGGGACTCCTCGATCGCGCAGAAGCGGCATCGCTCCGCCTCGTCGTAGCGCACGCAGGTCTGCACGACGGTGGTGGCGAGCACCCGGTCGGCGTGCAGGCGGGCGATCTTCTCGTAGGGGACGCCGTCGGCGGTGGTCAGGTCGTAGAAGCGCGGCCGGGTCACGGCCTCCACGCCGACGCCGGTGTCGGCGCCGTCCAGGAGGAGCCGTCCGCGGTCGATGCTGTAGCGGCTGCGGGGGTTGAGCGGGATGGCCGCCCCGACCCCGTCGAGCAGCAGGTGCCCGTCGTCGCTGGGCCCGGCGCCGGCCCGTCGGGCGACGGGGGCCGCGGCGAGGCGGATGCCCTGGATGGCGACGTCGACGCGGGTGCGGCTCGGGTCGGGTGCTGCCGGCGGGGTGGGGGCGGTCATCGTCGCCGCCTCAGAGGTTGTAGGTCGAGTTGATGATGGCGCCCTTGCGGGCGTAGTGGATGATCGCGTCCTGCACGTCGAGGGGGTGGGCGGGGATGACCCCGGCGATGAGGTCCTCCTCGCGCAGCCCGTGCAGCGCCATCCCGAAGCGGCAGCAGAAGACCGTGCCGCCCTCCTTGATGTAGGTCTCGATGGAGTTGTTGAGGTTGAGCTCGCCGGGGAAGCCGGCGTCGCCCATCGTCGGGAAGCCGCGGCTGGCCATGCAGGCGAGCGTGCCGGGACCGTAGAAGTAGATCGCGGTCTCGAAGCCCTTGCGCAGCGCGCGGGTGGCCTGGAGGACGGCGACGAAGCTCACCGACGACTCGTGCGGGATGCCGTGGACGAGGGTGAAGTAGGCCTCGCCCTCCTCGGCCTGGTAGTCGGGGAAGATCTTCGTCGAGCCGTACAGGTTGGTGCCGGGAGGCTGCGAGGGGTGCGGGATCTCCGCCACGGACTGCTGGATCGCCGCCATGATCTCGTCGTCGAACTGGGCCATCGGTGCTCCTGAGGTGAGGGGGAGTGCGGTCCGGACGCCGGGGTGTCGTCGTCCGTCATCGGGTCGGCGTCGCTGCCGGGTGGTGGTGCGGGTGCTGCGGTGGTGCGTCCGCGGCGGGAGGCGTGCTCAGCTGTAGAGGGCCTCGAAGTTGCCGCGGAAGAAGTGGCGGGCGAGCTCGCCGTCGCCGGCCACGGAGGCCAGGCGGTGGAACTCGCCCTCGAAGTCGCCCCACGGGGTGTCGGTGGCGAAGAGGATGCGGTCGTGGCCGATGCCGCGCCGCTCGATCTCGGCGACCAGCCAGCGCGGCGCGAAGCCGATCGACCAGCTGGTGTCGGTGTAGACCTGCTTGCCGGCCTCGATCCAGTCGAAGAGCCGGTGGCCGATCAGCTTGAGGTGCCCGCTCATGCCGCCACCGAGATGCACGAGGTGGATGCGGGTCGTGTCGCCGTAGCGCTCGACGAGCTCGCCGATACGGTCGACGTCGGAGGCCGCGCCGGGCGAGGTGTGCACGTGCACGGTCAGCGATCGCTCAGCGGCGGTGGTGAAGATGCGGTCGAGCTGCTCGGCGCAGTCGGGGTCGTCGGGGGCGCCGCCGAGCAGGAAGCTCGTCTTCAGCGCCCGGACGCCGGTCTCCCCGGCGAGGGCGAGCGCGGCGTCGTTGCGGGCGGCGTCCGAGGCCTTGGGGCTGACCCACAGCCCACAGCTGACGCGCTCGTCGCGCTGCGCGGCCTCGAGGGCCAGGTGGTTGAGCCCGAAGGCGACGTCGGGGTCGGGCACGCCGTAGTTCGGGAGCACGAGGGTGCGCTCGACGCCCTCCTCGTCGAGGGAGCGCAGGAACGCCGAGACGGTGGCCGTCGCCCCGAGGTCGGGGGAGATGGCCGGGCCGCCGTAGAAGGCGTAGGCGGGCAGCTCGCCGATGTGACGGTGGGCGTCGTGGGGGCGGGCTGGCATGTCATCGAGCCTGCGGGCGGATTGTTTCCGACTGGTTCCGAACAGAACACGATGTGCGACGCGGTGCGTAAGACCTGGGTGAACGCCGGTGCCGGATCGGCTCCGGGGCAGCGCCGACGCGCACGCCGTCCTACCGTCGTGGCATGGCGGAGGTGAGCATCGGACGAGCCTTCACCCGGCTCGCCGCCATCGCCCCGGACGCCGTGGCCGTGCGGGTGCCCGAGGGCCCGGTGCTGACCCGCGCCGAACTCGACGACGCCGCCGGACGACTGGCCGCGCGGTGGATGCGCGAGGGGCTCGTGCGCGACGACGTCGTCGTGGTCTCCCTGCCCAACGGCGTCGACGCCGTGCTGGCCGCCGTGGCCGCGTGGAAGGCCGGCGCCACCGTCCAGCCCCATCGGCCGGGTGCCCCGATGCCGGGGCGTCCGGCGCTCGTCGTCGACGCGCCCCCGCGGGTACCGGCGACCGGGACCGACCCCTCCGCGCTCGACCCTGACCTGGCGGCGTCGTCCTGGAAGGTGTCGGCGACCAGCGGCAGCACCGGGACGCCGCGCCTCGTGCCCGCCGGCGCGCCCGCACGGATCGATCCCGACCGCTGCACGCCGGAGTTCATGCCCGCCGCCGGGGTGCAGCTCGTGGCGGGCCCGCTGGGGCATACGGCGCCGTTCGTGTACGCCATGCGCGGACTGATGAGCGGCCACGAGCTGGTGGTGCTGCCGCGCTTCGAGCCGGAGTGCTGGCTCGCGGCCGCCGCCGATCACGGTGTCACGTGGGCGATGGTGGTGCCGGCGATGATGGCCGCGATCCAGCGGGTGCTGCCCGAGCCGCCGCCGTCCCTGCCCGCCCTCGAGCGCGTGCTGCATTTGGGAGCCCGCTGCCCGCACCCGGTCAAGCGCGCCTGGATCGACTGGCTAGGCCCCGACCGCGTCTGGGAGCTCTACGCCGGCACGGAATCGCACGGGCTCGCGCTCGTCGGCGGCTCGGAATGGCTGGAGCATCCGGGCACGGTCGGCCGGCCGATCGCCGGGTCGAGCTTCCGGATCGAGCGCGACGACGGGAGCGAGGCCGACGTCGGCGAGGTCGGGCTCGTCACGATGCGCCGCGACGACGGCCCGTGGCGCACCCAGGGCGACCTCGGCCGGCTCGACGCCGAGGGGCGGCTCTACCTCGCCGACCGTGCCGCCGACGTCGTCCGGCTGGACGGACGCGTGGTGTGGCCGGCCGACGTGGAGGCCGAGTTCGAGGCGCATCCGCTTGTGCGTGCGGCCGCGGTGGTCGCCCGCGACGGCGTCCTGGTGGCGGTCGTGGAGACCGACCTGGCAGCGGCCGAGCTCGAGACGTTCCGCCGTCGGCTGCCCGCGGAGCTGCGACCCGATCTGGTCGAGGTCACCGCCGAGCCCGTGCGCGACGAGATGGGCAAGGTGCGGCGGTCGCGGTGGCGGTGAAGCGCCCGACCGCTTGGTGTGACGTTCTGCAGGGTGAGGGGCCGGTTTCGCCTGCACAGCGTCACACCAACGAAAGTTTCGGCGGCCGACCGCTGAAAGTTTCGGCGGTCAGCCGCTGAACCTTTCGCTCCTCACGCCCCCGCGATCCCGGGCGGGACTCACATCCCGGTGAAGTCCGGCTCCCGGCCCTCGGCGAAGGCGGTGAGCGCCTCGAGGTTGGCCGGTCCGCCCATGAGATCGGCGAAGGCGGCGTTCTCGCGAGCGCGGGCCGCGGCGATGCCCTCGCGCAGCGGCTCGGTCATGGTGCGCTTGACCGCCACCAGCGAGGCGATCGGACGCCGCGCCAGCAGTTCGGCGTGCCGGCGTGCCTCGGCGAGCAGGTCGTCGGGCTCGCAGACCCGCCAGACCAGGCCCATCGCGAGCGCCTCCTGCGCCGAGATCCACTCGGCTGAGAGCAGCATCCACGCGGCGTCCTGGCGGCCGACCAGGCGCGGCAGCAGGTAGGACGATGCCGCCTCGGGCGCCACGCCGAGGCTGGTGAAGGGGCACTTCAGCCGGGCGGTGCTGGCCATGAATGCGAGATCGGCGAAGCCGAGGATCGTCGCGCCGATGCCGAGCCCGAGACCGTTGACCGCCACGATCAGCGGCTTGGGGAAGTCGACGAGGGCGTCGATGAGCCCGAGGAAGCCGTGCTTCCCGCGCTGGAAGGTGGGGTCGGTCGACATGCGGTGCATCTCGAGCAGGTCGGTGCCGGCGCTGAAGGCGCGCCCGGCACCGGTGAGCAGGACGACGGCGACGTCGGGGTCGTCCGCCGCCGCCCGCAGCGCCTCGGTCGTGGCGTCGTAGAGCGCCTCGTCGAAGGCGTTGAGCGCCTCGGGTCGGTCGAGCACCAGGGTGCGCACGCGGGCGTGGTCGCTGATCGTCACGGTCACCGGGGGAGCGTAGGCCAGCCGCCGGCAGAATGAGAACACGTTCTAGGTGGCCGTGGGGTCGCGGCGGTGCCACGCTGGGCACATGGAGAGCAACCGACCGCACCCGCTCGTCGTCGTCCTCGCCCTGGCGGTGGCCGCCGTCGGCGGCGTCGGTGTGCTGATCGCCGGCGTCGGACTGTTCTTCGCCGGCCTGCTCGCGATCGGCCTGCTGGTCACGGTCGTCCTCACCGCACTCGTCGCCGTCCCGCTGGTGCACGCCTACCGCAAGGACCGCGCAGCCGCGTGAGCGAGCGGCGGCCCTCTCGGGGCGTCCTGGCCGTCGCCGCTCTCCTGCTGCTGCTCCTTGTCGCGACCTCGGGCCGCTACGGCTATCACCGCGACGAGCTCTACTTCCTCGCCGCGGGGCACCACCTCGCCTGGGGGTACCCCGACCTGCCGCCGCTCGTGCCGCTTCTGGCGCGCCTCGCCGACGAGATCGCACCGGGTTCCCTGGTCGTGCTGCGCCTGCCGTCGGCCCTCGCGATGACGGCGCTCGTGCTCGTGACCGACCAGACGGCGCGGGTGCTCGGCGCCGACCGTCGAGGCCGGCTGCTGGCGTCCGCCTTCATCGCTGTCGCCGGCTTCCCGTTGGCTCTCGGGCACCTGCTCTCGACCGCGACCTTCGGGCTGCTGGGGTGGGCGGTGGCCCTGTTGCTCATGGCCTCCCTGCTGATGGACGGCGGCGTCGGACGGCGTCGCTGGATCGCGCTCGGCCTCGTCGTAGGGCTGACGGCACAGGCGAACGTGCTGGTCGGCGTCCTGCCGTTGGTGGTCGCGGCGGGCGTGCTCGCGGTCGGACCACGTCGCCTGCTGCTGCGGTGGGAGGCCGCAGGGGCGGCCGCGATCGCGGTGGCCTGCGTGGCGCCGTACCTCGTCTGGCAGGCGCATCACGGGTGGCCGCAACTGGAGGTGGCACGCGGTATCTCAGCCGGGTCGTCGGGCACCAGCGAGCCGCGATGGCTCGTGCTCCCGTTGTTCGTCCTCCAGTCGGGCCCGTGGCTCCTGCCCGTCGTCCTCGCCGGATGTCGGGTGCTCGCCCGACGGCCGGAGATCCGCGCGCTGGCGGCCGGAGCTGCGCTCCTCGTCGCGCTCGTCCTGGTCGGCGGCGGGAAGCCCTACTACCTGGCCGGATTCCTGCCGCTCCTGCTCGCCGCCGGAGCCACGGTCGCCTGGAAGCCATGGGCAGGTCGCGCGATGGTGGCGCTCAGCCTGCCCGCCCTCCTGTTCGTCCTGCCGGTACTGCCGGTCGAGGACGCCGGCACGGCGATCGCCGTGAATGCCGACGCCGGCGAGACCATCGGCTGGCCCGCCTACGTCGACCAGATCGCGGCCGCCTACCAGGTCGCGTCGCCGGGCACGCAGATCCTCACCGGGAACTACGGGGAGGCGGGTGCGATCGACCGGTTCGGCCCCTCCCGCGGGCTTCCGCGCGCGTTCAGCGGTCACCTCGGCTACGCGGCGTGGGGGCATCCCTCCTCCTCGACCGTGCTGACCGTGGGTCTCACCCGCGCCGACCTCCTCGAGTCCTTCGCCCGGGTCGAGTCGCTGGGATCGCTGGCCACACCGCACGGCATCGACAACGACGAGGACGGCGCGCCGCTGTTCCTCTGCTCCGAGCCCCTGGCCCCCTGGCCGGTGCTCTGGCCGCGGTTCGAACGCGACCGCTGATCTGTCGGCGGCGCCGCGTAGCGTCGTCCCTGTGACGACGCAGGCGCGGGGCGGGCAGCAGCGGGTGTGGCGACCCGCGTGGCCGTGTCCCACGCGCGGGGTGCTCGGCATCCATCGCGTCGGCACCGGAGACCCCACCTACAAGGTCGACGACGCCGGTCGGGTCTGGCGCGGCATCCGCACGCCCGAGGGCCCGACGACGCTGGTCGTCGAGGCGCGCACCGATCTCGGCGAGATCACCGGCCACGCGTGGGGCCCGGGGGCGGAGTGGGTGCTCGACGGCCTCCCCGCCCTGCTCGGCGCCGACGACGACGTCTCCGACTTCGAGCCGCGCCACCCGGTGCTCACCGAGCTGTGGCGGCGCTACCAGCACCTCCGCGTCGGGCGCAGCGCCCGGGTGTGGGAGGCGCTCGTGCCGGCGGTGCTCGGCCAACTGGTCACCGGCCAGGAGGCCCATGCCGGCTTCCGCATGCTCGTGTTCCGCTACGGCGAGCGGGCGCCGGGTCCGGGTGAGTCGCGCAAGCTCTGGATCCAGCCCGACGCACGCGCGGTGGCCGGCGTCCCGTCGTGGGAGTGGCTGCGCATGCACGTCGACCCGGCGCGTTCGCGCACGCTGGTCGCCGCGGCCCGGGTCGCCGACGCCCTCGAGCGCACCGTCGGGCTCGAGCATGCCGAGGCCGAGCGGCGGCTGCGCACCCTGCCCGGCATCGGGGAGTGGACCGCCGCCGAGATCCGGCAGCGGGCGCATGGCGACCCCGACGCCGTCTCCTTCGGCGACTACCACGTCGCCAAGGACGTCGGGTGGGCGCTGACGGGCACCCCGTTCGACGACGAGCAGATGCGCGCCTACCTCGAGCCGTGGCGGCCGCACCGCGGCCGCATCCCGACGATGATCGCGCTCGGCGGGCTGCAGCGCCCCCGACGTGGTGCCCGGATGGCGCCACGCACGCATCTTCCGGCGAAAGTCACGCGGTATCCGTAACCCGCGTTTTACAGTGACACTGTGACGCAGATAACCCTCGAGCCGCTCCGCACCGCCGACGCACGGGAGACCCGGGCCTTCCTGGCCGACCTGCCCGCGGAGCTGCTGGTCGAGGCGGTCCGCGCGACGAGCGACGCCGACCTGCGCGCGATCATCGACCGCGACGAGATCCGCGGCACCGCCGTCGAGGGCGTGCTCTCGCGGCTGCACGAGTACGCGCTGCTGGAGAAGCTCACCGAGCTCGTCGGCACCGTCCGCTTCGACCTCGTCAGCGGCGGACGCGTGGGGGAGCGGCACGGCCTCGTGCTCGACCACGGAGCCCTCAAGGTGCTGCCCGACCTACCGGCGTCCGAGCCGGTCGACGTCGTCCTGCGCACCACGATCCTCGGCTTCGTGCGGCTGATCAGCGGTGAGGCCAACGCCGGTCTCGACTACCTCGCCGGCCGTCTGGAGATCGAGGGTGACGCGATGCTCGCGCTCGCGCTCGGCGGCATCTTCAAGGTGCCCGGCACCGATCTCGTCGCCGTCGACCCCACCGCGCTCGACCCCGTCGACGTCGCCACCTGCCTCAAGGGGGTGCCGATCGAGCACCTGCGCGGCGTCATGGCCGGCGGCTTCCGCCCGGTCGTGCTCGACGAGATCTTCCGGCGCCTGCCGGACTTCGTGAGCTACCGCCGCGCGTCCCGGGTCGACCTGACCATCGGGTTCCGGTTGCTCGGCGCCGGCAGCGGCGAGATCGAGCGGTTCGTCGTCCGCGTGTGGCGCGGCGAGTGCGTCGTCCTGGCCGGAGCCGAGGCCGAGGCCGTCGAGCGGCGCGACGCCACCATCACCTGCGAGGGCTACGAGTTCCTGCGGCTGGCCACCGGCCACCTCAGCGCCATCACCGGCGTGCTGCGAGGCCAGCTGAAGGTCAAGGGCGACCGGGCCAAGGCGCTGCAGTTCGCCTCGGTGCTCGACATCCCCTCGGCTCGTTGAGCGCTCCCGGCCGGCGCATGGGAGACGGACGGGACGTCCGATATCCGGAGTCACTTCTCAGGGGAAACTGTCACCTATCGGCCGAAATTTCCCCTGAGAAGTGACAAATTCACCGGTGCACCGGTGAATTTGTCACGCCGCGGTCGCCCTCACAGCAACGGCCGCAACGGCGCGAGCACGAACTCGGTGAACTTCCGGTGCAGGTCGCGGGCCTCCCACTCGCCGCTGGTGAGCTCGAGGCAGTGGCCCTCGTCGACGGCGAAGATCTCCTCGAGGGCGGCGGCGAAGGTCGGGTCGATGGCCTCGAGGTTGATCTCGTAGTTGCCCGAGAGGCTGAGGCGGTCGATGTTGGCGGTGCCGACCGTGGCCCAGGTGCCGTCGACGGTCGCGGTCTTGGCGTGCACCATCGCGTCGCGGTAGCGCAGGATCCGCACGCCGGCGTCGAGCAGCTGGGAGAAGTACCCGCGCGAGATCCAGTCGGCCACGATGTGGTTCGACTTCAGCGGCACGAGGATGCGGACGTCGACGCCGCGCATCGCCGCGAGCTTGAGGGCGTCTACGAAGTCCTGGTCGGGCAGGAAGTAGGCGGTGGTGATCCAGATGTTGCGGCTCGCCCGGTTGATCGCCTCGAGGTACATCGAGCGGATGGGGAACATCCACAACCGCGGGATGTTGCGCTGCAGGCGGATGCGCGGCTCCCAGGTCGAGGCGGTCTCGACCAGGATCGGGCGGAGGTCGGCGCCGAACCGCTTGCGGCGGTGCAGGTTCCAGAAGTCCGCGAACGCCCGCTGGAGGTCGTGGGCCGCCGGGCCGGTGACGCGCACGTGGGTGTCGCGCCACTCGGTGGCGTAGGCGTCGCCGATGTTGTAGCCGCCGACGAAGCCGACGGTGCCGTCGACCACGAGGATCTTGCGGTGGTCGCGCCCGTAGAGGCGCAGGTCGAAGAAGCGCAGGCCCGCGCTGTTGACCGGGAAGCGCAGCACCTTGATGGTGCGCGGGAAGCGCAGGAACCGGGGCGGGACGACGAGGTTGGCGAACCCGTCGTAGATGACGTGCACCTCGACGCCGCGCGCCGCCGCGTCGGCCAGCGCCTGCTTGAACCGCTCGCCGGTGGTGTCGCCCTTCCAGATGTAGGTCTCGAAGAGGATCTGGCGCTGGGCCCCCTCGATGGCGGCCAGCATGTCGTCGTACAGGTCGCTGCCGTAGGTGTAGGTGGTGATGGTGCCGTCGCCGAGGGCGACCTCGCGGGGGGAGACGGTCGGGAACGGCTTGGGCTTCTTCCCGCGGCGCCGGTAGGAGTCGACGACCGACATGCTCACCGCGAGCGTCACCTGGAGGCCGAGGAAGGAGAGCAGCAGCCGCCGCAGCAGGCGCACCACGCGGGCGCCGGTGCTGGCGGGTCGCTGGGGGTCGGGCACGACGACAACCTAGCCGTCGTACCGGCGCGGGTCCGGCACGTCCCCCGCGTCGGGGCGCGGGTCGCCGTCCGGGTCGTGGTCACCCGGTGTCAGCAGATGGGCGGAGTGTGACCCCAGCCACATCCGTGTGGTATCTGTTACGCCGTGACACGGACACCGTCCGACGCGCCGGGCAGGCAGGCGGACGGCGTCCGGACGACGTACCGTCTCCCCGGCGTCCACGACGCCCGCCACCCCGTCCGTCCAGTACCGGGAGTCCATCGTGACCGGAACCCGCGCATGAGCACCCGCGCGAACCTCGCATGAGCGCGATCGCCGTCGCGGCCCGTAGCGGCGTCGACAACCTCTCGGGACGCTTCCGGGCCGGCGTGGTCACGACCGGCAAGCTCGTCATGCTCGCGGTCGAGGCCTCCACGACCGCGGCGTCCGACATCGTGCGCCGCCGGTTCTCGTGGTCGGAGTTCCTGCTCCAGGCCTGGTTCATGACGCGGGTCTCGCTGCTGCCCACGATCCTGGTCGCCATCCCGTTCGGCGTCATCATCTCGGTGCAGATCGGCGCCGTCGCGGCCCAGGTCGGCGCCACCAGCTTCAGCGGCGCGGTCAACGGCATCGGCATCCTGCGGCAGGGCGCACCGCTGGTCACCTCGCTCATGATCGCCGGCGCCGTCGGGTCGGCCATCTGCTCCGACCTCGGCGCCCGCACGGTGCGTGAGGAGATCGACGCCCTGAAGGTCATGGGCATCTCCCCGGTGCAGCGCCTCGTCGCCCCCCGGGTCGTCGCGGCGCTGGTGGTGGCCCTGCTGCTCACCGTCATCGTGGCGATGACCGCGATGATCACCGCCTACGTGCTCAACGTCGGCCGCGGCACGATCTCGCAGGGCGCCTACATCGACTCCTTCGTCTCCTTCAGCCAGCCCACCGACTTCCTGCTCGCGGAGTTCAAGGCCCTGGTCTTCGGCTTCATCGCCACCATCGTCGCCGCCCACAAGGGCCTGAGCGCCTCGGGCGGCCCCAAGGGCGTCGCGGACGCCGTCAACCAGTCCGTCGTGCTGAGCGTGATCCTGCTGGCGGTGGTCAACGTCGGCATCACCCAGGCCTACGTGATGCTCGTGCCGCAGGGGATCGCCTGATGGCCGCCGGCACCGGCACCCGCGTGCGCGCGGGCATCGGCACGCGGATGTGGAACGCGTTCGTCGAGGCGTTCGTCGGCCTCGTCGAGGGCCTGCTCGAGGCCCTGGCCAAGCTCGGCGACTTCTCCACCTTCGGCGTCCGCACGCTCGCGGCCGCCCCCGTCACGCTGCGGCTCTACCTCAAGGAGACCCTGCGCCAGCTCAAGGACATCGCCTGGGGAAGCGGCGCGCTCATCGTCGGCGGCGGCACGATCGGCGTCATGGTGCTGCTCTCGATCGCGGCCGGCACCTCGCTGGGCATCGAGGGCTTCAACGGCCTGGAGATCGTGGGCCTCGCGCCGCTCACCGGCTTCATCAGCGCGAGCGCCAACACCCGCGAGCTCGCGCCGCTCATCGCCGCCCTCGCGCTCGCGGCGCAGGTCGGCTGCCGCTTCACCGCCCAACTCGGCTCGATGCGCATCCACGAGGAGGTCGACGCCCTGGAGGTGATGGCCGTCAGCCCGATGCGCTACCTCGTCACCACCCGGGTCATCGCCTGCATGACCGCGATCCTGCCGCTCTACCTCATCGGCCTGATCGGCTCCTACCTCGCCTCCGCGGCGTCGGTGACCTTCCTCTTCGGCCAGTCGCCGGGCCAGTACGACCACTACTTCTCGACCTTCATCAACGGCCGCGACATCGCGCTGTCGATCGTGAAGATCCTCGTCTTCGCCCTCGTCGTCACCCTCATCCACTGCTGGTACGGCATGCGGGTCTCGGGCGGTCCGCAGGCGGTCGGCGAGGCCACCGGCGCCGCGATCCGCGCCAGCATCGTCGTGGTCGTCGTCCTCGACATGGTCATGACGCTCCTCTTCTACGGCGGCGACGCCGGCTTCCGGATCTCGGGCTGACGGCGATGGCACGCAGACGACGCATCGACGACGCCGGCCGCGGCGCGCTCACCCTCCTCGTGGTGGCCCTCCTGCTCGGGGCCGCCTACCTGCGCTCCAGCGGGGCGATCGGCGGCGACCCGGAGGTCTCCGCGCTCGTGCGCAACGCCGGCGGCGCGTTGGGGCCCGGCTCGGATGTGAAGCTGCGCGGGGTCATCATCGGCCGGGTCACCTCGGTCGAGCGCGCCTCCGGCAGCGCCGCCGAGGTCGATCCCGACGCCCAGGTGCAGGTGCGCATGACCATCGACCCCGCCGACCTCGGCGGCGTGCCCTCCGACGTCGTCGCCCGGGTGCTGCCGGCGAGCGTCTTCGGCACCACCTACGTCGACCTCGTCACCCACGGGACGCCGTCCGGCACCGCCCTGCGCTCCGGTGCGGTCATCCCGCCCGACAGCACCCAGGGCACCCTCGAGCTCCAGCAGGCCCTCGACGACATCGACCGTCTCGTCAAGGCGCTCGGCCCGGCCCAGCTCGCCTCCGCGATCGGTGCGGCGGCCACGGCGCTCGACGGACGCGGCGCGGAGCTCGGGCGCACGATCGACCAGCTCGACTCCTACCTCGGCAAGCTCGAGCCGCGGCTGCCCACCCTGCGCGACGACGTCCGCGAACTCGCCGACAGCCTCGACATCGTCCGGCGCATCGCCCCCGACGTCCTCGACGCCACCGACGACTCCCTCGTCGCGCTGCGCACGATCGCCACCCACGAGGCCGAACTCGTCGCCGTCATCACTCGCGGCACGAAGCTCAGCGTCGACACCGGCGACCTGCTCCAGGCCAACGGCGCCCAGCTCGCGCGCTTCTTCGACGACGTCGCGCGCATCCTCGACGCCGTCGACGACAACCGCGAGAGCGCGATCACCGGCGCCATCGCGACCAACATCTCGCTGGGCAGCCTGCTGCCGCCGATCGTGCGCGACGGGTTCGCCGACGTCGACGCCGTGCTGCGCTTCTCGGCCCCGCCGTACTACACGGCGGCCGACCGCCCGACCTACGGAGGTGGCCGATGACCGGGCTGCGCGGCATCGCCGTGCGGTTCACCGTGTTCGCGCTCGTGGCGGTGCTCCTCGGCGTCGTCCTCATCAACACGATGGTCGACGGACTCGGCGGCTCGCACCGCTCCTACAGCGCGATCTTCACCGACGTCAGCGGCCTGCGGGTCGGGGACGACGTCCGGGTGGCCGGTGTCCGCGTCGGGCGCGTGCAGTCGATCGCGGTCGACGGCCGCGACGGTGCGAAGGTCGACTTCGACCTCGACGCCGACCAGCGGATCCTCACCACCACCGACGTGGTGATGCGCTACCAGAACCTCGTCGGCCAGCGGTACCTCGCTCTCGTGCAGGGCCCGAAGCGCGGTGCGGAACTGCCCGACGGGGCGACGATCACGACCGACCGCACCAGCCCGGGCTTCGACCTCACCGAGCTGCTCAACGGGTTCCGCCCGCTGTTCGAGGTGCTCCAGCCCGGCGACGTCAACGCGCTCGCCACCTCGATCGTGAAGGTGCTGCAGGGGGAGGGCGGCACCGTGGAGTCGCTGCTCCAGCAGACCACCCAGCTCACGAACTTCGTGGCCGACCGCGACGCCGTCATCGGCGCCGTCCTCACCCATCTCACCCCGGTGCTGATGAACCTCGACGACAAGGGCGACGAGCTGACCGCCACCATCGCCGAGCTGCGCGACCTGATGACCGGTCTGGCGCGCGATCGGCGCTCGATCGGCGATTCGATCGAGGGGGTCAGCACCCTCGTCGGCGCGACCTCCGACCTCCTCGAGCAGGCGCGTCAGCCCACCGTCGGCGTCGCTCGGGAGCTGCGTGCGGCAGCGCGGCTGCTGGCCGACAACCGCCCGCAGCTGGCGGCGGCCATCAAGAGCTTCGCCGTCACGATGAGCGGGCTGGGGCGCCCCACCTCCTACGAGAACGCCCTCAACGTCTACGTCTGCACCCTCGGCATCGGGCTCGGCTCCCTCGTGCTCAACCCGGCCGGTGGCAACGGCCCGTTCTCGGAGGCGTGCCGATGAAGCCCCTGATGAAGCCCCTGAACACCCGCGACCCGTTCCGCGTCGGCCTCGTCGCGCTGCTCGCGCTGGTGCTGCTCGGCGTCGGCGTCGTGGTGCTGAGCCGGGTCCAGTTCGGCGCCACGACCTACACCGCGATCCTCCAGCACACGGCCGGTCTGCGGGTGGGGGAGTCGGTGGAGGTGGCCGGCGTCCCGGTCGGCAAGGTCACCGGCATCGAGCTGCGCGAGGACGACGTCGAGGTCACCTTCACCCTCGACGACGCGATCGACCTCGGCACCACCACCACCGCGGCGGTCAAGGTCGCGACCCTGCTCGGCACGCACTACCTCGAGGTGCACCCGCGCGGCAGCGGTTCGCTCGCCGACGATCAGATCCCGCTGGCCCAGACCTCGGTGCCCTACAACCTCCAGGACGTGCTCGATCAGGGCACGCAGACGTTGGAGGACCTCGACCCGGTCAAGCTCGCCGATGCGCTCACGGCGGTCAGCAACACCCTCGAGCGCTCCGGCGACGACGTCGGCCCGGCCCTGGAGGGCATCGGCCGCCTCTCCCAGGTCGTCGCCAAGCGCTCCGACCAGACCGCCCAGCTGCTCCAGGCCGCGGAGGGCGTCTCGAAGCTGCTGGCCGACGACTCCGACGACATCGTCGAGCTGATGAAGCAGACCACGCTGGTGCTCTCCGAGATCACCCAGCGGCGCGAGGCGATCCACAACCTCCTGGTGCGCACCCGCACGCTCAGCGAGGCGCTGAGCGGCATCGTCACCGACGCCGAGGGCGACCTCAAGCCGGCGCTGGCCGACCTCGACACCTCCCTCGTCTCGCTGCGCCGGGAGGACGACGAGCTGAAGAACCTGCTCACGGTGATGGCGCCCGCCGTGCGCTACCTGACCAACGCCTCGGGCAACGGGCCCTTCCTCGACCTCTACGTCCAGGGCCCGGTGCTGCCGACGGACGACCAGAAGTGCCGATTGGGGAACTGCTGATGAGCCGCGGCCCGAACCGTCGTCCCCGCCCCCTGCGCCTCTCGGCGCTGGTGGCGCTGCTGTGCGGCGTCCTCGGTCTCACCTCCGCCTGCATCCCCGGCGTCGGCGGCTCGACGATGCACGTCAGCGCCGACCTCACCAGCTCGGCGGGCCTCTTCGTGGGCAACGACGTCGGCATCCTCGGCGTCCCGGTCGGCCGGATCACCGCCATCACGCCCGAGGGCGACCACGTGCGGGTCGACATGGAGATCGACACCGACCACAAGATCCCGAAGGACGTCGGCGCCGTCGTCGTCGCCCGATCGGTGGCCACCGACCGCTACGTCGAGCTCACGCCCGTCTACACCAGCGGCCCGACGCTCGCCGACGGCGCCGTCATCGCCAACGACCGCACCCGCACGCCCGTCGAGTTCGACGAGGTGCTGGCCGCGATCGAGAAGTTCGCCACCGGCATCTCCGGCAGCAAACGCACCACCCGGGCGGTGCAGCGCTTCATCGAGGTCGGGCAGAAGGCGTTCGACGGCCAGGGGTCGGTGCTGAACTCGACGATCGGCTCGCTGGCCGACGCGACCAACAGCGTCTCCTCCCAGCGCAAGGAGATCGTCGCCCTCATCTCCGCGCTCGACGACCTGGTCGCCACCGTCGCCGACAACCGCCGCACGGTCGACCGGTTCATCGGCCAGGTCTCCTCGGCCACCGGCCAGCTCGCCGACGAGCGCGACAACCTGCGCACCGCGCTGACCTCGCTCGACCGTGCCGTCACCCTGGTGGCCCGGTTCGCCGTCGACAACCGCGCGACCCTCACCCGGTCGATGCGCAACGCCACCGGCGTCATCGACAGCGTGCTCTCCCGGCGCGAGCAGCTCGAGGAGATCCTCGACGTCATGCCCGCCGGGCTCCAGAACCTCCAACGGCTGCCGAGCGACGGCCGGCTGCCGGTGCGCATCAGCCCCATCTACCTGCTCCCGCTCAGCGACGAGCTGACCCAGCTGTGCGAGGCGATCTCCAAGCCGCTGTGCGACACGCTCGGCAGCGTCGGCGACGTGCTCGGCGACATCCTCTCCGGCGTCGGCGGTCTGCTCGGCGGCATCGGCGGGCTCTTCGGCAAGGAGGACGACCAGTGAGGCGTCTGCGCGAGAGCGCCCGCGCGATCGGCGTCGTCCTCGCGGCGGTGCTGGCGCTCCTGCTCACCGGGTGCGGCCCCACCTTCACCGATCTGCCGCTGCCCTCGGGCGGTGTCTCGGGGGAGACCATCACGGTCACGGCCGACTTCGACGAAGCGCTCAACCTGGCCCAAGGGGCACTGGTGAAGGTCAACGGCGTCGACAGCGGACGCGTCACGTCGGTCACCGCGAAGGACTTCCGCGCGCGGGTGGTGTTCGTCGTCCAGAAGGCCGCCGGGCTGCGGGAGGGGGCGACCGCCCGGCTGCGCTACACCACCCCGCTCGGCGAGCTGTTCATCGACGTCACCAACCCGACCTCCGGTGCCGCCCTGGCCGACGGCGCCACCCTCACGCGGGACGACACCTCCACCGCGCCCTCGGTCGAGGACGCCCTCGCGCAGGCTTCCCTGCTCGTCAACGGAGGCGGGCTCGCCCAGCTCCAGACCATCACCGACGAGCTCGACAAGGCCATCGGCGGGCGTGAGGGGCGCATCCGCGAACTGCTGGGCCGCACCGACACCTTCCTGACCCAGGCCAACGCCACCACCGCGGAGTTCGACCGGGCCCTGACCTCGCTGGCGGCGACGTCCCAGCTGCTCCAGGAACGCCAGACCACCATCGATGCCGCGTTGCGCGACGTGCGGCCCGCGGCCCGCGTGCTGCGCCGGCTCACCCCCGACCTCACCGAGCTGCTGCGCCAGCTCGACCGGTTCGCGGGCCTCGCCAACCAGACGGTGCTCGCCACCCGCGACAACATCCTCGCCACCCTGCGCTCCGCCGAACCGGTGCTGCGCGAGGCCGCCGCCACCGGCCCGCGCTGGCGCCAGTCGTTGGAGTCCCTGGTCTCGCTGAGCAAGGTGCTCCAGGAGGTCGTGCCGGGCGACTACCTCAACCTCGGCGTCCTGCTGCACGTCGACAAGCTCGCCGACCTCGGCCTCGGCCGGATCTCCGGCGCCGCGACCGGAAGGAGCGCCCCATGAGCCGCCTCTCCGCCGGGCTGCGCACCGCGGTCACCGACCGGCTCTACCTCAGCGCGATCGGCATCCTCGTCGTGCTCGCCCTGACGGTCGCCTACCTCTTCTCCTCGGTGCTCGACCGCCCGCTCACCTCCAGCCCCACCGAGGTCACGGTGACGATGGCCTCGACCGGCGGTCTGTTCGAGGGCTCCTCGGTGACCTACCGGGGCGTCAAGATCGGCCGCGTCACCACCATCCGGCCGACGGCCGACGGCGTCGTCGCCACCGCCGTGATCGACGGCGCGCAGGTGCCCGCCGACTCCCGGGTCGTCGTGCGCTCGCTCTCCCCGGTCGGCGAGCAGTACCTCGACTTCCAGCCCTCCGGCGAAGGCGGCCCGTACCTGCAGGACGGCGCCACGCTCACCGCCCGCACCACCGACCTGCCCACCACCCTCGGCTCGACCGTGGTGGCCGTCAGCAAGCTCCTCGGCCAGATCGACGACGTGAAGCTGAAGTCGCTGCTCGGCGAGCTCTCCACCGGGTTGCGCGGCACCGGCCAGGAGATCGGCCGCCTGCTCGACCAGGCCTCGCTCCTGCTCGGCGACCTCGACAAGGCCTACCCCCAGACCGACCGGCTGCTGCGCAACGCCGGCCCGGCCCTGCGCACCATCACCGACAACCGTGCCGACCTGGAGAGCTTCGGCTCCTCGGCGGTCCGGCTCGCCGCGTTCCTCAAGAGCTACGACCCGCAGTTCCGGCGCCTGCTCGACCGCGCTCCCGGGCAGCTCCAGCAGCTCGACCAGCTCGTCGCCGACGCCGACGCCGTCCTGCCGGACTTCCTGCGGGTCAGCGTGACCCTCGGCGACATCGTCGAGCGGCGCGATCCGGCCTTCCGGGAGCTGCTGCGCCAGTACGCCCCGGGCCTGCGCACGCTCAGCGACGTCGTCCGCGACAAGAAGCTGTTCATCCAGCTCATCGCCTCCAAGGACGACCGCTGCTCCTACGGCACGCCGCGGCGCGGACCGCGCGACCTCGGTGCGCGCAGCTTCGCGACCGACGGCTCGTGCCCCGCCTCCTTCCCGCACCTCCAACGCGGCGCCGCCCACGCTCCGCGCCCCTGAGGACGCCGTCCGCTTCCGGAGGCGGAACGCCCACCCGTTCAGCCAGAGTTCCGCGCACCGCCATCGACGCCGCCCGTCGGGGCGGGCCAGGATGACCGGCGGCCGGGCCACCACTCGGGGTGGCCCACCGACGATCGGAGTACCGACGTGCGTCATCCCTTCCGTCGCCCCGCCCTCGCCCTCACCGCCGGCGTCCTCGCCGCCGGTGGACTCGGCACGGCAGTGCTCGCCCCGGCCCCGGCGCCGGCCGCGACCTCGGCGACCCAGATCAAGGTCCTCTTCGACAACGCCCATGCGGAGACCGCGGGCAACGCCGACTGGATCATCTCGACCTCCCAGCCCAACCCCTTCGCCCAGAACTCCGCGCCGACCAAGGAGACCGACTGGACCGGGGCGATCTCCGCGTGGGGGGTGGCGCTCGCGCAGCACCGCAGCTCCTACTACCTCGACACGAACCCCAGCGGTCGCGCCTTCACCTACGGCAGCACCTCGAACGCCCAGGACCTCGCCAACTACGACGTGCTGGTGATCCCCGAGCCCAACACCGCCTTCACCGCGGCCGAGCGGACGGCGATCATGACCTTCGTCAAGAACGGCGGCGGCCTGTTCCTGGTCATCGACCACGACCAGTCCGATCGCAACAACGACGGCGTCGACTCCGTCGACATCGCCAACCAGCTGTTCTCCAGCAACGGGGTCGACAACACCGACCCGTTCGGCGTCACCGCGGCCTACCAGAACATCAGCAACGAGAACACCTCGAACCTCGGCTCCGGCGCCTCGACCCACCCGGTCGTGAAGGGCGCGTACGGGACGGCGTCGTCCTCGATCCTGCGGGGCGCGACGACGTTCAACCTGAGCACGTCGGCCAACCCGGCCGCGAAGTGCCTGCTCTACCGGGCCGGGGTCTCGAACACCGGCACCTCGGGGTGCTTCATCGCCGTCTCCACCTTCGGCAGCGGCCGCGTGATCCTCTGGGGCGACTCCTCGCCGATCGACGACGGCACCGGACAGTCCGGCAACACCCTCTACGACGGCTGGAACGACCCGGCGGGCACGGACGCCGCCTGGGCGCTCAACGGCACCGATTGGCTCGGCGGCCTCAGCTGATCGGAGGCTGATCGACGCGACGTGACCGGTCCTACACCGACACGGTGTGGGACCGGTGTCGTCACCACCCTCGTCATCCTCTAAAGTGCAGCAACTCGATGGACTTAAAGCACAATGAGGTGACGATGTCTGCTGGATGGTTCCGCTGGGCCCTCGATTCCCCGAGGGTACGTCGCACGCTCGCCGGTGGCCTGGCCGCCGTGGGCGTCGCGTCCGTGACGACCGGACTCGCCGCGAGCGGCACCTCCGCGGGGCTCGCCCCCGCCGGGGTGTCGGACGCCGTGTCGGCGGCATCGCCGTTCGGGTCGGGCAGTCGACCGAACGTCGTGGTGGTGATGGTCGACGACATGCGCGCCGACGACCTGCGCTTCGCGCCGACCATCCGCCACCTCGCCGACACCGAGGGCGTCACGTTCCAGAACTCCTTCAGCCCCTATCCGCTCTGCGCGCCCTCGCGTGCCTCGTTCCTCACCGGCGAGTACGCCCACAACCACGGCGTCCTGTGGCATCACCGGCCCTACGGCTACGCGGCCTTCGACGACTCGCGCACGCTCGCGACGTCCCTGCGCGACGCCGGCTACCACACCGGCCTGGTCGGCAAGTACGAGAACGGCTACGGCGGCATGCCGTCCAAGGTCACCGGCCGGTCGTCGCTGCACTACGTGCCGAACGGCTGGGACGAGTGGCGGGCCTCCCTGACGGCTCCGCCCGGCGCCGGTGTCGACGGCGACACCTACAACTTCATGGACATCGCCCTGAGCCACAACGGACGCATCCAGGACGACCGCGACGGGCAGTACAGCACCGATGTCATCGGCGCGCAGGCGCGCGACGTGGTGGGTGAGTTCTCCCGCTCGCGCAAGCCGTTCTTCCTCGACGTCGCGTTCGTGGCCCCGCATGCGGGAGGACCCCGCGACCCGGAGGACCCCGGCATCACCGCCGACCCCTCGCGCGGGCGCTACCGCATGCCCACGACCTATGTCGCGAAGAAGTACCGCGGACGCTTCGACGCGGAGATCGAGCGGGGCGCCGGCCTCCCCGCCGACGGAGGCCCCGCCGAGGCCGACGTCTCGGACAAGCCCTACTTCTTCCGCGAGCAGGACGAACCCACCACGGCCCAGCGGGCGGCGCTGCGCACCGCCACGGTGCAGCGCGCCAACGCCATCGGCGCGGTCGACCAGCAGGTCGGCCGGCTCGTGAAGCGGCTGCGCGATCTGGGGGAGTGGAAGAACACGGTGCTCGTGTTCACCAGCGACAACGGCTACTTCCTCGGCGAGCACCGCCAGCTCGACGGCAAGGTGCACGGTCACGAGCCGGCGCTGCGGGTGCCGATGGTCATCACCGGCCCGGGGTTCCGGGACGGCGCGCACGGGCGGGAGCGGTTCGACCCGATCAGCACGGTCGACCTCTCGGCCACGGTCCTCGACCTCGCGGGCGCACAGCCGCCGCGCAGGGCCGACGGCACCTCGAAGGTGACCACGCTGCTCGAGGGCGACCAGGGGTGGTCGACCGGCATCGTCACCGAGTCGCTGGTCCACCGGAAGGGGCGCCGGGCGGGCTTCGACAACGCACGGGGCGCCATCGGCGTGCGCACCGCGCGGTACTCGATGATGCTCTACCGCACGGGCGCCTCCGAGCTCTACGACCTCGCGAAGGACCCTCGCGAGCAGACCAACCTCTGGAAGGACCCCGCGTACCGCTCGGTCCGTCGTGATCTCGAGCAGGTCTGGTGGCAGCTCCACGACTGCCGGGGAGCCGAGTGCCGCACGCCGCTGCCGGCGTCCCTCGCCGCCTCGCCGGAGGAGGAGGCCGACCTCGGGCACACCTACTGGCGGCGCATCGAGTCCGACTACTCCTACCGGAACCTGCCGCGCTGATCCCAGGCTGAGCCGCGATCCGGTTCAGCCGGGGTCAGCCGGTCGCGACGGCGGCGTGGATCGCGGCGATCTGCGCCGCGAGGTCGGGGATCTGCTGGAGGAGACCGAGCTGACCGCTCAGCTCCTCCAGCAGGCCCTGGACCTGGCCGAGCAGGTCGCGGGTCTCGGCGAGGGTCGCGTCGACCACCGTCATCCGGTCGTCGACGCCGGCCAGGGTGCGGTCGACGTTGGCGAGCTTCACGTCGACGTCCTCGAGGGCCGTGCCGGCTCCGGCGAGGACCTTGTCGGCCTTCTTCAGGACGTCGCCGACGGGGTTGAGGCCGAGCGCCACGATGGTCTCCTGGGGGGTCGGGGTGCCGGCCGTCGGCCGGGGGAGCGGAACTGTCGGTGGCCCACCGTAGTCTCGCCGTATGCGTCCCGTCACCGATCTCGAACGCCGGGTGGCCCCGTTCCGGGTCATCTCCGACTACTCGCCCTCGGGCGATCAGCCGGCCGCGATCAAGGAGATCACCCGGCGCATCCAGGCGGGCGAGCAGGACGTCGTCCTGCTGGGCGCCACCGGCACCGGCAAGACCGCCACCGTCGCCTGGGTGACCGAGCAGCTCCAGCGTCCGGTGCTGGTCCTCCAGCCGAACAAGACCCTCGCGGCCCAGTTCGCCAACGAGCTGCGCCAACTGTTCCCCGAGAACGCGGTCGAGTACTTCGTCTCCTACTACGACTACTACCAACCCGAGGCCTACGTCCCGCAGACCGACACCTACATCGAGAAGGACTCCTCGATCAACGAGGAGGTCGAGCGGCTGCGGCACTCGGCCACCAACTCGCTGCTCACCCGGCGCGACGTCATCGTGGTCTCCACCGTCTCCTGCATCTACGGCCTCGGCACGCCCCAGGAGTATGTCGACCGGATGATCCGGTTGCGGGTCGGCGAGGAGCACGACCGCGACTCGATCCTGCGGCGGCTGGTCGAGATCCAGTACACGCGCAACGACCTCACCTTCACCCGCGGCACCTTCCGGGTGCGCGGCGACACCCTCGAGATCTTCCCGGTCTACGAGGAGCACGCGGTGCGCATCGAGTTCTTCGGCGACGAGATCGAGCGCCTGATGACCCTGCACGCCGTCACCGGCGAGGTGCTGACCGAGGACGAGGAGCTCTACGTCTTCCCGGCCACCCACTATGTCGCCGGGCCCGAGCGCATGGAGCGCGCGATCGCCGGCATCGAGAAGGAGCTCGAGGAGCAGCTCGCCGTCTTCGAGCGCGAGGGCAAGCTGCTGGAGGCCCAACGGCTGCGCATGCGCACGACCTACGACATCGAGATGATGCGTCAGGTCGGCTCCTGCTCGGGCATCGAGAACTACTCGATGCACATCGACGGTCGCGCGCGCGGCTCGGCCCCGAACTGCCTGCTCGACTACTTCCCCGAGGACTTCGTGCTCGTGGTCGACGAGTCCCATGTGACGGTGCCCCAGATCGGCGGCATGTACGAGGGCGACATGTCGCGCAAGCGCAACCTCGTGGAGTTCGGGTTCCGCCTGCCGAGCGCGATGGACAACCGGCCGCTGCGCTGGGAGGAGTTCCTCGACCGCATCGGCCAGACGATCTACCTCTCGGCCACCCCGGGCGACTACGAGCTCGACAAGGCCGGCGGCAACACGCCCCCGCATGTCGTCGAGCAGATCATCCGGCCCACCGGCCTGGTCGACCCCGAGATCGTGGTCAAGCAGACCAAGGGCCAGATCGACGACCTCATCCACGAGATCCGGCTGCGCACCGAGCGCAACGAGCGCGTCCTGGTCACCACGCTGACCAAGAAGATGTCCGAGGACCTCACCGACTACCTCCTCGACGCCGGCATCCGCACCCGCTACCTGCACTCCGAGGTCGACACCCTCAAGCGCGTCGAGCTGCTGCGCGACCTGCGTCTGGGCGAGTACGACGTCCTGGTGGGCATCAACCTCCTGCGCGAGGGGCTCGACCTGCCCGAGGTGTCGCTCGTCTCCATCCTCGATGCCGACAAGGAGGGCTTCCTGCGCTCGGACAAGTCGCTCATCCAGACGATCGGGCGCGCGGCCCGCAACGTGTCGGGTCAGGTGCACATGTACGCCGACACGATCACGCCCTCGATGGCGGCCGCGATCGAGGAGACCAACCGTCGCCGCGCCAAGCAGATCGCTTACAACACCGAGCGCGGCATCGACCCGCAGCCGCTGCGCAAGAAGATCGCCGACATCACCGAGATGCTCGCCCGCGAGGACGAGTCGACCCAGGCGCTGCTGGAGACCTGGGCCGGCACCGAGGCCAAGGGCAGGGCGGGAAAGGCCGGCAAGGGGAAGTCCCCGACGCCGATGCTGGGCGAGCGCCACGCCGCCGGCGCCGCCGACCTGACCGGTATCCCCAGCAGCGACCTCGCCCAGCTCATCCAGCAGCTGACCGACCAGATGAAGCAGGCCGCCGCCGACCTCCAGTTCGAGGTCGCCGCCCGGCTGCGCGACGAGATCTCCGAGCTCAAGAAGGAGCTCCGTCAGATGATGGAAGCTACGCGATGACCATGGTTCGCGACCTCCAGATCACCGTCGACTGCGCCGCCCCGGCCGCCCAGGCGGCCTTCTGGGCCGAGGTGCTGGGCTACGTCGTCCAGCCGCCGCCCGACGGGTTCGAGACCTGGGACGCCTTCCTCGATCAGTTCGGCGTGCCGGCGGAGCAGCGCAACGACCGCTCGGCGGCCGTCGACCCGACCGGCGCCGGCCCGCGGCTCTTCTTCCAGAAGGTGCCCGAGGGCAAGGTGGCCAAGAACCGACTCCACCTCGACGTCCGCGCCGCGCCCGGGTTGACCGGTGAGGCGCGCATGGCGGCGTTGGAGGAGGTCGCCGACCGCCTCGAGACGCTCGGTGGCCGTCGACTCCGCAGACTCGAGCCGAACGGCATGGACGAGGGGATCATCGTGATGGCCGATCCCGAGGGCAACGAGTTCTGCCTCGACTGATCCGGGTGCAGCCGCCCCGATTCCCGTCCGCGCGCCCCGGCATCGGATGATCGGAGGGTGAGTGCCTCCACCGCCCCCGACCCGGTCGTGACCCGGGCATCGTGGACGGCGTGGGGCCTCGCGCTGAGCCTCTACACCCTGGCGGTCTTCCACCGCTCCGCGCTGGCGGTCGCGGGCCTGGCAGCCGTCGACCGCTTCGACATCTCCGCCTCCCAGCTGGCCACCTTCACCATGCTCCAGCTGGCCGTCTACGCGGGCATGCAGATCCCGGTGGGATTGGCCGTCGACCGGTTCGGGCCGCGCAGCGTCGCCCTGACCGGTGCGGTGGTGCTGGCGATCGGCGAGGGTACCTTCGCGCTGGCGACGTCCTACCCGGCCGCGCTGGCGGCCCGCTTCCTCGTCGGGCTCGGCGATGCGATGACCTTCATCTGCGTGATCCGCCTGCTCGCCTCGTGGTTCCCTCGGCGCCGCATCCCGCTGCTCACCCAGTTCACCGGCACGACCGGTCAGCTGGGGTCCATCGCCGCGGCCGTGCCGATGACTTGGGCGCTCGGCAGCGTCGGGTGGACGCGCGCGTACCTCAGCACCGCGATCCTCAGCGGTGTCGTCGCGCTGATCTCCTTCGCCCTGCTGCACGACGGCCCGGCCGGGCGCACGCTGCGCGGGCCGGCGTTCTCCCTCGACGCCGTCCGGGCGAGCCTGCGCAGCTCCTGGGGCCACCCCGGCACCCGGCTCGCCTTCTGGGTGCACTTCTCGACGCCGTTCAGCTCCGGCGTCCTCGCCCTGCTGTGGGGCTACCCGTTCTTCGTCAAGGGCGAGGGGCGCTCCTCCCACGAGGCCGGGCTGCTGCTGACGGTGATGGTGGTGACGGTGGTGCTGGCGGGTCCGCTGCTCGGCACGCTGATCTCCCGCTTCCCCTGGCACCGCTCGACCATGGTGCTCGGCATCGTGGGCGCGATGGCGCTGATGTGGGGGGTCGTGCTGGCCTGGCCGGGGCAGGCGCCGCTGGGGGTGCTGGTGCTCCTCGTCATCGTCGCGGCCGTCGGCGGTCCGGCCTCGGTGGTCGGCTTCGACATCGCCCGCACTAGCAATCCGGGGTCCCGTCTGGCGAGCGCCACGGGCATCGTCAACGTCGCCGGCTTCGTGGCCACCCTGGTGCTGGTGGTGGTGATCGGCGTGGTGCTCGACGCCCTGACGCCGGGCAGCGGCAACGACTACACGCCGTCCGCGTTCCGCTGGGCGATGGCCACCCAGTACGTGCTGTGGGCGCTCGGCGTCGTCCAGATCCTGCGCTACCGCGTGGCGGCCCGGGCGGTCACCGATCGGGACGCGCTGACAGCAGGCGTGCCAGTAGCGGAGTGAGGGCCAGCACCACCAGCAGCCGGAACAGCTGCACGGCGAGCACGTAGGTGACATCCGACCCGGAGTCGGCGGCGGTGGCCAGGACGGCGAACAGCCCGCCGGGCGTGGTCGCGAGGTAGGCGGTCAACCCGTCGACGGGCGTGAAGGCGGCCAGCGCCGCGGCCATCGCGCCCGAGGCGACCACCATGCCGACGATGATCGCCAGGACAGCGGGCAGCATCCGCACGATCGAGCGCAGGCTGGCCCGGGTGAAGCGCAGGCCGACCTGGGCCCCGACGAGCGCCAGGGCCGGAGCCTGGATCAGGTCGGGCACGGCCAGCGGCCCGAACCAGCCGCCCGCGGCCGCGATAGCGGCGAGCACCAACGGGGCGAGCAGGGTGGCCGTGGGGATCGGGATGCGGCTGGCGATCGCGAGCCCGACGACGACGGCGACCACCGTCACCACCACCGACCCGACCGGATCGGCTGCGACCTCGAGGCGCCCCACGCCGTCCGGCGGATGGAAGATGGTCGAGGTGACGAGCGGCAGGCTCACCAGCACGATCAACACCCGCAGGTACTGCACGACGGTAACCACGCGGTCGTCGGCGCCGAGTTCGCGGGCCACCGTCACGACCCCCGAGGCGCCGCCGGCGATGAGGGCGAAGGCCCCGGTGATGGGGGAGACGTCGTCGCGCAGCGCGAGCAGGCGACCCGCCGCGACACTGACCACGACCGTGCCGAGGGTGACGAGCCCGATGGCGACGGCGTCCTGCCCCATCGCCCGCAGGGCCGGCACGCTCACCACGCAGCCGATGGTGACCCCGATGACGCCCTGTGCGATCCGGTAGACCGGCCGCGGCACCCCCAATTCGGTGGGCGAGGTCAGGGCGTGGGCCATGCCGCCGATGAGTCCCCCGAAGAGCACCGCGGAGGGGAGCCCGGCGATGCTCAGGACGACGCTGCTCACCGCCGTCACCGCGACGACGAGGAGCGCGGCGGCCCGAGCCGACCGGACGTGCGAGCCCTCCTCGGAGGCCCCGCTCACGCGACGCGCAGGCGTTCGTCGAAGAAGGCGAGGACCCGGTCGACGGCCCCCTGGTCACGCTGCTCGGTGACCACGCTGTGTCCCTTGCCGGGCAGGTCGATGCGGATGAACCCCTCGCCGAGCTCGCGGTCGAGGGTGTCGAAACGGGTGCCGGTGAGCGGGTCGGAGGCGTACTGGATGCCGAGCACCGCGCACCCGCCCGCGACGCGGCGCTTGACGGCGTCGAGGTCGGCGGGGGAGAGGTTGACGTCGGCCTTGCGGCGCGCCCCGATCGTGAACGGCACGGACGGCTGGCACAGCACGGGCGCGGCGACGGCTTCATCGACCATCATCGCCAGCGCGAACCCGCCGGTGAAGCACATGCCGAGCGCACCGACGCCCGGGCCGCCGAGCTCGGCGTGCAGGGAGCGCGCGAGGCTGCGCAGCCAGCCGGCCATCGGGGTGGTCTCGCCGGTGGCGAGCTTGGTGAACTCCTTGCTCACGCACACCTGCTTCATGGCGCGCAGCACGTTCGGGCCCGACATCGGCGCCTCGGGGCGGCCGAAGAGGCTCGGCATCACGACGGTGTACCCGGCGGCCACGAGCTCCTCGCCGAAGCCGATCACCGTCGGGGTCAGCCCGGGGATCTCGTGGATGACGATGACGCCGGGGCCCTCGCCCTTGCGGTAGGTTGGGTGGGTCGTGCCCGCCTCGTCGGTGTGATCGCCAGCGGTCCACGACTCCAGGAGTGCCATGGCGGGGAGCCTAGTGGCGTCAGGTGGCGTCGCCACCGGTTCCCAACCGCTCCCTACGCTGATGGCATGGCATCGACGGCGTCCTCGGGGTCTGTGGAGGTGCGTCTCGTCCTGCCGCACCAGTTGTTCGAGCAGCACCTCGACGCGGGCCCGGTCGGGTCGGGCGTCTTCGTGCTGATCGAGCACGACCTGCTCTACCGCCAGTACCGGTTCCACCGTCAGAAGCTGGTGCTCCACCGCGCCTCGATGGAGGCGTTCGCCGCCCGACTCGCCGACATCGGCGCCCGGGTGGAGTGGGTGCGCAGCGACGCCGCCCGCACCAGTGCCGAGCAGCTGGACGCCGTCCTGACCCGCCTGCGCGAAGAGCGGCCCGGCGACGAGCTGCGGGTCAGCTGCTTCGACGTCGTCGATGACTGGCTCGAGCGCGACCTCGCCGGTGCCGTCGACGAGTGGCTGGAGTCGCCGAACTTCCTCACCACCCGCGACGACCTGGCGCGGTACCGCGCGAGCACGAGCGCGAAGTTCGCGCGCATGCAGCACTTCTACACCTGGCAGCGCCGACGCCTCGGCGTCCTGCTCGAGGACGACGGCTCGCCCGTCGGCGGGAAGTGGAGCTTCGACGAGGACAACCGCAAGAAGCTGCCGAAGGGCCATGTCGTGCCCGCGGTGGCGCCCTCGTCGTCCCCGGCCACCGACGCCCTCGTGGCAGCGGCGATCGAGTGGGTGGCAGCGGAGTTCCCCGACAACCCCGGCCGCCTCGACGCCTTCCGCTGGCCGCTCACCCACGAGCAGGCCGAGCAGGCCTTCGTCGCGTTCCTCGACGAGCGGCTCGACCAGTTCGGCCCCTACGAGGACGCGATCTCCCGCGAGCACGCCCACGTCTTCCATGCGCTGCTCACCCCCGCGCTCAACATCGGACTCATCTCGCCGGCCCGCGTGCTGGAGCTGACCCTCGAGCGCGCCGACGACGTGCCGCTGGCCTCGCTGGAGGGTTTCGTGCGCCAGCTCATCGGCTGGCGCGAGTACATGCGCGCCACCTACGTGTGGTTCGGACGCCGGCTGCGTAGCGGCAACCACCTCGAGCACGGCCGCAAGCTCGCCGACGGCTGGTGGACGGCGTCCACAGGCCTCGACCCCGTCGACCTGTGCCTCGACCGCGTGCTCGACACCGGATACGCCCACCACATCGAACGGCTCATGGTCTTCGGCAACGCCCTCTGCCTGCTGCGGGCCGATCCGGACGCCGCCTACGAGTGGTTCATGGAGATGTTCATCGACGCCTACGACTGGGTGATGGTCACCAACGTCTACGCGATGAGCCAGTTCGCCGCCGGCCCGGCGATCACCACCAAGCCCTACGTCTCGGGCAGCAACTACCTGCGCAAGATGAGCGACCTGCCGCGCGGCGACTGGGAGGCCGACTGGGACGCGCTCTACTGGACCTTCGTGCGCGACCACCACGACGTCTTCGCCGGCAATCCGCGCTCGCAGATGATCGCCACCCTCTACGACCGGCTCGACCCGGCGAAGAAGGCGGCGCACACGCGTCGCGCCCAGCCCTGGCTCGAAGGCTGATCGTGCACGCCGACGACCACCCGGTCACCGCCGACCAGGTGGCGCGCCTGCTCGCCCAGCAGTTCCCCGAGCACACCGGCGCACCGGTGAGACCGGTCGAGGAGTTCGGCACCGACCACTGCCTGTTCCGGGTCGGCGAGCATCTGGTCGCCCGGATGCCGCGGGTCTCGTGGGCCGCCGAGCAGGCGCAGCGGGACGCCACCTGGTTGCCGCTGATCGCGCGCCACCTCGACGTCGCGGTGCCGGTGCCGCTCGCCCTCGGAGAGCCCGACGCCGAGTACCCGTTCGCGTGGTCGCTCGTGCCGTGGATGCCTGGCAGCACGCCCGACCGGGTCTCCGATCTCGACGCCGTCCGGTTCGCCCAGGACCTGGGGCGGACCGTGGTCGCGCTGCGCGACGTCCCGACCGACGGCGGGCCCGCGAAGCAGCCGGGGGAGCGTGGCTCCTCCCTGGCCCACTGGGACGACGACGTCGAGGCCGCGATCACGGCCGCCGGCGACCGCATCGACGGCGCTCGCGCGCGGCGTGCGTGGGCGCACTGCCGCGAGGCCGACGAGCACACCGGGCCGCCGTCCTGGCTGCACGCCGATCTCATGCTCGGCAACCTCCTCGTCGACGACGGTCGGCTCTCGGCCGTCATCGACTGGGGTGGGCTCGGTGTCGGCGAGCTGGCGCCCGACCTGCTGCCCTACTGGACCAGCCTGCCGTGGGAAGAGCCGCGCGCCCGCGCGGCGTTCCGCGAGGTCGTCGGCGGCGACGAGGCGATGTGGCGTCGCGGGCGCGGCTGGGCGCTCGGACCGGCACTGACCGGCATCCCGTACTACTGGGAGAGCGTCCCGGCCTTCGCCGAGCGGGGTCGGCGGACGCTGGCCCGGGTGCTCGAGGATCTGGGGCTGTAGGCGGTCGCTACTGTCGGGCTCGTGATCGAACTCGACCCGGTGGAGCAGCGGATCCTCGGCAGTCTTCTCGAGAAGCAGGTGACGGTGCCGGCCACCTACCCGCTCACCCTCAACGCGTTGCGCTCGGCCTGCAACCAGACCAGCAGCCGCGAGCCGGTGATGGATCTCGACGAGCGCACGCTGGAGGAGACCGCGAAGCGGCTCAAGGACCGCGAGCTGCTGCGCATCGTCTGGTCGGACTCGGGGCGCCGCACGCTGAAGTACCACCAGACCCTCGAGGAACGGCTCGGTATCGACGAGGCCGAGCGCGCCGTCCTGACGGTACTGCTGCTGCGCGGCGCGCAGTCGCCCGGCGAGCTGCGCACGCGCACCGAGCGGCTGCACCCCTTCGCCGACCGGGACGCCGTCGAGGCCACGCTGCAGGAGCTGGCGGCGCGTCCGGAGCCGCTCGTGCGGCGCCTCGACCGGCGTCCGCGCGAGCAGGAC
The DNA here is from genome assembly GCF_039536805.1 of Nocardioides fonticola. Lineage (NCBI taxonomy): Bacteria > Bacillati > Actinomycetota > Actinomycetes > Propionibacteriales > Nocardioidaceae > Nocardioides > Nocardioides fonticola. The sequence goes on along the minus strand of NZ_BAAAZH010000032.1, from coordinate 88,223 downwards.
CACCGCTGGGTGCACCTGCTCGGCGAGACGGCAGGCGCCGACGCCGTCGCCGTCGTCCCCGCCGCGGCCGCCGGCACCGAGGAGGTGCTGCGCGAGGGCGCTGCCGCGCGCGACGCCCGGGTGGTGGCCACCTACGACGCGATCGCCGAGCCGTACGCCGCCACGCTGGTGCCGGAACTGGAGCAGCTGCCGTTCGAGCGCTGGCTGCTGGGCCGCATCGCCGAGGAGGCGCTCGCGCATGGCGGGCCGGTGGTCGAGGTGGGCTCCGGGCCCGGGCACATCACCGCCCATCTGGCCGGGCTGGGGCTGGAGGCCCGCGGCGTCGATCTCTCACCGGGCATGGTGGCCGAGGCGCGCCGCCGGTTCCCCGACGGCGACTACCGGGTCGGCGACCTGCGCCAGCTCATGCGGCCCGAGCGGGCGGCTGGCTGGTCGGCGGTGCTCGCCTGGTACTCCCTCATCCACCTCGCCGGCAGCGAACTCCCCGACGCGGTTGCCGCGCTCGCGCGACCGCTCGCGCCCGGCGGGGTGCTGGTGCTCGCGCTGCACGCCGGCGCCGGTGTGAAGCATCAGCCGGTGTGGTTCGAGCACCAGGTCGACGTCGACATCGCCTTGCACGACCAGGCCGAGGTCGCCGCCGTCCTGACCGCGGCCGGACTGGTCGATCTCGAGTGGTACCGGCGCGGACCGATCGCGGCGCGCAACGAGGCCACGGAGCGGTTGTACGTGCTGGCCCGGCGGGCTGCCGGCTGAGGCGGCGACGCAAGTTTCTTCGGTCGACCGAAGAAACTTGCACTGGGACGGCGAAGTTTCGTCGTCCCAGTGAACGGTTCGTCGGCTGACCGAAGAAACTTCTCGAGGCCTCGAGGCCTCAGCCCACCCCCACCACCACATCGGCGAGCACGGGGGAGCCGTCGCGCTCCCCGCCGGCGATGGACGCCGAGCCGATGATGCGCTCGCCCTCGCGCCAGCCCTGGATCCGGATCGTCTCCCCGGGGAAGACGACGCCGGCGAAGCGGGCGGTGAAGCTGCGCACCGCGGCGGCGTCGGAGCCGAGGAGCTCGTCGGTGAGCGTGCGCAGCACGATGCCGTAGGAGCACAGCCCGTGCAGGATCGGCGCCGGGAAGCCGGCGGCCTTGGCGAAGTCGGGGTCGGCGTGCAGCGGGTTGCGGTCGCCGCAGAGCCGGTAGAGCAGCGCCTGCTGCGGCGTCACGGCGTAGGTGGCCTCGGCGTCGGGCGCTCGCTCGGGCAGCGCGACGGCGTCGTTGGTGCCGCGGTCGCCGCCCCAGCCGCCCTCGCCGCGCACGAAGATCGACGAGCGCACCCGCCACAGCTCCTCGCCGGACGGCGCCACCGCGGTGCCCTCCTGCCAGATGACGGCGGCCTTGCCCTTGTCCCAGATGTCGGTGATGCGGGTGGTGAGCGTGGCCGAGCCGGACGTCGGCACCGCACCGCCGCTCAGCGTGATGCTCTGCGCGCCGTGGACGACCTGGGCGAGGTTGATGTCGCAGCCGGGCAGGTCGAGCGGCGGCGGGTCGGTGGCGTGGAAGGTCGGCGCGACGACCGCGAACGACGGCAGCACCTGCAGCGCGGCGTCGTCGAGGGTGTAGCGCAGCGCGGCGGGGGAGACGAAGTCGCCCGGCTTGGCACCCGCCCCGATGGCCAGGTGGTAGAGCAGGACGTCGCTCTCGGCCCACGAGAAGGTGGTGGTGCCGGTGGTCGCGCCGATCGCGACCGCGGGGTCGATGGGCATCAGGCGTTCTCCTCGACAGGCGCGGTGGCGTCGGCGGCAGAGCCGGAGGCGGGGGCAGCGACATCGGCCGGACGCGCGGCGATGTCGTCGGCGGCCAGGTAGCCGAAGACCAGCGCAGGGCCGATGGTGCCGCCGGGGCCGGGGTAGGTGTTGCCCATGACGGCGGCCGACACGTTGCCGGCGGCGTAGAGCCCGGCGATGGCGGTGCCGTCGGCGCGCAGCACCCGTGCGTGCTCGTCGGTCACCAGACCGCCCTTGGTGCCGAGGTCCCCCGGCACGATCTTGACGGCGTAGAACGGCGCCTCGTCGATCACGTGCAGCGACGGGTTCGGCTTCACGGTGTGGTCGGAGTAGTACTTGTCGTAGGCCGATTCGCCGCGGTGGAAGTCCTCGTCGATGCCGCTACGGGCGAAGCCGTTGAACCGCTCGAGGGTGGCCTCCAGGTTCGCTGCCGGGACGCCGATCTCCTCGGCCAGCGCGGCGATCGTCGAGGCCTTCTTGATCGTGCCGTACTTGTACCAACGCCCCGGGAAGGGCTGGCGCGGGAAGAGCCCGGCGAAGAGGTAGCGGTTGCGGTAGCGCTGGTCGATGATCATCCAGGCCGGCACGTGCGGGACGCCGGTGGCCTCGCCCTCGTAGATCGCGTGCGTGGCCTCCACGTAGGGCAGCGCCTCGTTCATGAAGCGCCGACCCTCGCCGTTGACGATGATCGAGCCGGGCAGGTTGCGCTCGGCCAGACAGAACCACGGACCGCTCGGCAGCGGGATCGTCGGCCCCCACCACGCGTCGTCCATGAGGGCGACGTCGGCACCGATCGCCAGGCCGGCGAGCTGACCGGCGCCGTCGTTGAACTGCGAGCCGGTGGTCCACTCGGTCGAGGTGGGCTTGGGCTGGTACTTCTCGCGCATCTCCAGGTTGCGCTCGAACCCGCCACTGCCCAGGACGACGCCGCGGCGCGCGCGCACCTCGTGCCGCACGCCGTCCCGCTCGACGACGACGCCGACCACGCGGCCGCCTTCGAGCAGCAGTTCGCTGAGCGGGGCGTTGTAGTGCACCGGCACGCCGGCGTCCATGAGGCCCTTGCGCAGGCCGATCGCGATGGCGTTGCCCATGGCGTACATGCGGCGGCGCAGGGCGAGGCTGACGATGCGGCGCAGCAGCACCATCACCATCGTGATCGGGCCGCGGATCGTGCGCAGGCCGAGGCTGATCTTCCGGAAGTCGGCCTGGGTGACGATCATGTTCGCCGGTGCCTTCGTGTACTGCGGGTGCAGGCGCTCGAGCTCGTCGCCGAGGAAGCGCGCGTCCATCGGCACCGGCTCGGCCGAGCGGCCGGCAGCTCGGCCACCGGGCGCCTCGGGGTGGTAGTCGGCGTACTGCGGCACCCAGCGGAAGCGCAGCGGGGTGCGGGCCTTGATGAAGTCCATGACCTCCGGGCCGCGGTGCAGGTAGGTCTCGCGGCGCTCGGCCGGGACGACGTCGCCGACGATCGACTCCAGGTAGAGGGAGGACTGCTCCATGTCGTCGGGGGCGACCTGGCCGGCGGCCTTCAGCGCGTAGTTGCCGGGGATCCACACCCCGCCGCCGCTGCGCGCGGTCGAGCCGCCGAAGTACTCGCTCTTCTCCAGCAGCACCGTCTCCAGGCCATGGTCGGCGGCCCGCAGCGCGGCGGACATCCCGGCCGCTCCCGCCCCGACCACGACGACATCGACCTCGGTGGGCAGCGCGCCCGTCGTACGACCCGTCATAGCGCGAAACTGTAACAGGTTCTAGTATGAGGACGTGACCTCCGACGACGCCGTGCGCGCCGCCGTCGCCCGCCTCGCCGAGGCCCAGGCGACCCGTGTCCCGTGCGCCCCTGTCCGCGACCTCATCGGCACCGACGACCTCCCCGCCGCCTACGCCGTCCAACAGGGACTCGTGCAGGGACGCATCGCCGCCGGCGCCGCCGTCGTCGGCCGCAAGATCGGCGCGACGTCCCAGGCCGTGCAGCAGCAGCTCGGGGTCGACCAGCCCGACTTCGGCTACCTGCTCGACGAGATGGACGTCAGCGCCCACGACGGCGCACCCATCTCGATGCAGACCCTCCTCCAGCCCCGCGTCGAGGCCGAGGTCGCATTCCTGCTGGCGCGCGACGTCGCACCGCAGACCGAGGAGGAGATCACGCTGGCCTACGTCCGCGACGCCGTCGAGGTGGCGCTGCCGGCGCTGGAGATCGTCGACTCCCGCATCGAGGGCTGGAACATCGGCTTCACCGACACCGTCGCCGACAACGCCTCCAGCGGCCTCTACGTGGTCGCCGACCGTGCCGCCGGCCGACCGCTCACCGAGGTCGAGCCGGTCGAGGTGGAGATGTCGCTGTCGATCAACGGCGAGGTGCGCTCCACCGGCACCGGCGCCGCCTGCCTCGGCGACCCGCTGGAGGCGCTGCGCTGGCTCGCCGTCCAGGCCTATCGCTTCGGCGACCCGCTGCGGGCCGGCCACCTGATCCTCTCCGGCGCCCTCGGCCCGTTCGTGCCGTTCGCGCCCGGCGACCGGGTCGTCGCCTCCATCAGCGGATTCGCGCCGCTGGTCGCCGACTTCACCGACTGACCCCACGACCCCCACGACGCCCCACGACCCCCGACGACCCGTCACGACCCGCTCGACCGCCACCCACAGAAGAGAGAAGAGACGTGGCCCAGAAGCTCACCGCCGCCATCGTCGGCCCCGGCAACATCGGCACGGACCTGCTGTTCAAGCTGCTGCGCTCCGACGTCATCGAGCCGCGCTGGATGATCGGCGTCGACCCGTCGTCCGAGGGTCTCAAGATCGCCGCGTCGAAGGGCCTCGAGGCCAGCCACGAGGGCGTCGACTGGCTGCTCAAGCAGGACCAGCTGCCCGACCTGCTCTTCGAGGCCACCTCGGCCTACGTGCACCGCGAGTACGCGCCGCGCTACCAGGAGGCCGGCATCCGCGCCATCGACCTGACGCCGGCCGCGGTCGGTCCGGCGGTCATCCCGCCGGTCAACGGCGAGGAGCACGTGGGTGCGTGGAACGTCAACATGATCACCTGCGGCGGGCAGGCCACGATTCCCATGGTGGCCGCGGTCTCGCGGGCGACGCCGGTGTCGTACGCCGAGATCGTCGCCTCGGTCTCCAGCGTCTCGGCCGGCCCCGGCACCCGGGCGAACATCGACGAGTTCACGCGGACGACGAGCCGCGGCGTCACCGAGATCGGGGGAGCCGCCGAGGGCAAGGCGATCATCATCCTCAACCCGGCCGAGCCGCCGATGATCATGCGCGACACGATCTTCTGCGCGATCTCCCCGGACGCCGACCGCGACGCCGTCGTCGCCTCGATCGTGGCGATGGAGAAGGCCGTGCAGGAGTACGTGCCCGGCTACCGGCTGCTCCAGGAGCCGCAGATCGACGAGCCGTCGGCCGCCACCCGCGGCCAGGTGAAGGTCTCGATCTTCGTCGAGGTCGAGGGCGCGGGCGACTTCCTGCCCCCGTACGCCGGCAACCTCGACATCATGACCGCCGCGGCCACCCAGGTCGGTCAGAACATCGCCCGCTCGATCCTCGCAGGAGCCTGACATGACCGACCTCAACACCCTGTCCCGCACCTGGTCGGCCACGCACGGCACCGAGCCGTGGGGCGAGCTCGACCTGCGGCTCACCGACACCTGCCTGCGCGACGGATCGCACCACAAGCGCCACCAGTTCACCGGCCAGGAGGTCGAGGACATCGTCCGCGCCCTCGACGAGTCGGGCATCCCGGTCATCGAGGTCACCCACGGCGACGGCCTGGGCGGCTCGTCGTTCAACTACGGCTTCTCGCGCACCCCCGAGCAGGAGCTCATCAAGATCGCGGCCGAGACCGCGAAGAGGGCGAAGATCGCCTTCCTCATGCTGCCCGGCGTCGGCACCAAGGACGACATCCGCGCCGCCCAGGACAACGGCGGCCAGATCTGCCGCATCGCCACGCACTGCACCGAGGCCGACGTCTCGATCCAGCACTTCGGGCTGGCCCGCGAGCTGGGCCTGGAGACCGTCGGCTTCCTGATGATGAGTCACACCCAGAGCCCCGAGGTGCTGGCCAAGCAGGCACGCATCATGGTCGACGCCGGGTGCCAGTGCGTCTACGTCGTCGACTCCGCCGGCGCGCTGGTGATGGAGCAGACCGCCGACCGCGTCTCGGCCGTCGTCGCCGAGATCGGCCACCAGGCCGACGTCGGCTTCCACGGCCACGAGAACCTCGGCCTGGGCGTGGCCAACACCGTCATCGCCGCCCGCGCGGGCGCGACCCAGATCGACGGTTCGGTGCGTCGCTTCGGCGCCGGCGCGGGCAACACCCCGCTCGAGGCGTTCATCGGCGTCTGCGACAAGCTCGGCTGGCGCACCGGCGTCGACTTCCTCCAGATCGTCGACGCCGCCGAGGACGTCATCGCCCCCGCGATGCCCGAGGAGTGCCGCCTGGACCGGATGACCCTGATGATGGGCTACGCCGGCGTCTACTCCTCCTTCCTCAAGCACGCCGGCAACGCCGCCGAGCGCTACGGCGTCTCGGGCGCGAAGATCCTCCTCGAGGCCGGTCGCCGCAAGCTCATCGGCGGCCAGGAGGACCAACTCATCGACATCGCGTTGATGCTGAAGGCCGAGGCGGAGAAGGAAGCCGCGAACGCCTGAGGGATGTGAAAGTTTCAGCGGGTGACCACTGAAGATTCGGCGGGTACCCGCTGAATCTTTCGGTCCGTTGCCGAAGCTTCAGCCGCGAGCCGAAAGTTCTGGCGGGTACCCGCTGATTCTTTCGGTCCGTTGCCGAAGCTTCAGCCGCGAGCCGAAAGTTTTGGCGGGTACCCGCTGAAACTTTCGGGCCGCCAGCCGCGCCGGACGCCGCACCCACCCGAAATCCGGTGGTGAACAGGGCGCCGTACCGGCACGCTGCGCCCCATGGCCTCCCGACTCGCGAACGTCTGCCTCGACGCCCACGACACCTTCGCCCAGGCGAAGTGGTGGAGCGAGGTACTCGACGACTTCACCTTCGACCCCGCCGACACCGAGCCGGGGTGGAACCATCCCGGCGCTGAGGAGTCCGGGCTGGTCAGTGCCGAGGGACGCCACCTGCTCTTCCTGAAGGTGCCCGAGGACAAGCAGGTCAAGAACCGCGTCCACCCCTGCCTGCGCCCCACCGACCGCACCCGCGACGAGGAGGTCGAGCGGCTGCTGGCCCACGGCGCCACCCTCGTCCACGATCTCCGGGACGGCGAGAAGGGCTGGGCTGTGCTGGCCGACCCCGAGGGCAACGAGTTCTGCGTCCTCACCCGCCGCGACTGACGGTCCCCCCACCCCCCGACCCACCCTCCGACCCACCCGAAGAGGACCAAAGACCCCGATCGACACACCCCGTCCCACGAGACTGGACCCAAAACGAGAACGTGTTCTAGTCTGGGGCCAGGTCAAGAGATCAGGAGTGTGCCGATGTCCCAGGCGGTTCTGGACGGCGTCCGCGACCTGCTCCCCGGAATCCGGGAGCGGGCCGACGAGGCGGAACGTCTGCGCGTCGTGCCCGAGGCCAGCATGAAGGAGTTGGAGGAGACCGGGTTCTTCCGCCTGCTCCAGCCCACGCGCTACGGCGGCCTGGAGTCCGACCCGGTCGACTTCTACACCGCGGTCCGCGACATCGCCTCCGCCTGCGGCTCCACCGGATGGGTCGCCAGCGTCGTCGGCGTCCACCCCTGGCAGGTCGCCCTCTTCGACGACGCGGCCCAGCAGGCCGTGTGGGGTGAGGACCCGAACACCCGGCTCAGCTCCTCCTACGCGCCCACCGGCCGGGCCACCGTCGCCGACGGCGGCTTCGTGCTCTCGGGCAAGTGGAGCTTCAGCTCGGGCTCCGACCACTGCCAGTGGGTGCTGCTCGGCGGCCTGGTGCACAACGTGGACGGCGCGATCGTCGACTTCCGCACCTTCCTGGTGCCGCGCGAGAAGTACACGATCGTCGACGTCTGGCACACCATGGGCCTGCGCGGCACGGGCTCGAACGACATCGTCGTCGACGACGTCTTCGTGCCGGAGGCCTTCACGCTCTCGATGAGCGAGACCGGCCAGTGCAAGGGTCCGGGCCAGGCCGTCAACACCTCCGACCTCTACAAGCTGCCCTTCCACTCCATCTTCACCGGCACCATCACCACCCCGATGATCGGCATGGCCCGCGGGGCCTACGCCGAGCACGTGCAGATGCAGAAGGAGCGCGTGCGCGCGGCGTACCTGGGGGAGCGGGCGAGCCTCGACCCCTTCGCCGCCGTCCGCATCGCGAAGGCCTCCAGCGACATCGACGCCGCCTGGGCGCTGCTGGTCAACAACATCCGCGAGGAGCAGGCGTACGTCGCCCGGGGCGAGCAGATCCCGCTCGGCACCCGGCTGAAGGTGCGCCGCGACCAGGTGCTCGGCAGCCAGCGCGCCCTCGACGCCATCGACACCCTCTTCGAGGCCTCGGGTGGCCGCGCCCTCGGCGAGGGCACCTACCTCCAGCGCGCCTGGCGTGACGCCCACGCCGGGCGGGTCCATGCCGCCAACGACCAGGAACGCGCGCTCCAGATGTACGGGGCGCACGAGTTCGGCCACAAGATCGATCCGGGGATGTACTGAGTGACGCTCACACGAGATGACCTGCGCCGCACCGCCGCCGTCACCACCGAGGCCGCGGGCGATCTCACCCTCACCTACTACGAGCTCGGCGACCCCACCGAGCTCGGGGCCGGTCTGCCGCTGCTCATGCTGCACGGCGGCGGCCCGGGCGCTTCGGCGTGGAGCAACTTTGGGACGGCGCTGCCGCTGTTCGCGCAGTCGTTCCGCACGATCCTGGTCGACCAGCCCGGCTTCGGCGGCTCCGACAAGCCGCCCGTCGTGGGCAACTACTACCGCTTCTCCGCCGACGCCGTCGTCGCGCTGCTCGACCGCTTGGGCATCGAGAAGGTGCACCTGCTGGGCAACAGCCTCGGCGGCGGGACGGCGATGCGCCTGGCCCTCACCTACCCCGAACGCGTCGGCCGGTTGATCCTCATGGGCCCCGGCGGCCTGAGCCTCAACCTCTTCCACGCCGACCCCACCGAGGGCGTCCAGCGCCTCATGGCGTTCGGCAAGGAGCCGACGCGCGAGAACCTGCGCGCCTTCATCTCCTGCATGGTCGTCGACCAGTCGCTGGTCACCGACGAGCTGGTCGAGGAGCGTTTCGCCGACGCGACGGCACCCGGCGCGCAGGCCGCGATGGCGAGCATGGGCTGGTCGTTCTACAACCCCGAGACCGCAGAGGACGGCATGCTCTGGCGCGAGGCCCACCGGCTGCGCAAGCACACGCTGCTCACCTGGGGCCGCGAAGACCGGGTCAACCCGCTCGACGGCGCGATGGTCGCTCTCAAGCTCATCCCCAAGGCCAGCCTCCACGTCTTCCCGAACTGCGGCCACTGGGCGCAGATCGAGGCCGCCGAGGAGTTCCGCGAGGTCGCGACCGCGTTCCTCGCCCGTCACGTCGAGCGTCCGGCTCGCGTCGCCGAGCAGGCGGGAGCCACCGCATGACCATCGACATCCGCTCCCTGGGCTACGTCCGGGTCGCCAGCACCGACCTGGAGCAGTGGCGCACGTTCGCCGGCAAGGTCCTCGGGCTGGCGGAGGTGCGCGGTCCGAACCCCGAGCACCTCTACTACCGCATCGACGAGGTCAGCCACCGGCTCGTCGTCGAGCCCTCGGACGTCGACCAGCTGATCTGCGCCGGATGGGAGCTCGCCGACCACCGCGCCCTGCAGGAGGCCCGCGAGCACCTGCAGAAGGCCGGGGTGGAGTTCGAGGAGGGCACCGTTGCGGAGATCGACGATCGCCGCGTGCAGGAGCTCATCCGCTTCCGCGACCCCTTCGACAACGTCTTCGAGCTCTACCACGGCATCACCTACGAGGCTCGCCCGCTCGTCACGCCCTACGCCGCCACCTTCGTCACCGGCGACCAGGGCATGGGCCACATCGTCGTCCCGGTCAGCGACGACGTGGAGGCGCTGCGCTTCTACGCCGACGTGCTCGGCTTCCGGTTGCGCGACTCGATGAGCATGCCGGGCGAGTTCGTCGGCAAGGAGCCCGGCAGCAAGGTCTGGCTGCGGTTCCTCGGCGTCAACCCGCGCCACCACTCCCTGGCGTTCCTGCCGATGCCCAACCCGAGCAAGTGCGTGCACATCATGCTCGAGGTCGACGAGCTCGACCACGTGGGCCGTGCGCTGGAGCGGGTCCGCAAGCACCAGGCGCCGCTCTCGGCCACCCTGGGCCGGCACATGAACGACGAGATGATCTCGTTCTACGTGAAGTCGCCGGCCGGCTTCGACGTCGAGTTCGGCACCGACGGCCTCACCGTCGACGACTCCCGCTGGGTCGCGCGCGAGTCGACCGCCGTCTCCTACTGGGGACACGACTTCGGCGGCGGGCGCTGAGCGCGCCCGATAGCCTGACCCGCATGTCCGCGCTCCCCGGCCCCGAACCGACGCCGTCCATCCCCGAGGGGATGCGGGCCGACGCCAAGGAGACCTGGCCGAGCCCCGAGCTGATCGAGTCCTGGCTCGGCGACGGCCTCTACGACTTCCAGTGGCGTCCGGGCGAGGCGATGGACGTCGGCGACGACGCCGCCTCGGTCGCCGCCGCGCGCCGGTTCCGCGACGTGCTCAGCCGCTTCGCCTCCGGCGTCACGGTCGTGACGGCGGTGAGCAACGGCGAGCCGGTGGGCCTGACCTGCCAGTCGTTCTCCAGCGTCTCCCTCGAACCGCCGCTGGTGCTGTTCATCCCCGCGAAGTCCTCCCGCGCCTGGCCCGCGATCCAGCGCTCGGGCAAGTTCTGCGTGAACTTCCTGGCCGCCGACCAGGCCGACGTCTCCAACCAGATGGCCAGCCGCGGAGCCGACAAGTACGCCGGCATCGAGTGGACGCCGGCACCGGTCACCGGCTCCCCGGTGCTGCCCGGCACGGTCGGCTTCGTCGACTGCACGATCCACGCCGTCCACGAGGCGGGCGACCACTACCTCGTCATCGGCCGGGCCCAGCACCTCGAGGTGGGCGAGGCCGAGGAGCCGCTGCTGTTCTACCGCGGGAAGTACGGCACCGTCGGCTGAACCCGGCACGCGGATGGACGCCGCGCATGTGATGTGCTGGCCCGATGATCGGGCAGGAGATCCGCTACCCCGCACCACTGCGTCCCGGTGACCGCATCGGCGTCACGTCCCCCTCGGCCGGCGCCTCGGGCGCGGCGCGCGAGCGCATCGACTTCTGCATCGAGCAGCTGCGCGCCGACGGGTACGACGTCGTCGTCGGCGAGCTGATGGACGCCGTCGGCATCACCTCCGGCCCGGCGCAGGCGCGGGCCGACGAGCTGACGGAGATGCTCTGCGACCCGACCATCGCCTGCGTCGTGCCGCCCTGGGGCGGGGAGACCGCGATCGACCTCGTCGACCTCCTCGACTGGGAGGCGCTCGCGGCGGCCGAGCCGACCTGGCTCGTGGGCTACTCCGACCTCTCCACGGTCCTGCTGCCGATCACCACCCGGCTGGGGTGGGCGACCCTGCACGGCGACAACCTCGCCGACACCCCCTACGTCGTCCCCGACGGGCTGCTGGGCTGGCGCGAGGTCGCCGCCGGCACGGGCCCGCACGTGCAGCGCGACTCCGGCCTGTTCGCCACCTGGGTGCGCTTCGAGGAGGATCCGCGAGCGACCGCCTGGCGCGAGGTCGGCCGCGGCTCCTGGGGCCTGCACGGTGCGGCGTCCCTCGATGTCACCGGCCGCCTGATCGGCGGCTGTGTGGAGACGCTGGCCAACCTCGCCGGGACGCCGTACGGCGATGTCGCCGCCTTCGGTCGCACCCACGCCGAGGAGAGGCTGATCGTCTACCTCGAGGCGGGCGGGGACGACGCCCCGACGATCTGCCGCAACCTCCACGGCCTGCGCCTGGCCGGGTGGTTCGAGCATGCGCGGGCGATCCTGATCGGTCGCACGAACGCACCTGACTCGGCGCAGCTGACCCAGCGCGACGCCGTCCTCGACGCCCTCGGCCGCCTCGACCTGCCGATCGTCTTCGACCTCGAGATCGGGCACGTGCCGCCGCACCTGCCGTTGGTCAACGGCGCGCTGGCGCGGGTCGTGGTCGACGGCCAGCGGCGTGAGATCACCCAGCACCTGACGTGACGAGACCCCCGGCCGCGTGGGAGCCGGGGGTCTCGACAGGTCAGGACGGGGAGGGGTGGGAAGCGTCAGATGCGGGTGCGCCGGGGGTTGGCGACCATCTCGCTGACGATCTCGGAGGCCTCGTCGCCCGTCTCGGTCTCCATCTGGGGGGTGGTGTCGAGGGTGTCCATGCGGGGATCCTAGGCAGCCCTCGTGAACCGCGCGTGACGTCGCGCTGTGAGCTGGAACACGTGCCCTCTGTCCCGATCTCCCCGCCCCGCCCGCGTGCTCACAGGGCGAGCGCGGCGCGGTGCTCGCGGGGAGTGCCGAAGAGCTGTCCGAGCGCGTGCGCGCGCTTGAAGACCAGCTGCGCGTCGTGCTCCCAGGTGATCGCGATGCCGCCGTGCAGCTGCACGGTCTCGGCCGCCACATGCGTGGCCGCCTCGATCGCGTAGGCGGCGGCGACCCGCGTCGACATCGCGGCGTCCGGGCTGTGGGTCGCGACGCCGAAGGACGCCGACCACGAGGCCGAGCGGGCCATCTCGACGAGCACGAGCATGTCGGCCATGCGGTGCTTGAGCGCCTGGAAGGAGCCGATCGGACGGCCGAACTGCACCCGCGTGCGGCTGTACTCGACCGTCATCTCCAACCCGCGCGCCGCGCATCCGACCGCCAGCGCGGCGGTCGCCGCGGCACCCACGAGGGCCACCCGCTCGCGGGCCGGGGCAGCCGCCCCGATCGGGCGGAGGGTCGCGGGGTCGACCTCGACACGACCGAAGCGCAGGGTCTGGTCCATAGACGGCGTCCAGGTGATGCGGGCGCCGTCGGCAGCGGGGTCGACCACGCCGAGCGTGTCGCCCGCGACGACGACCAGCAGGCTCGCCCGGTCGGCGTCGAGCACCGGCTCGGCGGTGTCGAGATCGACGAACGCGGCGGTCTCGCCGGCGGCGAGCCGGGGGAGCAGCTCGGCGCGGGCCTCCTGGCTCGCCCCGGCCAGCAGGGCCTCGACGACGAGCACCGTGGAGAGCAGCGGGGACGGCGTGAGGGTGCGGCCGAGCTCCTCGAGCACCAGCAGCGACTCGAAGAGCGTGGCGCCGGCGCCGTCGTGCTCCTCGGGCACGCCGAGCGCCGCGACGCCGATCTGCTCGCACAGCAGCTGCCACAGCTCGACGTCGTAGCCCTGCTCCTGGGCGAGCGCCGCCCGCACGGCGGCCGGGTCGGAGCGCTTGGCCAGCACGGCCCGCACGGTGGCGAGCAGCTCCTCCTGGTCCTGGGAGAGCGCGAACTCCATCAGGCCGCCCCCTCCGCGACGAGCAGGTCGAGCAGGGTCGCCCGGTGGCGGGCCGGCGTGCCCCAGGCGCCCACCAGTGCACGGATCTTGGTGATCCACACGCTGAGGTCGAACTCCTGGGTGTAGCCGATCGCGCCGTGCAGTTGCAGCCCGGTGCGCGAGGCGAGGTAGGCGGCGTCGGAGCAGGCGATCTTCGCGGCGGCGACGTCGCGCTCGGTCGGCTCCAGCGCGGCGCCGTCGAGCAGCGGCCGGGCGAAGTCCAGCGCGATGCGCACGTCGGCCAGGGCGTGCTTCACGGCCTGGTAGCTGCCGATCTCGCGCCCGAACTGCCGGCGCTGCTTGACGTAGCCGACAGTGTCGGCGAGCACGCGCTCGCCGGCTCCGAGCAGTTGCGCGGAGGTGGCGAGGACGGCGAGGCGCCGCGCCGCGGCCAGGTCGCCGGCGGCGTCCGCGGGCGCATCCGGCGTCACCTCGTACAGGCCGCGGGTCAGGTCGACCGAGCCGAGCCGCGCGCCCGGCGTGGCGGTGTGCAGGACGCCGTCGACGACCGCGTACACCGCGTCGGCGGCATGCGCGTCGAGCGCGTAGGGCACCTCCGGCGGGACGGCGACCGTGGCCACCCCCTCGACCTCGGCGCCCAGGGCGAGCGGCAGGTAGGCAGCGGACTCCACCCACGGGCCGGGGACGGCGTGCCTCCCGAGCGCCTCGAAGGCGATGACGACCTCGACCGGGGTGGCCTCGGTGGCCAGCATCGTCAGCCCCTGCTCGGCCAGCCGACCCCACAGCGCCAGGCCCGGTGCGGTGTCGGCGGCGGCCCACGCGCGGGCGGCGCTCACGGTGTCGGCGCCGGAGAGCAGCGCGTCGAGGGAGGCCGCGAAGTCGCGCTGGTCGGTGGTGTGCTCGAACCTCATGCTCAGGCCCCCTTCGCCTCGCGCGGCAGACCGAGGATGCGCTCGGCGACGATGTTGCGCTGCACCTCGTTGGTGCCTGCGTAGATGGGTCCCGAGAGCGAGAAGGTGTAACCGTCGAGCCAACGCGACTCGACCTCGCCGTGGGCGTCGAGCAGATCGAGGGCGGTCTCGTGCAGCGCGACGTCGAGCTCGCTCCACCAGACCTTGTTGACCGATCCGGCCGCGCCGATGTCGCCGCCGTCGGCCAGCCGGGTGACGGTGCCCCACGTGTAGAGCCGGTAGGCCTGCGCCTTGATCCAGGCGTCGACCACCGCGTCGCCCGCGGCCGCCGGTGGTGCGGGGGTGGCGCGGTAGAGGTCGAGGAGTCGGTCGACGGCCGCACAGAACCGGCCCGGCGAGCGCAGCGAGAGGCCGCGTTCGTTGCCGGCGGTCGACATCGCCACCCGCCAGCCGTCGCCGGGGGCGCCGAGCACGTCGGCGTCCGGCACGAAGACCTCGTCGAAGAAGATCTCGGCGAACCCGGCCTCGCCGTCCAGCTGGGCGATCGGGCGCACGGTCACGCCTTCGGCGTCGAGGGGGAAGAGGAAGTAGGTGAGGCCGCGGTGCTTCTGTGCCTGCGGGTCGGAGCGGAAGAGCCCGAAGCCCCAGTGCGCCAGCGCCGCCCGCGACGACCAGGTCTTCTGCCCGTTGAGCACCCAGCCGCCGCGCTCGTCGTCGCGGCGCGCGGTCGAGCGCAGCGAGGCGAGGTCGGAGCCGGCCTCGGGCTCGCTCCAGCACTGCGCCCAGATGCGCTCGCCGGTGGCCATCGAGGGCAGGAAACGCGCCTGCTGCTCCGGCGTCCCGTGCTCGAAGATGATGGGCGCGAGCAGGAAGATGCCGTTCTGGGAGACCCGGCCGGGGGCGCCCGCGCGGTAGTACTCCTCCTCGAAGATCACCCACTCCACGAGCGAGGCCTCGCGGCCGCCGAACTCGCGGGGCCAGGAGACGACCGACCAGCGGTCGGCGGCCAGCTTCGCCTCCCACTCCTGGTGCAGCGCCCAGCCCTCCGGGGTGTCCATGGAGGGCAGGGGGGTGGTCGGCACGTGCGCCGCCAGCCAGGCCCGGGCCTCGGCCTGGAAGGCCAGCTCGGACTCGGACAGGGTCAGATCCATCTCTACCTCGGGGTCTTCCGGAGCTCGGTCTTGAGCACCTTGCCGGACAGGTTGCGGGGGAGGGCCTCGACGAAGACGACCTCGCGCGGGGCCTTGAAGTTGGCGAGTCGCTCGCGGGCGAACGCGACGACGGCATCGGCTGCCAGGGCGGCGCCGGCCGGGTCGGCCGAGCGGACCACGAAGGCCGCGCCGACCTCCCCCAGCCGCTCGTCGGGGATGCCGACGACGGCGACGTCGGCCACGCCGTCGAGGCGGGCCAGGGTCTGCTCGACCTCGGCGGGGTACACGTTGAACCCGCCGGAGATGTACATGTCCTTGAGCCGGTCAGTGATGCGCAGGTTGCCGGCCTCGTCGAGCACGCCGACGTCGCCGGTGTGCAGCCAGCCCTCGGCGTCGATGGCGGCGGCGGTGGCCTCGGGGTCGTCGAGGTAGCCGAGCATCACCCACGGCCCGCGCACCAGCAGCTCGCCGTCGTCGGCGATGCGGGTCTCCATGCCGGGCACCGCGCGCCCGCAGGTGGTGGCGACGAGGTCGGCGGGGTCGCCCTCGCGGCACATCGTGACGACCACGGCCTCGGTCATGCCGAAGGCGGTGACGACCTGCTCGATGCCCAGACCGGACGGCGCGGCCTCCCGCATGCGCTCGATGAGCACGACCGGCACCACCGCGGCACCGGTGACGGCCAGCCGCAGCGAGGAGAGGTCGCGACCCTCGCGACCGGGCGCGGCCAGCAGGGACTGGTAGATCGTCGGTGCCCCGGGCAGCACGGTGATGCGCTCGCGCTCGATGAGGTCGAGGGTGCGCTCGAGGTCGAAGGTCGCCAGCGGGTAGAGGGTCGCGCCGGTGAGCAGGCCGGTGACGATGCCGACCTTGTAGCCGAAGGAGTGGAAGAAGGGGTTGACCACCAGGTAGCGGTCGTCGGGGCCGACGCCGCCGAGGTCGCCCCACACCTGCGCGACGCCGACGGTCTGCCGGTGGGCCGACATCGCGCCCTTCGGGCGCCCGGTGGTGCCGGAGGTGAAGAGGATGTCGGCGACGTCGTCGGGGGAGACGGCCTCGGCGCGGGCCACGACGGCGGCGAGCGCGGCGTCGTCCAGAGCGGATGCCTCGTCGAGCAGGCGCGCGATGTCGAGCACCCGCACACCCTCGAGGGACGTCGTGGCGTGCAGGTCGGCGATCTGGGTGCGGCCCAGGAAGCCGTCGGCGACGACGACGATCGCGGCGTCCGTGCGCTCGACGAGGTCGGCGACCTCGTGGGCGGTGTAACGGGAGTTCGCGGGCACCAGGGTGCCGCCGGCGTAGGTGACCGCGAGCGCCGCGACGACCCACTCGATGCTGTTGGGCGCCCACACGACGGCACGGAAGCCGGGCTCGGCCCCGAGGCTCGCGTAGTGCCCGGCGACCCGCTGCACCAGGACGTGGAGCGCGGCGAAGGAGACGGTGCGGTCGTCCTCGACGTAGGCAGGGGCGTCGCCGTACCGCGCCGCCGCCGCGCGCAGTGCGCCGGGGATCGTGGTGCTCGACATCTCCACCTCACTCGCCCAACCAAACAGTTGCTTGGTAGCGTAGCACTCGTGGACCTGACCTACTCGGCGACCGACGAGGCCTTCCGGGCCGAGGTGCGTGCCTTCCTCGAGGACCACCTCGCCGGCGACTTCCGCGGACTCAAGGGCCTCGGCGGCCCCGGCCGCGACCACGAGGCCCTGCCCGAACGGCTGGCCTGGAACCAGCATCTGGCCCGCGAGGGCTGGACCTGCGTGGGCTGGCCGACCGAGCACGGCGGCCGCGGCCTGAGCCTGTGGCAGCAGGTGATCTTCCACGAGGAGTACGCCCGCGCCGACGCACCCGGGCGGGTCAACCACCTCGGCGAGGAGCTCATGGGCCCGACCCTGATGGCCTTCGGCACGCCCGAGCAGTGCGCACGCTTCCTCCCGCCCATCGTGGCGGTCGAGGAGTTGTGGGCGCAGGGCTACTCCGAACCGGGCGCGGGCTCCGACCTCGCCAACGTGCAGACCAAGGCGCGGCTCTCCGACGACGGCACCGAGTGGATCCTCGACGGGCAGAAGGTGTGGACCTCCAACGCCCACTTCTCCCAGTGGCTCTTCGTCGTCGCCCGCTCCGAGCCCGGCTCGCAGCGCCACCAGGGCCTCTCGTTCCTGCTGGTGCCGATCGACCAGCCCGGCGTGGAGGTGCGCCCCATCGAGCAGCTCACCGGCGGCTCGGAGTTCAACGAGGTCTTCTTCACCGGCGCCCGCACCGCCGCCGACCTCATCGTCGGCGAGCCCGGCAAGGGCTGGGGGGTGGCGATGGGCCTGCTCGGCTTCGAGCGCGGCGTCTCGACCCTCGGCCAGGTCGTCGGGTTCGCGCGGGAGCTGGACGGCGTCATCGCGCTCGCCAAGGCCAACGGCGCCATCGACGACCCCGTGCTGCGCGACCGCCTCGCCGCCTCCAAGGTCGAGCTGGAGGTCATGCGCGCCAACGCCCTGCGCGTGCTCTCGCTCGTCACCGGGGGAGAGGACTCCGCGGCCGGCGGCGGCGCCGGCTCGATCTTCAAGCTGGTGTGGGCCAACTGGCATCGGCGCCTCGGCGAGCTGGCCATGGACGTACTGGGCACCGGCGGCCTGCTCGCGGAGTCCGCGCCCTACGAGCTGTCGGCCTGGCAGCGCATCTTCCTGTTCTCCCGCGCCGACACGATCTACGGCGGCAGCGACGAGGTCCAGCGCAACATCCTGGCCGAGCGCGTGCTCGGCCTTCCCCGCGAGCCCCGAGGTTGACACCGATGACCCTCCGCCCCGTCCAGCCCACCCCCGACTACGTCCCGGGCCACGACCTCCTGCGCGACCGCACCGTGGTCGTCACCGCCGCGGCCGGCGCCGGGATCGGCGCCTCCGTCGTCCGTCGTGCCCTGGAGGAGGGCGCCCGCGCCGTCGTCTTCAGCGACACCCACGAGCGTCGGCTCGCCGAGGCCGAGGAGGCGCTGGCCGCCGAGTTCGGCGCCGACCGGGTGCGGCAGGTCGTCTGCGACGTCACCGACGAGGCCCAGGTGCAGCGGCTCCTCGACGTCGCCGAGGAGTTCGGCGGCATCGACGTGATGATCAACAACGCCGGGCTCGGCGGGACGGCGTCCGTGCTGGAGATGACCGACGAGCAGTGGACCCGGGTCCTCGACATCACGCTCACCGGCACCTTCCGCTGCGTGCGGGCCGTCGGCCAGCGGATGGTCGCCTCGGGCACCCGCGGCGTCATCGTCAACAACGCCTCCGTCATCGGCTGGCGCGCCCAGGAGGGCCAGGCCCACTACGCCGCGGCCAAGGCCGGCGTCATGGCGCTCACCCGCTGCGCCGCCCTCGACCTCGCGCCCCACGGCATCCGGGTCAACGCGGTGAGCCCGAGCCTGGCGATGCACCCGTTCCTGGCGAAGGTGACCTCCGACGAGCTGCTCCACGAGCTCACCCAGCGCGAGGCCTTCGGGCGGGCCGCCGAACCGTGGGAGGTGGCCAACGTGATGGTGTTCCTCGCCTCCGACTACTCCTCCTACCTCACCGGCGAGGTCGTCTCCGTCAGCAGCCAGCGGGCCTGAGAGGCTTCACTCCATGGCCGCCACGCCCGCCACGCCGAAGCCCGAGCCCGATGCGCCGTCCCGGCGCGAGGAGCTGTTGCGCATCGCCGCCCGGCTCTTCGCCGAGAAGGGCTTCAAGAACACCACCGTGCGCGACATCGCCGACGCCGCCGGCATCCTCTCCGGGAGCCTCTACCACCACTTCGACTCCAAGGAGTCGATGGTCGATGAGATCCTGCGCAGCTTCCAGGACGAGCTGTTCGCGGCCTACGACGAGATCCTCGCCAGCCCCGACGACGCCCGTACCAAGCTCGAGCGCGCCGTCCGGCTCTCCTTCGACGCCATCCACGAGCACGGGCCCGAGGTGGCGATCTTCCAGAACGACGCCGACCACCTCGGCGCCCTCGAGCGCTTCGGCTACCTGGCCGAGCGCAACGCCCAGTCGCGTGCGGTGTGGTTGACGCTGCTCCAGGAGGGCGTCGACACCGGCGTCCTGCGGGCCGACCTCGACCTCACCCTGACCTACCGCTTCATCCGCGACACCGTGTGGGTGGCCGTGCGCTGGTACCGCCCCGGCGGCCAGCACGCCCACACCGAGATCGCCGACCAGTACCTGACCATCCTGCTCGACGGCATCTCGGCCCCGGCCTGAGCCGCCCGCACCCCCGGAAGGAACCCCCATGCCCGAGGCCTACATCGTCGACGCCGTCCGTACCCCGGTCGGCAAGCGCGGCGGCGCGCTCGCCGGCGTCCACTCCGCCGACCTCGCCGCCCACACGCTCGCCGCCCTCGTCCAGCGCACCGGCATCGACCCCGGTGCGGTCGACGACGTCATCCTCGGCTGCTGCGACACCATCGGCTCCCAGGCCGGCGACATCGCCCGCACGGCGTGGCTGGTGGCCGGGCTGCCCGACCACGTGCCCGGCGTGACCATCGACCGCCAGTGCGGCTCCTCCCAGCAGGCCGTGCACTTCGCCGCGCAGGGCGTCATGTCCGGCACCCAGGACCTCGTCATCGCCGGCGGCGTCCAGAACATGTCGGCCATCCCGATCTCCGCGGCCATGCTGGTCGGCCAGCAGTACGGCTTCAGCACGCCCTTCGCCGAGTCGCCCGGCTGGACGGCGCGCTACGGCGAGGTCGAGGTCAGCCAGTTCAACTCCGCCGAGATGATCGCCGAGAAGTGGGACATCTCGCGTGAGGACATGGAGGCCTACGCGCTCGCCTCCCACCAGCGGGCGCTCGCCGCCATCGCCGAGGGCCGCTTCGCCGGTGAGATCGCGCCGGTCGAGCTGGCCGAGGGCACCTTCGCCGTCGACCAGTGCCCGCGGGAGACCTCGCTGGAGAAGATGGCCGGCCTGCAGACCCTCGCCCCCGGCGGCCGGATCACCGCCGCCGTCGCCTCCCAGATCTGCGACGGCTCCTCGGCCCTGCTCGTCGCCTCCGAGCGCGCGGTCGCCGAGCACGGCCTCACCCCCCGCGCCCGGGTGCACCACCTCTCGGTGCGCGGCGACGACCCCGTCTGGATGCTCACCGGCCCGATCGGCGCCACCCGCCACGCGCTGGAGCGCACCGGACTCACGGTCGAGGACATCGACCTGTTCGAATGCAACGAGGCCTTCGCCTCCGTCGTCCTGGCCTGGATGAAGGAGCTCGACATCCCGCACGAGAAGGTCAACGTCAACGGCGGCGGCATCGCCCTCGGCCACCCCATCGGCGCCACCGGCACCCGGATCATGGCCACCATGCTGAACGAGCTCGAGCGCACCGGCGGCCGCTACGCCCTGCAGACCATGTGCGAGGGCGGCGGTCAGGCGAACGTGACGATTCTCGAGCGGTTGTAGGGCCGGGCCGGCGGTCTGAGTCACCGGGCGCCCGGTGACTCCTGCCATCGGTCAGGCAAGACTGCCGTCACGAACCGACAGTCTGAGCTGACCGGTGGGGCTCCTGTGGTGGGCGCGGGCGGGGGCCAGTTTCCCCGGCCGGCCGGTGAAACTGGCCGTTTCGGGCCTGGAATCAGCCCGATCCGGGCAGTTTCGCCTGTCCGACCACCCCCTCAGGACGACGGCGCCTCCTGCCGGTGGCCGTGCAGCAGGCTGATCACCAGTCCGATCCACGCGACCACCGCCACCACGGCACCACCGAAGCTGAGGGAGTAGCTGAGGTTCATCAGGCTGTCGGAGTAGCCGAACGCCTGCGTGAGCGCGGAGCGGTAGCTCTCCTCGGTGTCGCCGAAGTCGGGCAGGAACGTGCCGAGCGCGAGGAGACCGGCCCACGTCGACCACTGCCAGAACACCTCGGCCCGGCTCAGGCTGCGCGGCCGGCGCTTCTGGGTGAAGGCCAGGATCGTGGTGAAGGTCATCGCGACCGCCACGATCAGCGCGACCGGCAGCATGAAGTAGGCGAACCACCCGAAGACGCCGAAGACCAGGCGGCCGATCCACACCCACGGCACGAGCAGCAGGTTCAGCGGGATCATCAGCAGCAGCGTGGCGCGGCCGGTCGCGACGGGGGCGGCGGCTCGGTCGATGGTGGTCACGTCCGGAGGGTAGGCCAGCAGGCCCTGTCCGGTCCGCCGATCTCGGGGGTCCGGGTCACGCGGACGCCGGCTCGAGCCACCACGGACTCGTGTAGGCGATCGCCAGGTCGTTGCACGGGTGTCCCTCGGGTCCCGGCGTCGCGTTCGGCTGGCTCGGGTCGCTGACGCGCAGCAGCACCCAGTCGCCGTCCGCGACATCGAGGCGCACGGGGAACTCGACGACGGGTCCGACGCGGAACTCCTCGACGTGAGCCACCTCCGGCACCTCGGTGCCCGGCCGCAGCACCTGCACGTGCAGCGGGCGGCCCCGCCAGGAGGCGTCGCGCGCGAGGTCGAGGCGGAAGCGGACGACGCCGCTGGTCATCGGCAGCGTCGAGCCCATCCGACGGCGCACCCCGCGCGGCGTCGCGGCGACGGCGTCGACCCGCAGCCCCGAGGTGCGGGTCGCGAAGAACCGGCGCGCGCTCATGGCCCGGCGGACGCCGTCCCGGTCGTGCTGGCGCACCCACAGCCCGGTGCGACCCTTGCCCTCCGGGAAGCCCCAGTCGGTGCCGTGCTCGTCGGTGACGCCGGAGATGCCGGTGCGCCAGCCCGCGTTGAGGCAGGCGCACAGCGGCGAGGACTTCCCGTCGGCGTAGCCGGAGAACAGGTAGTCGTCGGTGCGGTTGAACATCTCCAGCGAGACGACGCGATCGCGCACGCGCTCGTCGTAGACGAACTCCTGGAAGCGTCCGGGCTCGCGGCCGGGATGGTTGAAGCCGGCCAGGCCGTCGGCGCCGCCGTCGAGCACCAGGCCGGGTTCGCGGGCCAGCCAGTCCAGCAGGGGCTGCATGACGCCGGCCTGCAGCACGTCGATGTAGTTCTCGGTGAACCACACGTTGACGTGGCCCAGCAGCGGCTCGGACCACTCGAATCCGCGGATCGCGGTGAACGCGCCGGGCCGGTCGGCGGCGTCGGCGTAGGCCCGGGTGGTCTGCCAGTCGGCCTGGGTGATCCCGGCGACCGCCTTGTACTCCTGCGGCAGGATCCCGGCCAGCACCTCGCCGAGCACGTTGTCGGAGAGCGACGCGTGGTCGGTCAGCGCGGCGACGTCCAGGCCGGCTCGACGCATCGAGGAGAACGCGCCGGCCGCGTCGCCGTCTCCGTCCGAGAGCAGCGTGTGGTTGTGCAGGTCGGCGTGCAGCAGCTGCGTGCCGCGGCTGATCCGGGACGCGCGGGAGGCACCGCGGGACGGCGCCGCGTCCGCGGCGAGGGCCGTCCCGGTGGTCGGGCCGAGGCCGGTCGCGCCGGCCAGCAGCAGGCCCGCGCCGGCGGCGGTGACGGTACGGCGGCTCACGGCCGCGAGGGCGGACGGCGTCGGCGCGGGCCGCGCTCCGGCGACGCTCGCGGAGTGGGGGGAGTGGTGCTCGCACATGACCGGTCCAACGAGCACCGGCCGCTGACGGCGGTGACGCGCGGGTGAACCCGACACGTCGGGTTCGGTGCGGTGGCGCGCCGCGGCGCCCCTTCTGCTGAAGTTCCGTGTGTCGCACGCACGTTCTCGCACTGCGTCTTCCTGCAGATCTGATCCGTTGACGCAGATCCTCCGGTGCCGCGAGATTCAGCGCGCCCCCGGACGCCGTCGCGACGATGCCCCGGCCGTCCGGGGCGTCCCTCTCGGATCGGGCTCGACGCCCGACTTCACACCCTAGGAGAAATGGGTGAAGCGACTCCTCGCGGGCGCGCTCGGCGCTGCCCTCGTCCCGGCCCTGGCGGCCACCGCGGTGGGCGGTTCCGCTGCGGCCATCCCCTCCGGCGGCACCTCGGCCATCGGCGCGGCGTCCTCCGCGTCCAGCGCCCCGGCTGCCCAGCCGTCGCGGCCCGGCGCCGACCGTCCGCAGGCCCGTGCGGCCTCGGCGGCCGGCGCGCTGGTGGCCCGGCGACCGGCGGTCCTGAAGGCCAGCTCCTTCGACCGGTTCCACGCCCAGAGCGTGCTCACCTCGCACGACCTGCAGTACGTGCCCTACGAGCGCACGTACCGCGGCCTGCCGGTCGTCGGCGGCGACTTCGTGATCACCACCGACGCCGAGGGCCACGTGCTCGGCACCTCGGTCGCCCAGACCCGCCCGGTCGACCTTGCGAGCGTGACGCCGACGATCGCCCGCGGCACCGCCCGTGCCAAGGCCCGCCGCCAGGTGCAGCAGGGCACCTACGACTCCCTCACCCGCCTCGTCGTCGTCCAAGGTAAGCGCTCGGCGCTCGCCTGGGAGACCACCGTGCGCGGCGTCCGCGACGGCGAGGCCTCCCGGCTCACCGTCGACGTCGACGCCCTCACCGGTCGCGTGCTGCGCACCCGCGAGCACGTGGTCGAGGGCAGCGGATCCTCGGCCTACGCCGGCACCGTCACCATCCCGACCACGCTCAGCGGCTCGACCTACTCGATGAAGGACTCCAACGCCGCGACCCTGGTCTGCCAGGACGCCGCCACCAACACCACCTTCGCCAAGGCGACCGACAGCTGGGGCACCGGCGTGGCCACCTCGAAGGAGACCGGCTGCGTCGATGCGTTCTACGCCGCCGAGCAGGAGCGCAAGATGCTCTCGGCGTGGCTGGGCCGCAGCGGCATGGACGGCTCAGGCGGCTGGGTGCCGATCCGCGTCGGCCTCAACGATGTCAACGCCTACTACGACGGCACCCAGGTGCAGGTCGGCCACACCCAGACCGGCGGCAAGTGGATCGGCTCCATCGACGTCGTCGCGCACGAGTTCGGCCACGGGGTCGACGACCACACGCCCGGCGGCATCTCGGGCGGCAACACCCAGGAGTTCGTCGCCGACACCTTCGGCGCCTCCACCGAGTGGTACGCCAACAACCCGGTCGACAAGCCCGACTTCACCGTCGGTGAGCAGGTGAACCTCGTCGGCAGCGGCCCCATCCGCTACATGTACGACCCGTCGCTGGCCGGCGACGACAACTGCTACTCCAGCTCGACGCCGACCCAGGAGGTGCACGCGGCCGCCGGACCCGGCAACCACTGGTTCTACCTGCTGGCCGAGGGCACGAACCCGACCGGCGGCCAGCCGACCAGCCCCACCTGCAACAGCTCGACGGTCACCGGCATCGGCATCCAGAAGGCCATGACGATCATGTACAACGCGATGCTGCAGAAGACCTCGTCGTCCTCCTACCTCAAGTACCGCACCTGGACCCTCACCGCGGCCAAGAACCTCTACCCGAACAGCTGCACGGAGTTCAACGCGGTCAAGGCGGCGTGGAACGCCGTCAACGTGCCCGCGCAGTCCAGCGACCCGACCTGCACGGCCGGCGGCGGCACGGGCGGCGGCACGGGCGGCACCACCACCTGCACCTCGACGGGCAACAAGCTGCTCAACCCCGGCTTCGAGTCCGGTGCCACCTCGTGGACGGCGAGCACGGGCGTCATCACCTCCGACGCCGGCCAGGCCGCCCGCACCGGCAGCTGGAAGGCGTGGCTGAACGGCTACGGCCAGGCCGCCACCGACACGCTCTCGCAGTCGGTGACGATCCCCAGCGGCTGCAAGGCGACGCTGAGCTTCTACGTCCACATCGACACCGCCGAGACCACGACGACCACCGCGTACGACAAGCTCGTGGTCAAGGCCGGCTCGACCACCCTGGCGACGTACTCGAACCTCAACGCGGCCAGCGGCTACGTGCTCAAGAGCTTCGACGTCTCCTCGCTCGCCGGGCAGACGGTGAGCATCGGGTTCACCGGCACCGAGGACTCCTCGGCGCAGACCAGCTTCGTGCTCGACGACACGGCGCTCACGCTCAGCTGAGCACTCCCGGCTGAACCTCTCTCCACCCCTCCTAGCCGCGGCCGCTCGTCCTCACCCGAGGACGGGCGGCCGCGGTGCGTCGGCGCGCTAGAGCAGCCCCTCGACCACGTAGCCGCGGGCACGGGTGAGCTCGGCGGCAGCACGGGTGACCACGCGGTCGATGAGCTCCTCGCAGCTGGGCAGGTCGTCGATGAGCCCGACCACCTGGCCGCTGGCGAGCACGCCCGCGGAGGTGTCGCCCTCGACGAGACCCGCCTTGAGCATGGTCGGGGTGTTCGCGGCCAGCGCCATCTGGCCCAGCGTGCGGCCCTGGGTCTTCTTCATCGCGCGGCCGTCGCTGAGCAGGCGACCCCAGCTCATGCCGCTGTCGCGCTTGAACTCCAACGTGCGCTTCATGGTGGGACCCAGACGCTTCACGGCGCTGGTCTCCTCGATCTCGGAGACCAGATCGGTGCGCAGCATCCGGTGCGGCATGCCGTCGACCTTCGCCGTGACGACCGTGCCGGTGAGGTCGTATCCGAGGTAGAGCTCCTTGACCGCCTGCGGGACGGCGGAGTCGGAGGTGAGCAGGAACCGGGTGCCCATGCCCACCCCCGCGGCGCCGTAGGACAGCGCGGCGGCCAGGCCGCGTCCGTCGAAGAACCCGCCGGCCGCGATCACCGGGATGTCGACGGCGTCGAGCACCGTGGGCAGCAGCAGGGTGGTGGGCACGGGGCCGGTGTGGCCGCCACCCTCGCCTCCCTGCACCATCACGGCGTCCGCGCCCCACGAGGCGACCTTCTTGGCGTGCTTGGCCGCGCCGATCGAGGGCATCACGACGATGCCGTGCTCCTTGAGCTGCGCGATCAGCTCCGGCTTGGGTGCCAGGGCGAAGGAGGCGACCTTGACGCCGTAGTCGATGAGCAGACGGCACCGGTCGACCGCGTCGCCGGCGTCCGCGCGCAGGTTGACGCCGAACGGCGTCCCCTCGGGGATGCGCCCCTTGACCTCGACGATCGCCTTCTCCAGCTCCTCGAAGGTCATCGTGGCGCTGGCCAGGATGCCCAGACCGCCGGCCTTCGCGGTGGCGCTGACCAGACGCGGACCCGAGACCCAGCCCATGCCGGTCTGCACGACCGGGTGCGGGACGCCGACGAGGTCGGTGAAGGGCGTGCGGATGAGCTGCTCGATCATTCAGGACTCCTGGGCGGGGGTCGGCTCGGGGACCTCCTTGAAGCGCAGGCCCTTCGGGTCGAGCACCTCGCGGATGATGAGGAGCTCCTCGAGCGAGGGCTCCCGGGTGGTCGCGACGTCGTCCGCGATCGCGAGTTCGAAGCCGGTGGCGGCGACGACGTCCTCGACGCTGACGCCGGGGTGCACCGAGAGCAGCCGCACGGTGTCGTCGGGGCCCTTTACGTCGAAGACGCCGAGGTTGCTGACGATGCGGTGGATGTCGTTGAACCGGGACGCCGCGGGGCCGGCCTCGCGGGCGCGCTTCGGGCCGACGCCGGAGACGATGTCGACCTGCTCGACGAAGACCCGGGGCCCGTGCTTGGGCACCCAGTACGACGTCCGGTTGTTGACGGTGTTGCCCGGGGCGCCGCGCGAGCCGAGCAGTTGGCGCTTCGGCTGGGCGAACGGGCCGATCGCGGAGATGTTCTGGTTGCCGTGCTGGTCGACCTGGGTGGCGCCCATCATCACGTGGCGCTTGCCGTAGGCCACGACATCGAAGACGCGGCGGAAGGGGATCCAGCCCTCGACGACGTCGCCCTTGGCGAACAGCGGGGGCACGCCGGCGAGGAACAGCGACTCGCCGTCGGAGATCACCAGGTCGGGATTGCTGGTCAGCTTCGCCAGCCGCACCCCGAGCATCGGCAGCATGCCCATGGGGCTGGCGAAGATCTCGCCGTCGTCGCGGAAGGCGTCGGCGATCGCCGCGGCGCAGACGTCGGCGCGGGTGACGGTGGAGGTGCCGGTCTCGGTCACGACTGCTGCTCCTCGGTGAAGGCGCGGACGGCGTCCTGGTAGGCCTGTTCGTCGCCGGCGAGGAAGCGCTGCTCGAAGGCGGCCCACTCCTCGTCGGTGCCGCCGGCCGCGGCGGCGTACGCGCGCTGGAAGCGCTCGTCGCGCTCGTAATCGGGCGTGCACGTGGTGAAGTGCGCGCCGTTCGGGGTCTCGACGACGCCGCTGACCATCATCCGGTTGAGCAGCAGCCGCTGCACCGGCGTGTCGATCGTCAGGCCTGCGGTGTCGACGATCTGCTCGCAGCTGACGAAGGTGCGCTCCGCCGCCATCGCGAAGAGATCGTCGAAGTAGGGGTCGGGGCCGAGGTAGGTGGCGTTGCCGTGCTGGTCGGCCCGGTTCATGTGCACCAACGCGACGTCGAGGTTCAACGCGGGGACGGCGACGAGCTCCTCGAAGCCGAAGCCCTCGTCGTAGGGGCTGGTGACGGTGCGGATCGTCGGGTTGTTGACCAGCACGTCGGAGCCCAGGCCCGCGCGCATCGGCAGGAACGGCAGCCGCTCGGCTGCGGCCTTGAGGCCGGTCTGGAACATGCCCTCGTCGAGCTCGACGACCTCGGGGATCGTGCCGAGCTGGCGGGCGCGCTGGAAGTTCGGCTCGAGGGGGATCGAGTCGAGGCTGACGAAGGCGTAGACGAGCTTGCGCACCTTGCCGGCCCGGGTGAGCAGGCCGACGTCCGCGCCGCCCCAGCTGACGAGAGTGAGGTCCTTCAGGTCGGAGCGGAGGATCGCGCGGACCAGGGCCATCGGCTTGCGTCGCGGCCCCCAGCCGCCGATGCCGATGGTCATGCCGTCGCTGAGTTCGGCGACGACGTCCTCGATGCTCATCCGCTTGTCGCGGGGTCCCTTGCCCATCTCAGTGGCCCTTCTTCTCGGCCTTGGCGGTGCCGGCGAACTCGTCGCGCAGCTCGTCGGAGACGCCGGCGAGGTTGAGCTCGAAGGTGAAGCCCTGTTCGAAGCGGTAGCTCTTGTTGACGTCGATGGGGTCGATGCCGTTGAGGGCGGCCTTGGCGGCGCGGATGACGCGGGTGTCCTTGGCGGCGATCTCGCCGGCGACCTTCAGCGCGGCGTCGTCCAACTGGTCGCGGGGGACGGTCTCGAGCACCGAGCCGAACTGCACGAGGTCGACCGCCTTGATGGTGCGGGCGGTGAAGTAGAGGGTGCGCATCATGTGCTGCGGCACGAGCCGTGCCATGTGGGTGGCGGCGCCGAGGGCGCCCTGGTTGACCTCGGGGACGCCGAAGTAGGCGTCGTCGCTGGCCACGATCACGTCGGCGTTGCCGACCAGGCCGACGCCGCCGCCGACGCAGAAGCCGTTGACGGCCGCGACCACCGGGACGGCGCACTCGTAGACGGCCTTGAACGCGGCGTAGCAGCCGCGGTTGGCGCCGAGGAGGGCTTCGAAGCCGCTGGTGTGCTGCATCTCCTTGATGTCGACGCCGGCATTGAAGCCCTTGCCCTCGGCGCGCAGGACGACGACCTTCGTGGCCAGGTCGCCCGCGGCCTCGTCGAGGGCGGCGGCGACGTCGTACCAGCCCTGGACGGGCAGGGCGTTGACCGGCGGATGGGCCATCGTCACGACCCGGATGCCGTCGGGTCGGAGCTCGGAGGTGATCGGCATGGGTGCCAACCTAACATTTGCTTGGTAGGGTCGTCAGCATGTCGCTCGCCCTCGATCTGACCGGCCGCGTCGTCCTCGTGACCGGCGGCCAGCGCGGTATCGGCCGCGGCATCTCCCGGGCCTTCCTCGACGCCGGCGCGACCGTCGTCACCTGCTCGCGCTCGGAGGTCGCCGACCCGCTGCTCGGCACGACGCACCACCTGTGCGACGTGCGGGACGCCGATGCGGTGGGCGCGCTGGTGGCCGACGTCGTGGCTGCGCACGGGCGACTCGACGTCCTGGTCAACAACGCCGGGGGAGCGCCCGCGGCCGACGCCGCGACGGCGTCCCCGCGCTTCCACGAGAAGATCGTGGGCCTCAACCTGCTCAGCCCGCTGGTCTGCGCGCAGGCGGCGAACGCCGTCATGCAGCGGCAGGGGAGCGGCGTCATCGTCAACATCTCCTCGATCTCGGCTGCGCGACCCGCGCCGACGATCGCCGCCTATGCCGCCGCCAAGGCGGGCGTCGACTCGCTCACCCGCTCGCTGGCGATGGAGTGGGGGCCCGCAGTGCGGGTGAACGCCATCGACGTCGGGCTGTGCCGCACCGAGCAGACCGACGACCACTACGGCGACGACGCCCAGGTGGCGGCCGTCGAGTCGACCATCCCGCTGGGTCGGATGGCGCGGCCCGATGAGGTCGGCGCTGTGGCGGTGTTCCTCGCCAGCGACCTCGCCTCCTACGTCTCCGGTGCTCGCGTGGCCTGCGACGGCGGCGGCGAACCACCCGTCTTCCTGCACATCGGGCGGCAGTTCGCCGCCTCCGCATCGACCACCCAGGAGAACTGATCATGCTGCTCGAAGGTCGCGTCGCGATCGTCACCGGCGCCGGCCGCGGCATCGGCCGTGCCCACGCGCTGGAGCTCGCCCGCCACGGCGCCGCCGTCGTCGTCAACGACTTCGGTGTCACGCTCGCCGGCGAATCGGCGGGGGAGACCCCGGCCGAATCGGTGGTCGCCGAGATCGAGGCCCTGGGTGGGCGGGCGGTGGCGAACGGTGCCGACGTCGCCGACTTCGAGCAGGCCGCCGCGATGGTGCAGCAGGCCATCGACACCTTCGGCGGCCTCGACATCCTGGTCAACAACGCCGGCTTCGTGCGCGACCGGATGCTGGTGAACACCTCCGAGGAGGAGTGGGACGCCGTCATCCGCGTGCACCTCAAGGGCCACTTCGCCCCGCTGCGCCACGCCGGCGCCTACTGGCGCGCGGAGGCCAAGGAGGGCCGCCAGCGCGCGGCCCGCGTCATCAACACCTCCTCGGGCGCCGGCCTCCAAGGCTCCATCGGCCAGGCCACCTACTCCGCCGCCAAGGGCGGCATCGCCGCGCTCACCCTCGTCGCCGCCGCCGAGATGGGCCGCTACGGCGTCACCGTCAACGCCATCGCGCCCGTCGCCAAGACCCGCATGACCGAGGGCGCCTTCGACACCTCCGCCATGGCCCTGCCCGAGGACAACTCCCCGATCGTCGCCTGGCTCGCCTCGGAGGAAGCCGGCGACGTCACCGGCCGCGTCATCGAGATCGACGGCTCCACCATCACCGTCGAATCGGGCTGGCGTCACGACGCCTCCCACGACCTCGGACGCCGTTGGACCGCCCCCGAGGTCGGCCCGGCGCTGCGGGATCTGCTGGCTGCTTCCGTCGTGCCGGAGGGGGTGTACGGGGCGTAGGGGTTCGGAAAGTTTTGGCGGGTACCCGCCGAAGATTCAGCGGGTACCCGCCGAATCTTTCGGCTGCCGTCAGAAGGTTCGGCCGCGAACCGAAAGATTCGTACAGGGAGTGTTCAGGCCGCTCGGCGGATCCGGCGTACGCGACGTTCCAGTTCGGTCGGGCGGTCGAGGTCGGGCCAGATGGCGCGGAGCATGGGCTTGTTCTCCGCTTCACGGACGTGGTCCTCGCGCACCTTCTCCCGAATCACAGTCTGCTCGATCGTTTCGCCCGGTCGGCGGAGCCGCAGGTACTTGCCGAGCCCGTCGAACTCAGCGAGAAGGCCCAGTTCCTCCACCAGCATGTCGACGAGGGCGAAGACGCGACCGTCGGCGTTCTGCACCGGATGTTGAAGGCGGATGTCTCGGTAGCCGAGATCGTGGAAGAACAATCGCAGCCGGGTCTCGCCCGGACTTTCCGCGCCCTCTCGTGCCAGATCGATCGCCAGCGCGGCCTGGGCATGTTGGGGCCAGTCTCCGCGTAGCGCCAGGGCCCGCTTCAACTCAGCCACCGTCGTCAGTCGGTTCACGATGAAGTGATCGGCGACGCAGACGGCCGCGTCGCGTGGAACCAGACCGGCGACGTCGAGAACGGTGCGCGCCGGTGAGGTGATCCAGTGGTCGTCGAAACGGCTGATGTCCTCGACTCGGCACTGACCGACATGGTGGTGCACCCGCGCTCGCGTGCGCTGTCCGGTGCCGTCCAGGTCGGTCAGATGGACCGTCGACAGGTCGAGCCCCCAGGACGGGCCGCCCCACGCGAGCGCTGCGCTCACGTGCGAGAGCGCGACCTCGGAGGTGTACAGCCGCATCACGCCGTGACTGAGGATGCGGTGGCGATCCTCGGGTGTGGCGACCCGCCACGCGCCGGCATCGCAGTAGACGCCGTGGCGCAGTCGCACGAGCTCGCCGCTCCGGACCATCCGATGGAGCACCAGATCGTTCACCCCGGCCATCACGGCGTCGCGGCGGAGGAGCACTCCGAGGTCGTCGAAGAGGGGAATCAGCATGGGTGCCAGGGTCACCAGCCTGCCGCACCAGGAGAAGTGCCCTCGCGCTCCCTGGGGATGACGGGCCCGGCGACGCGGCTGTGGAGGAAAGGTGTGCCGCGTGGGCACGTTGCCGAAACTTTCGGCTCGCGTGTGAAGGTTCGGCCGGGAACCGAAAGATTCAGCGGGTACCCGCCGAAACTTCGGCGGTCACCCGCCGAATCTTTCGGCCACCACCCTCACACCCGCTCCACCACCGTCCCCGTCGCCATGGCACCCCCGGCGCACATCGAGAGCAGGGCGGTGGTGCCGTCGCGGCGCTCGAGTTCGTGGAGGGCGGTGGTGATGAGGCGGACGCCGGTGGCGCCGACGGGGTGGCCGATGGCGATGGCGCCGCCGTTGACGTTGACCTTGTCCATGTCGGGGCGGTGCACCGAGGCCCACGACAGGACGACGGAGGCGAAGGCCTCGTTGACCTCGAAGAGGTCGAAGTCCGACATCGCCATGCCGGTGCGCTCGAGGATGCGGCGGGTGGCGTCGACCGGCCCGTCGAGGTGGAAGTAGGGGTCGGAGCCGACGAGGGTGTAGGAGCGCAGCCGCGCCCGCGGGGTGAGGCCGAGGGCGCGGGCCTTGTCCTCGTCCATGATGAGCACGGCCGAGGCACCGTCGGAGATCTGGGACGACGTCCCGGCGGTGTGCAGCCCGTCGGGCAGCACCGAGCGGAGCCCAGCGAGGCCCTCGAGCGTGGTCTCGCGCAGACCCTGGTCGGTGTCGACGACGCGGGTCTCGCCGGTCGGCTTGCCCTCCTCGTCGAGCACGGGCGCCTCGAACGGCGCGATCTCGCGCTTGAAGCGGCCCTCGTCGACGGCGATGCGCGCCTTCTGCTGGGAGGCGAGGCCGAAGGCGTCGAGGTCGGCGCGGGTGATGCCGCGGTGGGCGGCGATGCGGTCGGCGGCCTCGAACTGGTTGGGCATGTCGATCGTCCAGTCGTCCGGACGCGGGTCGCCCAGGCCCGGGGGCACGTTGGCGCCGAGCGGGATGCGCGACATCGCCTCGACGCCGCACGCGATGCCGACGTCGATGGTGCCGGCGGCGACCATGTCGGCGACGAGGTGCGCAGCCTGCTGGCCCGAGCCGCACTGGGCGTCGATCGCGGTGCCGGCGGTGTGCAGCGGCAGCCCCGCGTGCAGCCACGCGCGGCGCACCATGTCGTTGCTCTGCTCGCCGGCCTGGGTGACGCACCCGCCGATGACCTGCTCGACGAGCGCGGGGTCGATGCCCGCGCGCTCGCAGACCTGCTTCTGCACGAAGCCGAGCAGGACGGCGGGGTGGACGCCGGCCAGCCAGCCCTTGCGGCGGCCCAGGGGCGTGCGGACGGCGTCGATGATCACAGGGGTACCCATGCGCTCAAACTAGAACACGTTCTGATTCTGAGACAAGACACGCCGCGACTGGCTTCCGCGCGTACCGTCGGTATGTAATCCTGCTCACTAGAACCTGTTCCACCTTCGAGGGAGATCTCCGTGACCGTCGCCGACGCCCCGCTCGCCCCGTTCGACCCCACCGACCCCGACCTGATGGCCGAGCGGGTGCCGCACGAGGAGCTGCTGGCGCTGCGTCGCACGGCCCCGGTCTCCTTCGTCCGCCAGGGCGTCGAGGCGCGCGGCGGCTTCCCCGACCACGAGGGCTTCTGGGCGCTCAGCCGGCACGCCGACGTCGCCGCGGTCAGCAAGAACCAGGCCGACTTCTCCACCCGCGAGACCGGCGTGATCATGCGCTTCGCCCCGGAGATGACCAAGGAGGAGCGCGAGGCGTCGGGCTTCCTGCTCATCAACCACGACGCCCCCGACCACACCAAGCTGCGCCAGATCGTCTCGCGCGCCTTCACCCCGCGCGCGATCAACGCCCTGCACGACAACCTCAAGGACCGCGCCCAGAAGATCGTCGCCGAGGCGATCGAGAAGGGCGAGGGCGACTTCGTCGAGGAGGTGGCCGCCGAGCTCCCGCTGCAGGCCATCGCCGAGCTGCTCGGCGTCCCGCAGGAGGACCGCGGCAAGCTCTTCACCTGGTCGAACCAGATGATGTCCTACGACGACCCCGAGGTGGAGGGCGATCAGATGGTCGCCTTCGCCGAGATCCTCGCCTACTCGATGGCGCTGGCCGACGAGCGCCGCCGCCACCCGCAGGACGACATCGTCACCAAGCTCGTCAGCGCCGACGTCGACGGCCGCGGTCTGACCGACGACGAATTCGGCTTCTTCATGATCCTGCTCGCGGTGGCCGGCAACGAGACCACCCGCAACGCGATCACGTGGGGCATGCACGCCTACCTCACCAACCCCGAGCAGTGGGAGCTCTTCCGCGCCGAGCGGCCGCGCACCGCCACCGACGAGATCATCCGCTGGGCCACGCCGGTCACCGCCTTCCAGCGCACGGCGCTGCGGGACGTCGTCGTCGGCGGCCAGGCGATCCCGGCCGGCGAGCGCGTCGGCCTGCTCTACGCGAGCGCCAACTTCGACGAGGACGTCTTCGTCGACCCCTTCACCTTCAACATCCTGCGCGACCCCAACCCGCACCAGGCCTTCGGCGGCCACGGCGCGCACTACTGCATCGGCGCCAACCTGGCTCGTCTCGAGGTCGACCTGATGTTCAACGCGATCGCCGACACCGGCGTCGCCATCGAGCTGCGCGGCGAGCCCAAGCGCCTGCGCAGCGGCTGGCTCAACGGCGTCAAGGAGATGCAGGTCGCCTACCGGCGCTGACCTGCGGCCCGCCACCCATCTGCGAAGGAGCACCCCCGTGACCGTCAGCGACGTCCTGCCCGAGGGCATCTCGGACTTCACCGACCCCGACCTCATCGTGCAGGGCATCCCGCACGACGCGTTCCGTGCGGCCCGCCAGCAGCATCCGGTCACCTGGGTCGAGCAGGCCAAGGGCACCTACGACGGCATGTCGACGGAGTCCGGCTCGGGCTACTTCGCGCTGACCCGGCACGCCGACGTCGCCGCGGTGTCGAAGAACAGCAAGGACTGGTCGGCGGAGGAGAACGGCGCGATCATCCGGTTCTCCGAGGGCATGCTGCGCGAGCAGATCGAGCTGCAGCGGGTCATCCTGCTCAACCAGGACCCGCCGCACCACACCGCCCACCGGGCGATCGTCGCGCGCGGCTTCACCCCGCGATCCATCGGCGACCTCGAGAACCTGATGGAGCAGCGGGCCCGCCAGATCGTCGGGGACGCCGTCGCCCTCGGCTCGGGCAACTTCGTCGAGCAGGTGGCCGCCGAGCTGCCGTTGCAGGCGATCGCCGACCTCATCGGCGTCCCGCAGGAGGACCGGCACAAGCTGTTCGACTGGTCGAACCAGATGCTGGCCTCCGACGACGACCCCGACATCGAGGGGCAGCCCGACGTCGCGGCCGCGGAGATCCTGGCCTACTCGATGATGATGGCCGCGGAGCGCAAGGCCGACCCGCGCGACGACATCGTCACCAAGCTCATCAACGCCCACAAGGGCGATCGCGGCCTGACCGACGACGAGTTCGGGTTCTTCGTGATGATGCTCGCGGTGGCGGGCAACGAGACCACCCGCAACGCCATCACCCACGGCATGAACGCCTTCTTCGACTTCCCCGAGCAGTGGGAGCTGTGGAAGGCCGAGCGCCCGGCCACGATGGTCGACGAGGTCGTGCGGTGGGCCAGCCCCATCAGCGTCTTCCAGCGCACCGCGCTGAACGACACCGAGGTCGGCGGCGTGCCGATCGCGAAGGGCCAGCGGGTCGGGCTCTTCTACGCGAGCGCGAACTTCGACGAGGAGGTCTTCACCGACCCCTACACCTTCGACATCACCCGCGACCCCAACCCCCACGTCGGGTTCGGCGGTCACGGTGCCCACTACTGCCTGGGCGCCAACCTTGCCCGGCAGGAGATCCGGCTGATCTTCGAAGCCCTCGCCGACGCAGCCCCCGACATCCGCAAGCTCGCCGAGCCCAACCGGCTGCGGCACGCCTGGGTCAACGGCATCAAGACCCTCGAGGTCGCCTACCGCTGAGCGGCGGCGCGGACGCCGTCCGGGGCAACCCCAGGACGGCGTCCGGCCGGATCAGTCGCGCGCGGTGAGCACCAGCGGGCCGTCGGCGGTGATCGCCACGGTGTGCTCCATGTGCGCCCCGCGCGAGCCGTCGGCGCTGCGCAGCGTCCAGCCGTCGGGGTCGGTGAAGATCTCGTCGGTGGTGTGCAGGAACCACGGCTCGATGGCGATCACCAGGCCGGGCTTGAGCTTGAAGCCACGGCCGGGGCGGCCGTCGTTGGGCACGTGCGGCTCGCCGTGCATCGTGCGCCCCACGCCGTGGCCGCCGAACTGGGTGTTGATGCGCAGCCCGGCCTCGCGGGCCACGGTGGCGATGGCGTGGGAGATGTCGCCGATGGCGTTGCCCGGACGCGCGGCCGCGATGCCGGCCTCCAGCGCCCGCCCGGTGACCTCGATGAGACGCAGGTCCTCCTCGCGCGGCGTCCCGACGACGACGCTCAGCGCGGAGTCGGAGACCCAGCCCTCGACCTTCGCCGCGAAGTCGACGCTGAGCAGGTCGCCGTCGCGCAGGGTGTAGTCGAAGGGCAGCCCGTGCAGGACGGCGTCGTTGACCGAGGTGCACAGCACCTTGCCGAAGGGCGAGGCGCCGAAGCTCGGGTGGTAGTCGATGTAGCAGGACTCCGCGCCGCGCTCGCGGATCATCCGGTGCGCCTCGGCGTCGAGGTCGAGCAGGTTGACGCCGACGTCGGCGACCTCCGCGAGCCGCGTGATGACGTCGGCGACGAACCGGCCGGCGGCCTTCATCTCCTCGATCTGGGTCGGGGTGCGCAACTCGATCATGCGACCAGCCTAGGCACCCGGTGACCGGCGCTCTGCTGTGGGCTGATCGGCTCAGCGCAGAAGTCCTGGAACCGGCCCGGACGGCGCTCCACGGTGGAGTCATGACCACCATCGTGAACACCCCGTCGGCAGCCGACCGGCTGCTCCACCAGCGCATCCTCCTGCTCGGTCAGGAGGTCGACGACGACATCGCGAACCGGCTCTGCGCCGAGCTCCTGCTGCTCTCGGCCGAGGACCCGACCCGCGACATCTCCCTCTACATCAACTCACCCGGCGGCTCGGTGAGCGCCGGGCTCGCGATCTACGACACGATGCGCCTGATCCCCAACGACGTCAGCACCCTGGGCCT
Organism: Nocardioides fonticola; assembly: GCF_039536805.1. NCBI lineage: Bacteria > Bacillati > Actinomycetota > Actinomycetes > Propionibacteriales > Nocardioidaceae > Nocardioides > Nocardioides fonticola. Next base: position 51,489 of record NZ_BAAAZH010000032.1, on the reverse strand, counting down.
CGGCCTCGCCGCCAGCATGGGCCAGTTCCTCCTCGGTGCCGGGACGCCGGGCAAGCGGTTCGTGCTGCCCCACACCCGCGTGCTGCTGCACCAGGGCTCGGCCGGCATCGGCGGCACCGCCATCGATATCGAGATCCAGGCCGAGAACCTCGAGCACACCAAGAACGTGATGCTCGGGCTGATCGCCGAGCACAGCGGCCAACCGGTGGAGAAGGTCGAACGCGACTCGCGCCGAGACCGCTGGTTCAGCGCGCAGGAGGCGGTCGACTACGGCCTGGCGGACGCCGTCCTGGCCTCCGTGCCGTCGGTGACGCCGGGCGGCCGCGGCAGCACCTTCGGTCTGGCGGGGGTGCGGGCATGAGCACCTACACGATCCCGAGCGTGGTCGAGCGGACGCCGCGCGGCGACCGGGCCGTCGACGTCTACAGCCGGCTGCTGGGGGAGCGGATCGTCTACCTCGGCACCGAGATCGACGACGGTGTCGCCAACACCGTCATCGCCCAGCTGCTGCACCTGGAGGCCGACGACCCCGACGGCCCGATCAGCCTCTACCTCAACTCCCCGGGCGGATCGGTCACCGCCATGTTCGCCATCTACGACACGATGCGCTTCATCCGGCCGCCTGTCGGCACGACCTGTATCGGCCAGGCGGCGTCCTCGGCCGCGCTGCTGCTGGCGGCGGGGGAGCAGGGACGGCGTTTCGTGCTGCCGCGCTCGCGGGTCGTCCTCCACCAGCCGAGCGGCGGCGGACGCGGCACGCTCCCCGATCTGGCCGTGCAGGCGGCCGAGATCGTGCGGCTGCGCGCGGAGATGGAGGAGGTGCTGGCCGCCCACACCGGCCAGTCGATCGAGCGGTTGCGCGAGGACACCGAACGCGACCTCATCCTGCCCGCGCGGGACGCGGTGGCCTACGGGCTCGCGGACGCCGTCCTGGAGGCCCGGAAGGCCGTCGCGTGAACGGGCTCAGACCGCGAGGCAGAGGGGGCCGGTCGGCGCGATCCCGTGCGGCTCGCCGCCCAGCGTGCGGCTGACGGCCGTCGTCAGGTCGAGCAGGCCGAGCCCGAGGGCGCCGCTGACCGCCGCGAGCACCTCCGAGCTCGGCTCCTTCAGGCCCCGCTCGATCTCGGAGAGATAGGGCAGCGAGATGCCGGCCGCGGCCGCGACGTCGGCCAGCGTGCGGCCGGCGGCGAGTCGGGCGGCGCGGAGCTGGGCGCCGACCAGCTCGCGCCACAGCGGCTCGGGCTCGCTGCGCTCACTGGGCTCACTGCGCTCGATGGCTCGCGCCGGCGTCCGGTCGACGGGGGTGAAGGTCAGCAGCTCGCCCATGGTCCGAGGCTACGCCGGCTTCGTAGGAGAGGCCGAGAGGTTCTGCTGTGGGCGGAACGGCCCGCGAAACGTGCACTGGGACGGCGAATCCTCGCCGTCCCAGTGCACGGTTCTTCGGTCGACCGAAGGACCGTGCAGGCGCCACGGCCTCAGTTGCTCGGCTTCTCCGACCCCACGACCCACATCGCGAAGAACTGCGATCCGCCGCCGTAGGCGTGGCCGAGGGCGCGTCGGGCGCCGTCGATCTGGTGCTCGCCGGCCTGGCCGCGCACCTGGAGGGCGGCCTCGCCGAAGCGGAGCATGCCCGAGGCGCCGATCGGGTTGGAGGAGAGCACGCCGCCGGAGGCGTTGACCGGGATGCGCCCGTTCATCGCGGTGGCGCCGGACTCCGTGAGCTTCCAGCCGGCGTTCTCCTCGGCGAAGCCGAGCGACTCCAGCCACATCGGCTCGAACCAGGAGAAGGGCACGTAGATCTCGGCGGCGTCGATCTCGTCGATGGGCGAGGTGATGCCGGCCTGCTTCCACAGGGCGGCCGCGGCGTCGCGGGAGGCCTGCGGGTTCACCTGGTCGCGCTCGGCGGCCGTGGTGGCCTCCGACCGCATGATCGTGCCGTGGATCCAGGCCGGGTTCGGCGAGGCCGCGGCGGCGTCCTCGTCGACGATCACCAGCGCGCAGGCGCCGTCGGAGGACGGGCAGGTCTCGTCGTAGCGGATCGGGTCCCACAGCATCTGCGAGGCGAGCACCGATTCCACGGTGGTGCCCTCGTTGTGGAGGTGCGCGAACGGGTTCTTCAGCGCGTTGGTGCGGTCCTTGGCGGCCACGATCGCGCCGATGTGGTTCGGCGCGCCGGAGCGGCGGATGTAGGAGCGCACGTGGGGCGCGAAGTAGCCGCCGGCTCCGGCGTGCACGGGCATGTTGAACGGCACGGGCACCGAGAGCGCCCACATCGCGTTGGACTCCGACTGCTTCTCGTAGGCGACGGTGAGCACCTTCTTGTGCACCCCGGCCTGCACGAGGGACGCCGCCACGATCGCCGTCGAGCCCCCCACGGACCCGGCGGTGTGGACGCGCAGCAGCGGCTTGCCGGCCGCGCCCAGCGCCTCGGCCAGGAACAGCTCGGGCATCATCACGCCCTCGAACAGGTCGGGGGCCTTGCCGACGACGATCGCGTCGATCTCGTCCAGCGTCATGCCGGCGTCCTCGAGGGCGCGGTCGATGGCCTCGCGGCACAGCCCGGCCATGGAGACGTCCTCGCGCTTGGCGCGGTGGTGGGTCTGGCCGACGCCGACGACGGCGGCGGGTCGCTTGCTCATCAGTTGCTTCCTTCGAGGGTGCACAGGAGGTTCTGCTGGAGGGCCGGGCCGGAGGTGGCGTGCGCGAGCGCCTTGCCCACCTCGCCGTTCCAGATGCGGGTGGCCGCCTCGCCGACGCGGATGCCGCCGCCGGAGAACATCGGGTTGCCCGTCAGCGGGCCGCCGGAGGGGTTGATGCGGACGTCGTCGCCCAGGCCGAGCTCGCGGCGCAGGATCAGCTCCTGGTGGCTGAAGGGCGCGTGCAGCTCGGCGATCTCGACGCCGTCCAGGTCGAGGTGGCGGGCCGCCGCGGCGGTGGACGCCGACCGGGTCAGGTCGCGCGCGCCGAGGTGCATGGGGTCGATGTTGTGGGCGATGCCGGTGATCCAGGCCGGACGCTCCCGCACCTCGCGGGCCTTGTCGCCGGCGGCCAGCACGATCGCGGCGGCGCCGTCGGTGACGGGCGCGCAGTCGTGCTTGCGCAGCGGGTCGGCGTAGACCGGCCGCTCCAGCAGCGCCTCGACCGACGAGCCGCCCTTGCGGATGGCGTGCTCGTTCTTCTCCGCGTCGGTGAGCGATCGGTGCGCGACCTCGGCCATCGCCTGCTCGTCCCACAGGCCGGCGTCGATGCCCGCGCGCGCCTGGAGGCCGGCGAGGGAGACGGTGTCGGGCCACAGCGGGGTCATCGTGTACGGCTCGAGCTGCAGGGCCAGGGTTCGGCGCAGGACGCCGGCCGAGCTCTTGCCGAAGGCGTAGACCAGGGCGGTGTCGACCTCGCCGGTCTGGATCTTCAGCCAGGCCTCGTACATCGCCCAGGCGAGGTCCATCTCGACGTGCGACTCGTTGACCGGCGGGATGACGCCGATCGCGTCGACCGCCTGGACGAAGGAGAACGAGCGGCCCGCGAGGTAGTCGGAGGAGCCGGAGCACCAGAAGCCGACGTCGGCGCGGGTCCAGCCCGTCTGCTCGTAGCACTCCTGGAACAGGGGGACCAGCAACTCGACGCAGGTCGGGGACCCGTCGAACTCTGCCATCTGTCGCTGGGCGAACCCGACGACGGCCACGTCACGCATGCGCAGTGCCTTTCAGAGGTGGTTCTTGTAGGTCTCGAAGTCCGCGTCCGGCTCACCGGTCGGCGCGAAGTGGCTGATGTTCTCGATCGTGGTGCCCCACTCCTCGCGGGGCTTCCACACCGCCTTGACCCGCATGCCCATGCGGACCTCCTCGGCGGGGATGTCGAGGATCAGGTGCAGGACGGCGATGTCGGCGCCGTCGAGCAGCACGTACGCCGAGACGTACGGCGGGGTGATCCTCTGGCCGAGGAAGGGCACGTTGACGACGCAGAAGGTCGTGACCGTTCCGGTGTCGGAGAGCTCGACTTCCTCGTCGGTCGGCGTGCCGTCGGTGGGGCAGGCGGCCCGCGGCGGCACGTAGACCTTGCCGCAGCTGGGGCAGCGCTGACCGAGGATGCGGCCCTCGGCGAGGCCGCGGTAGAACGCGGACTCCTCGGGGGAGGCCGCGTAGACGTAGTCGAGGGAGACCGGGGTGATGACGCCGGTGACGGGGTGGTCCTCGACCAGCCCGCCGCCGGCCGGGGAGTCGCCCTCGGCTCCGGCAGGGAGCGGCTCGAATGCCTCGATGTCGGTGATCGCGCCGATCCGCTCGGCCGCCCAGCGGATGCGCACGCGCATGCCGGTGGAGACCTCCTCGGGCGAGGCGACGTCCAGGGCGTGCAGGAAGGGCCGCGTGGCGCCGTCGAGCCGCACCAGCGCGAAGGCGAAGGGACGGTCGAAGGGCTGCGCCTTCACCGGCTCGGGCACCCACGTCCACGACATCACGGTGCCGACGGGGGAGACCTCCACGAAGTCGGTGAGGGCCGCGTGGGTCACCGGGTCGTACTCCGGCGGCGGGACGACGACCTCGCCGTCGGAGGTGCGCCCGCCGACCACGACGCCGTCCCGGAGACCGGTCAGGAACCGGCCGATGACCGGGCCGGTCGAGCGGGTGTAGTCGAAGGCGACGGTGACGGGGGCCTGCAGCGTTCTCGACATGCGACCGAAAGTAGAACACGTTCTATCCGTGAGGCAAGCCTCGTGAGAAGGTGTCCGCCATGAAACTGGGACTTCAGCTGGGCTACTGGCAGGCGCAGCCGCCGACCAACCACGCCGAACTCGTCAAGGCCGCCGACGAGAGCGGGTTCGACGCCATCTTCACCGCCGAGGCCTGGGGCTCCGACGCCTTCACGCCGCTGGCCTGGTGGGGCCGCGAGACCCGCAACGTGCGCCTGGGCACCTCGATCGTGCAGATGTCGGGCCGCACCCCGACCTCGATCGCGATGCACGCGCTGACCCTCGACCACCTCTCCGGCGGCCGCATGGTGCTCGGCATGGGCGTGAGCGGCCCCCAGGTCGTCGAGGGCTGGTACGGCCAGCCGTTCTCCAAGCCGCTCGCCCGCACCCGCGAGGTCGTCGAGATCATCCGCAAGGTGCTGGCCCGCGAGGGCGCGGTCACCAACGACGGCCCCCACTACCCGCTGCCCTATCGCGGCGAGGGATCGGTCGGGCTCGGCAAGCCGCTCAAGCCGATCACCCACCCGCTGCGTGCCGACATCCCGATCTGGCTCGGTGCCGAGGGTCCGAAGAACGTCGCCCAGACCGCCGAGATCGCCGACGGCTGGATCCCGATCTTCTACACGCCGGGCTCGGCCGGCATGTACCAGCCGTGGCTCGACGAGGGCTTCGCACGGCCGGGCGCACGGCGCACGCGTGCCGACTTCGAGATCGCGGCCACCTGCCACCTCGAGATCGTGCCGGACGCCGCGGCCAAGCAGGCCGCGATCGACGCCATGAAGCCCTTCGCGGCCCTCTACATGGGCGGCATGGGCGCCAAGGACGCCAACTTCCACAAGCAGGTCTTCGAGCGGATGGGCTACGAGCAGCTCGCCGGCACCGTGCAGGAGCTCTACCTCACCGGCCGCAAGGACGAGGCCGCGGCGATGATCCCCGACGCCCTCATCGAGGACCTCCACATCATCGGCACCGAGGGCGAGGTCAAGGAGAAGGTGGCCCAGTGGGCCGAGACCGGCGTGACCACACTGATGCTCAGCCTGCGCACCACCGACGAGGTGCGCCGCATCGCCGACCTGCTCGCCTGAACCACCCCGCCGGGATCGCCGGACGGCGCCGGCGCGAGCTTGTGCCGCCGGGGAGAGTGGAGCCATGACGACTCTCCCCGGCGGTACGACGTCCCTCGGCCCGGGCGGGCCGGCGATCTCCCGGATGGGCTTCGGCGCGATGCAGCTGGCCGGACCCGGGGTGATGGGGCCGCCGAAGGACGCCGACGCCGCCCGCGCCGTGCTGCGCGAGGCGATCGCGCTCGGCGTCACGCACATCGACACCAGCGACTTCTACGGTCCGCACCTGGTCAACGAGCTCATCCGCGAGGTGCTGCACCCCTATCCCGAGGCCCTGACGATCGTCACCAAGGTCGGGGCCCGCCGCAACGAGAAGGGCGACTGGCTGCCGGCCGGCCGGCCCGAGCAGCTGCGCGACGCCGTCCACGACAACCTGCGCCACCTCGGCGTCGAGGCGCTCGACGTCGTCAACTACCGGGTGATGCCGCCGGTCGCCGGCGAGGCCCGGTTCGCCGACGGCTTCGGAGCGCTGGCCGAGCTGCGGCAGCAGGGCCTCATCCGGCATCTGGGGCTGAGCGAGGTGACGCCCGACCACCTGGCGTGGGCGCAGGCGATCGCGCCGGTGGTGTGCGTGCAGAACGAGTACAACCTCGCCCGGCGCGACGACGACCCCTTCCTCGACCAGCTCGAGGTGCTCGGCATCACCTACGTGCCCTACTTCCCGCTCGGCGGCTTCTCCCCGCTCCAGTCCTCGATCCTGGACGCCGTGGCGGCGCGGCGCGGCGTCTCGCGCCAGCGGGTGGCGCTGGCCTGGCTGCTCCAGCGCTCGCCGGCGATCGCCGTCATCCCGGGCACCTCCTCGGTCGAGCACCTGCTCGACAACGTGGCCGCCGTCGACCTGGTGCTCGACGAGCAGGACCTGCTCGACCTGGAGGAGATCGGCGGCTGACGCCGGCGCGATCCTTGCCGTGAACTAGAACGCGTTCTAGTGTGCGGAGCGTGACCGACACGCTCCGCACCCCAGCCCACAACGGCCACCTGATGGTCGCCGCGCTCAAGCGCCACGCGAACCGCCCGATCGTCCACCTCGGCGACGTCACGCTGACCGGCCGGGAGACCTCGGAGCGCATCTCGCAGTACATCCAGGCCTTCGAGTCCCTCGGCGCCGGGCGCGGCACCGCCGGTGCGCTGCTCGCCCTCAACCGTCCCGAGGTGCTCTTCATCCTCGGTGCCGGCCAGACCCAGGGCTTCCAGCGCACCTCCCTGCACCCGCTCGGCTCGGCCGACGACCACGCCTACATCATCAACGACGCCGGCATCTCGACCCTCGTGGTCGACCCGTACTTCGCCGACCGGGCCGTCGAGCTGCTCGGCGCCTGCCCCGGCCTCAAGCAGATCCTCACCATCGGCCCGGTGCCGCCGCAGCTCGCCGACGTCGGCACCGACCTGACCGAGGTGGCGGCGTCCTTCGCGCCGCAGCCGCTGCACGCCGCACTGCTCGAACCCGACCACATCACCTCGATCACCTACACCGGCGGCACCACCGGCAAGCCCAAGGGCGTCGTCGGCACCGTGCGGGCGTTCTCGACGATGGCGCAGATCCAGATGGCCGAATGGGAGTGGCCGGCCGAGCCGCGCTTCCTCATGTGCACCCCGCTCTCGCACGCCGGCGCGGCCTTCTTCGTGCCGGTGGTGCTCCAGGGCGGCACGCTCTTCGTCTCCGCGCGCTTCGACCCCGCCGAGGTGCTGCGCACCATCGAGGAGAAGCGCATCAACTCGCTCATGCTCGTGCCCACGATGCTCTACGCGCTCATGGACCACCCCGACTCGCACACGCGCGACCTGTCCTCCCTCGAGACCGTCTACTACGGGGCCTCGGCCATCAACCCGGTGCGCCTGAAGGAGGCCATCGAGCGGTTCGGCCCGATCTTCGCGCAGTACTACGGGCAGTCCGAGGCGCCGATGGTCATCACCTACTTCCCCAAGGGCGACCACGTGGACGCCGAGGGGCGCCCCGCCGAGCACCGGCTGACCTCCTGCGGCCGGCCGTCGGCGTACCTGCGCACCGCGCTGCTCGGCGAGGACGGCGAGCCGGTGGCGCCCGGCGAGCCGGGCGAGATCTGCGTGGCGGGGCCGCTGCTCTCGGCCGGGTACTGGCAGCTGCCCGAGGCGACGGCCGAGACCTTCCGCGACGGCTGGATGCACACCGGCGACGTCGCGCGCGAGGACGAGGACGGCTTCTGGTACATCGTCGACCGCACCAAGGACATGATCGTCACCGGCGGTTTCAACGTCTTCCCGCGCGAGGTCGAGGACGTCGTCGCCGAGCACCCGATGGTCGCCCAAGTCGGCGTCATCAGCACCCCGCACGAGAAGTTCGGCGAGGCGGTCACCGCGATCGTCGTCCTGCGCGCCGACGCGCCGCGCGACGAGGAGTCGATCGCCACGATGACGGCGGAGATCCAGGAGGCGGTCAAGCAGCGCAAGGGTTCGGTCCAGTCGCCCAAGCAGGTGATCGTCGCCGAATCGCTGCCGCTGACCGGTCTCGGCAAGCCGGACAAGAAGGCGCTGCGCGCGCAGTTCTGGACCGGCGAGCGCTCTGTTGGGTGAGGCCACCAGCCGCTACGCCGGGCTGACCCGCGAGCAGCTCGCCGTCCTGGTGCCCGAGCTGCTGCTCATCGGGCAGCTCATCGACCGCTCCGGGATGGCGTGGTGCATCTCCGCCTTCGGGCGCGAGGAGATGGAGCAGATCGCGATCGAGGAGTGGGCCGGCTCCTCGCCGATCTACACCCGGCGCATGCAGCGGGCGCTCGGCTACGCGCCCGAGGCGCCGGGTGAGGGCGACGTCGTCACCATCTTCAAGGGGCTCCAGCTCGACATCGGCGCCCCGCCGCAGTTCATGGACTTCCGCTACACCGTGCACGACCGCTGGCACGGGGAGTTCCACCTCGACCACTGCGGCGCGCTGATGGACGTCGAACCGATGGGGCCCGACTACGTGCGGGGCATGTGCCACACCATCGAGGACCCCACCTTCGACGCCACCGCGGTGGCCACGAACCCCCGCGCCCAGGTGCGCCCGATCCACCGGCCGCCGCGTACGCCGTCCGACCGGACGCCGCACTGCGCCTGGTCGGTGGTCATCTCGCCCGATCACCCGCCGGTCTCGCCGCTGGCGCCGTACTTCGCGATCGAGCGCACCCGGGCGGCGTCCCTCGAGCTCGCGCCGATCGACCCGGACGACGACGGCGCGGGCGACTACGCCGGCCCGCTCGTCTCCGACCTCGACTTCGCGGCGTTCTCCCACAGCGCGCTCGTGCGGATCGCCGACGAGGTGTGCCTCCAGATGCACCTGCTGAACCTCTCCTTCGTGCTCGCCGTCGAGGCGCGCGCCCGGGACGCCCAGCAGATGCACGAGATCTGCACCAAGCAGCTCGTCGGAGTCGCCGGCATCGCCGCCGAGCGCATGCGGCGCGCCCTCGACCTCCCGGCCGACGCCGACGGGGCGCTCGCTGTGCTCCGCCTGCACCCGCTGCTCAATCCGGCGGCCTATGTGGCGGCCGACGTCGCCGGAGGGGCGCTCACGGTCACGGGGGGAGCGGCCGCCGAGGACGGCGCCTGGATCACCCTGTGCGGCCCCGACGCGCCCGCGCCGCTGCGGGCGATCGTGCGGGCCGTCGACCCGCACCTCGACGTCGAGGTCGCGGGTGACGGCGAGGCATGGACGGCCCGCATCGTCGTCCGCGAGCAGCCGGCAGCCGAGGCCGGCGAGGTCGCCGTGACCCGCTTCTCCACCGGCGCGGCGTTCGCCTTCGAGCCCCGCCGCTCCCTGCCCCTGACGGTGGTCTGAGCGCGCCCGGAACGAGCGGTCGAGGTACGAGCGGAGCGAGCCGCGAGACCCCCGCACCTGGCCGCCGACCGGTACTGGAGGCCGTTCGTCTCGCCGGGTCTCGCGGCTCGTCGCTGGCGCTCCTCGCACCTCGACCACCGAGGTGGCACCTCAGCCCAGGTCGACCGACGGGACGGCGCGCACGGCGGCGTCGCGGATCTCGAAGAACTCCGCAGGCCGGAAGCCGAAGGCGTTCGCGACGAGGCTGGAGGGGATGGTGCGGCAGCGCGTGTTGTAGGCGCGCACGTTGCCGTTGTAGAAGCGGCGGGCGGCGGCGATGCGGTCCTCGGTGATGACGAGCTCGTCCTGGAGGTCGAGGAAGTTCCGCGATGCCTTCAGGTCCGGGTAGGCCTCGACCCGGGCCAGCACCTGGCCGAGGGAGCCGGTGAGGGCGTCCTCGGCGGGGGCGCGCCCGGCCGGCGAGCCCGCGGACGCCGCCAACGCGCCCTCACGGGCGGCGACGAGCGCGCCGAGCACGGCTGCCTCGTGGCTGGCGTAGCCCTTCACGGTGGCCACGAGGTTCGGGATGAGCTCGTGGCGACGGGTCAGCTCGACGTCGATGCCCGACCACGACTCGGCGATCAGCGCCTGCTGGGAGGCGAAGCGGTTGTACATGACCACGACCGCGATCGCGACGAGCACGACGACCGCGATCACGATGTAGAGCGCGATCATGCGCGACCCTCCTTCAACTCCTGCCACAGGAACTCGGGGACGAGGTCCAGGATCGAGTCCATCACGCCGAGTCGGGCGTCGATGCCGGTGGGGTCGTACTCGCCGTCCTCGACCAGCAGCATCGCGTCGCCCTCGAAGCGCCAGGCGATCTCGGTGAACCGCATCAGGTGCTCCATCATCCGCGGGTGGAGCACGGCGGAGGCGAACCGGCGGTCGGGGGAGTTGATGCGGAAGGCGCGGTTGAAGTCCTCGGACTCCAGCTCGATGTCGGTGTTGAACAGGCGTCCGGCGAAGCGTTCGAGGAAGTTCTCGGGGTCGACGACGAGCCCCGGCGTCCACACGCCGAGCTCGACGACGGTCAGGCAGTAGCGGTAGGTGACGGTGCGCGATTCCTTGCCGTTGCCGTGCCGCTCCTTGTAGCGGTAGTCGAACGCCGTGAAGCGCCGGTCGAGGTGGGTGCCGCGGATGACGTTGGTCGCGCGGCGCCCGAAGCCGCGGCCGAACGGGTCGCCGGCGAAGCGACGGGTCAGCGCGGGGTCCGCGGCGGTGTAGCTCCACCCGCGCCCGGCGGCGTAGGCGGCCAGCGCCTCGCGTCGGCGCTTCTCGGCCAGGTAGGAGAGGTAGGCCAGCAGCACGCCGACGAGCAGCACGCCGGCGATGATGAGTCCGAGCACGGGCCCAGCATGCCCGAGCGGGACCTCCGCACGCGTGCCGCGTCAGCGACCTTCGAACCGCGGCGCCCGCTTCTCCAGGAACGCCCGCGGGCCCTCCTTGGCGTCGGCGGAGGAGAACACGGCGGCGCCGATGCGGGCGTCGTCGGCCCAGCACTCGTCCTCGTGCTTGCCCTCCGACATGCGCATCGTCCGCAGGATCGCCTGGACGGCGAGCGGGCCGTTGGCCGCGATCTGGTCGGCGATCTCGCGGGCCTTGGCCAGCGCTTCGCCGTCGGGGACGACGTGCCCGATGAGGCCGAGCTCCTTGGCCTCGGGGGCGCCGAGGGTGCGGCCGGTGAGCAGCAACTCGGCCGCCACCGTGTACGGGATCTGGCGGGGGAGCCGGACCGCGGAGCCGCCCATCGGGTAGAGGCTCCAGCGGGCCTCGGCCACCCCGAACCGCGCCGACTCGCCGGCCACCCGGATGTCGGTGCCCTGGAGGATCTCGGTGCCGCCGGCGATGGCCGGGCCCTCGACCGCGGCGATGAGGGGCTTGGTGAGGCGGAAGCCCTTGAGCAGACCCTTGATGACGGTCGGGTCGTAGCTGCCGTCCTCGAAGCTCTCCGACGGGGGCTTCTCGTTCGCGGTCTTGAGGTCCATGCCGGCGCAGAAGTAGCCGCCGGCGCCGGTGAGGATGCAGACGCGGATCTCGGGGTCGTCGTTCACCCGGTCCCAGGCCGACTCCATGATCCGCAGCATCTCCGAGGAGAGCGCGTTGCGGCGGTGCGGCCGGTTCATGGTGACGATGAGGACGTGGCCGTCCTGCTCGACGAGGCAGTCGGGGGCGGTCTCGGCGGCGTCCGGCTCGGTGATCGCGGCGGTCATGGCCGTGATGCTAGCCACAAACGAGAACGTGTTCTAGTCTTCGGCCGTGGCCCTCAACATCGCCGATCTCTTCGAACACGCCGTCGACGCCGCGCCCGACAAGCCCGCTGTGAAGGTGGGCGAGCGCACGATGACCTACGCCGAACTCGAGGCGGAGTCCAACCGGCTGGCCCACTACCTCGCCTCCCGCGGCGTGGGCGCGGGCGACCACGTCGCCGTCTACGCCAAGAACTCCCTCGAGCACGTCGTCTCGGTGCTCGCGGTCTGCAAGATCCGCGCGGTCAACATCAACGTCAACTACCGCTACGTCGAGGGGGAGTTGGACTACCTCTTCGACAACGCCGACGTCGTCGCGCTGCTCGTCGAGCGCACCTACGCCCCGCTCGTGGCCTCCTGCTACCCCAAGCACGAGAAGCTGCAGACGGTCGTGGTGATGCCCGACGTCCTCGAGCCCGACGACACCTCCGACATCTCCGCCTTCGACGGCGTGCTGTGGGACGACGCCCTCGCCGACCAGAGCGCCGAGCGCGACTTCGGCCCGCGCAGCAACGACGACCTCCACATCATCTACACCGGCGGCACCACCGGCTTCCCGAAGGGCGTCATGTGGCGTCACGAGGACTTCTGGCGCGTTCTCGGTGGCGGCATCGACTTCATGACCGGTCAGCCGCTGGAGGAGTACGACCAGTCCGCGCAGGCCGCCCAGGACGGCCGCATGGTCACCTTCCCGCTGAGCCCGCTCATGCACGGCGGCGCGCAGGCCGGCCTGCTCATGCACCTCTTCGCCGGGCACCTCACGATCCTCGAGCCGAAGTTCGACGCCGTGCGCACCTGGGAGATCATCGAGCGCGACGGCGTCCAGCTGATCTTCATGACCGGCGACGCGATGGCCCGCCCCCTCATCGAGGCCTACGAGGCCAAGGCCGCCTCCGGGACGCCGTACGACTGCCCGAACCTGCTGGCGATCTCCAGCAGCGCCGCGATCTTCAGCCCGCCGGTCAAGGAGCGCTGGATGAAGGCGTTCCCGAACTCCTTCTTCACCGACTCCATCGGCGCGAGCGAGACCGGCTTCCAGGGCACCGGCCTCCAGGACGCCGCGAACATCAGCCCCGACGGCCCGATCGTCGCGCTCGGTCCCCACGTCGTCGTCCTCGACGAGGACAACCGGCCGCTCGACATCGCCACCAACGTCGGCAAGGTGGGCCGGCTGGCCCGCGGCGGGCACGTGCCGGTCGGCTACTACAAGGACGAGCGCAAGTCCGCCGAGACCTTCCTGGTCATCGACGGCGAGCGGTACTCGGTGCCCGGCGACTTCGCCCGCATCGAGACCGACAACCGCGTGACCATGCTCGGCCGCGGCTCGAACTGCGTGAACACCGGCGGGGAGAAGGTGTTCCCCGAGGAGGTCGAGATGGCCATCAAGCGCCACCCCTCCGTCTACGACGTCCTGGTCGTCGGCGTCCCCGACGAGCGATACGGCCAGGCGGTCACCGCCGTCGTCGAACTGCGCGAGGGCGCCACCTTGGAGCTGGAGGAGCTGCGCGAGTTCCTGCGCGAGTACCTCTCGGGCTACAAGCTGCCGCGTCAGATGACGGTGGTCGACCAGATCCCGCGCAATGCCACCGGCAAGGCGCAGTACCCCCGGGCCAAGGAGTTGGCCCTCGAATCCCTCGCGACTGGAGTCTGATCAGCCATGCGTACACCGATCTGCGACCTCTTCGGCATCGAGTACCCGATCCTCGCGTTCACGCCCTCGCAGCACGTCGCCGCCGCCGTCACGCGCGCGGGCGGGCTCGGCGTCCTGGGCTGCGTGCGGTTCAACGACACCGACGAGCTCGACGAGACCCTGACCTGGATGGACGAGAACACCGACGGCAAGCCGTACGGCGTCGACATCGTCATGCCGATGAAGATCCCGACCGAGGGCACGTCGGTCGACCTCGGCGCGCTCATCCCCGACGACCACAAGCGCTTCGTCGATGAGACCCTGCTCAAGCTCGGCGTCCCGCCGCTGCCCGAGGGCGAGGGACGCGAGGGCGTGCTCGGCTGGCTGCACTCGGTGGCGCGTTCGCACGTGGACGTCGCGCTCAACCACCGTCCGGTCTTCATCGCCAACGCGCTGGGCAGCCCGCCGGTCGACGTCATCGAGAAGTGCCACGAGGCCGGGCTGAAGGTCGGTGCGCTCGCCGGTGCCGCCAAGCACGCGAAGAGCCACGTCGACAACGGCGTCGACATCATCATCGCCCAGGGCTACGAGGCCGGCGGTCACACCGGCGAGATCGCCTCCATGGTGCTGGTGCCCGAGGTCGTCGACGCGGTCGGCCCCGACGTCCCGGTGCTCGGTGCCGGCGGCATCGGGTGCGGTCGTCAGGTGGCGGCGTCCCTCGCGCTCGGCGCGCAGGGCGTGTGGACCGGTTCGATCTGGCTGGGCACCGAGGAGTACCGCAACCTCGCCGGAAACAAGGGCTGGGAGACCGCGTTCCTGCGGGCCACCTCCAGCGACACCGTGCGCACCCGCATCTACACCGGCAAGCCAGCGCGTCTGCTCAAGACCAAGTGGACCGAGGCCTGGGCCGAGGAGGGCGCACCCTCCCCGCTGCCGATGCCGCTGCAGAACCTCCTGGTGGCCGAGGCCCACAACCGCATCAACGCCTCCGGCGACCCCGACGTCATCTCGATGCCGGTGGGCCAGATCGTGGGCCGCATGAACGAGGTGCGCCCGGTCGCCGACGTGATGGCCGACCTGGTCACCGAGTTCGGCGAGGCCGTGGCTGCGCTGAACAAGATCAACGGCTGATCCGATCATGACGAGGCGGGTCGGGCTCGGGACGTCCCCGAGCCGGCCCGCCCGTCGCCGTCTCCTCCTCACGGTCCTCGCGCTCCTCGCGACCGGCGGCGGTCTGGGCTGGCAGGGTGGTCTCTCGGCCAGCGGCCGGGACTTCCCGCCACCGGTCCCCGCTGCGGTGTGCGACGCGGGATCGCGGCCGGAGACCGGGGTCCAGGGCCGGGTGCCGTCCTCCGACTACGCCAGCGGACGCGCGGCGAAGGGCTACACCTGCAACGCCCGCGTCGTCGCCCACCAGGGCACGTCCGGCGGCTTCAAGGTGCTGCGCTACGTAGACGCCGCCGGCCGGGCGTGCGCGTACTACGACGCGAGTCAGCCGATCCCCATCCGGCTGCCCGGACAGCTGACGTTCCTGACCGGCCCCGGCACCGGCGTCTCCGTCCTCGACATGACCCGCCCGACGCGCCCGCGGCTCGCCACCTCGTTGACCACCCCGACGATGCTCAGCCCCCACGAGAGCCTGCTCGTCAACCCCCGCCGCGGCCTGCTCGCCGCGGTCATGGGCAACACCTTCGCCTCCGTCGGCGTGCTGGAGGTCTACTCGATCGCCGAGGACTGCCGTTCGCCCCAGCTCCTCTCGCGCACCACCGAGCCGCTCCTGGGCCACGAGAGCGGCTGGAGCCACGACGGTCGCACGTTCTACGCCTCCAGCTCGGGCGGCCAGACGCTGACGGCGATCGACCTCGACGACCCCACCGCACCGCAACGGATCTTCACCGTCGTCGGCGTGAACTACCACGGCATGCGGCTCTCGCCGGACGATCGCACGCTGTACGTCGCTCACATCAGCGACGACCTGAGCGGCCTGACGCTGCCCGGGAAGGGGCTGCGCATCCTCGACGTCTCGCAGATCCAGGAACGACGGCCCTCGCCGACCGCGCCGGTGATCGCCGACCTCACCTGGCCCGAAGGCTCCATCCCACAGGTGGCTCAGCCGTTCACTCGCGGCGGGCGCAGCTACCTCCTGCAGGTCGACGAGTTCTCCACCGTCGGACTCAACGACGGATCCCTCGACGTCGCCCGAGCCACCGTAGGCGCGGCCCGGATCATCGACGTCACCGACGTGCGTCGTGCACGGGTCGTCTCCCGTCTGCGGCTCGCCGTGCATCAGCCCGCCGCCCGCATCGAGGCGGCGGGCGATCCGGGCGCGGGCGACGTCTTCGGCGGCTACACCGCGCACTACTGCTCGGTGCCGACCGAGATCTCGCCGCGACTCGCGGCCTGCTCGATGATCGGCTCCGGACTACGGGTCTTCGACATCTCCGATCCAGCCCGCCCCCGCGAGGTGGCCTACGTCAACGAGCCGACCGAGGCCGGGTCGGCCGCACTCTCCCAACCTGCGTGGGATGTGCGTCGCCGCCAGGTCTGGTTCAGCGACCAGAACTCCGGCTTCTACGTCGTCCGGCTCACCGGTCGGGCGGCGGCGCTGCTGCGGCCCGGGCTCTGAGCCCGGGGTCGCGCGACGACCGCGAGGTCAGTGACCGACGGCGCCCAGCGCCCACAGCGGGACGGCGAGCCCGAGCAGGAACAGCACGACGGCAGCTGCCAGCCAGCTGCGGACGGCGCGGCGCGCTCGCTCCTGCGGGCACGTCAGGGGTTCGGTCACATGATGACGGTAGGCGCGCGCCGGTCCGCGGCCCAGGGCCGGAGACCAGGCTTGACCGCTCGCGGGAGCGAATGGCCCACCTGGACTAGACGGGTGTCGTCCGAGGTGTCGGCGTGCCGTAGCTGCGCCCACGCTCCGCACGTGCCCACAGCGTGCCGTGGGCGGTGACGCCCTCGGCGATGAGCTCGCGCTTGAGCACCTTGTTGGTGGCCGTGCTGGGCAGATCGGCCTCGAAGCGCACGTAGCGCGGCCACGCCTTGGGGGAGAGGTCGGGCTGCTCGGCGAGGAACGCCTCGAACTCCGCCGGCGTGACCTGCTGGCCGTCGCGCAGCACGATGGCCGCCATCACCTGGTCGCCGACCCGTTCGTCGGGCACCGCGTAGACCGCGACCCGGCTCAGCTGCGGCAGGCGCTGGAGCACGCGCTCGATCGGCGCGGCCGCGAGGTTCTCGCCGTCCACCCGCATCCAGTCGGCGGTGCGTCCGGCGAGGTAGACCCAGCCGTCGGCGTCGCGGTAGGCCAGGTCGCCCGACCAGTACATGCCGTGACGCATGCGGTCGGCGTTGGCTCCCTCGTCGTTGTAGTAGCCCTGGAAGAACCCGGCGCCCTGGGTGTTGACCAGCTCGCCGATCGCCTCGTCGGGGTTGAGCAGCACGCCGTGCTCGTCGAGCTCGGCGACGGCGCACTCGGTGACGGTCTCGCTGTTGTAGATGGCGACGTCGGGGTAGGCCTTGCCGATCGAACCACGGGGGGTGCCCGGTTCGCGGGTGATGATGATGGCCAGCTCGGTGGAGCCGAAGCCGTCCCACACCTCGCAGCCGAAGCGTCGGGAGAACTCGTCGATGTCCTGGTCGCCGGCCTCGTTGCCGAACGCCACCCGCAGCGTGTTGTCGGCGTCGTCGAGCTGCTCCGGGGTGGCCAGCACGTAGGCCAGGGGCTTGCCGACGTAGTTCATGTAGGTGACGCCGTAGCGGCGCACGTCGGCGAGGAACCGGGACGCCGAGAAGCGCGCCGGCACCATCGTGGCGCCGCTGCCGACCGCCACGGCCCACCCGGCGACGACGGCGTTGGAGTGGAACAGCGGCATCGAGAGGTAGCAGACGTCGTCGGGGGTGATCGCGTAGCGCTGCACCAGGTGCACGCCCGAGAACAGCACCGTCAGGTGGCTCACCTGCACGGCCTTGGGGTCGCCGGAGGTGCCGGAGGTGAAGATCATCATGAAGGTGTCCATCGCCTCGACCGTGCGGAAGTCGGTCGGGGTGACGGTGGCGGCGGCCAGCATCGCGTCGTAGGCGGGGGAGTCGACCTCGACCACGCGGACGCCGTCGAGGTCGAGGCCCTGGAGCAGCGGCAGGTGCTCGGCGTCGGTGAGCAGCACCTGGCACTCCGAGCGCCGGACGTCGGCGACCAGACCGGCGCCGCGTCGCGTGGTGTTGATGCCGGCGAGCACGTAGCCGCCGAGCGCGGCCGCGGCCATGCTGCGCAGCATCGGCGGGGTGTTGCCCAGCAGGGTGCCGACGTGGAGCCGCCGCTCGGGCGCGGCGAGCGACAGGAGCGCTGCGGCCTCCGCCTCGGCCTCGGCGAGGTGCTCGGGCCAGGTCCAGCTGCGCTCCCCGTGGCGGATCGCCACCCCGTCGTCCGCACTGCGTTCGCGGAGCCACTGCTGGATCGTCTCGGCCATGGGGCGCCTCTCGGGGAGTCGGAATTGACGCTCGTCAAAATATGGTGTGGGTCACAGCAGGTCAAGGCTGCAGGTTTCCCGGTCAGCCGGGTCTCACGGCCGCACCCGGTACGCCGTCCCGCGCGGCTCCCGCTCCCACAGCACCCCACCGGACGCCGTCGCGCCGGCCACGCCGGCCGCCGCGAGGTCGCGCTTGATGATCTTGGTCGTGGCCGTGCGGGGCAGCTCGTCCACCGCCCGGTGCACCCGCACCCAGCGGGGCCGGGCCTTGGGCGAGAGGTCGTCCTGGTCGTCGAGGAACCCGGCGAACGCGGCGGGCGACAGGTCGGGCGCGACGATCGCGGCCATCACCTGGTCGCCGATCCCAGGCGCGCCCGAAGCGGCGTCGCCGGGGTCGGGCACCGCGTAGACCGCGGCCGAGGTGATCGCCGGATGCCGCAGCAGCACCCGCTCGATCGGCGCGGCAGCGAGGTTCTCGCCGTCGACGCGCAGCCAGTCGGCGGTGCGCCCGGCGAAGTAGATCCAGCCCTCGGCGTCGCGGTAGGCAAGGTCGCCCGACCAGTACATGCCGTGCCGCATGCGGTCGGCCTCGGCGTCCGGGTCGTTGTAGTAGCCCGCGAACGCACCGGCGCCTTCCGTGTTCACGAGCTCGCCCGTGGCCTCCTCGGCGTTGAGCAGCCGCCCGTGGTCGTCGAAGACGGCGTCCGGCGTCTCGGCCAGGGTCTCCGGATCCAGCACTCGGACGCCGGGGGCCGGGCGCCCCAGGGCGCCCGCCGGCATCCCGGGCTCGCGGCGCACGATGACGGCGTTCTCGGTCGAGGAGTAGGAGTCGACCACCGTGCAGCCGAAGCGCTCGCCGAAGGCCGCGATCGAGCGCTCGTCGGCCTCGTTGCCGAAGACGATCCGCAGCGGGTTGTCGGCGTCGTCCGGGTGCGGCGGGGTGGTCAGCACGTAGCTCAGCGGCTTGCCGACGTAGTTGGCGTAGGTGGCGCCGAAGCGTCGCACGTCGGGGAGGAAGCCCGACGCGCTGAACCGCGCGACCGCCACGCCGGCGCCCTGCGCGAGGGCGGGCGCCCAGCCCGCCATGACGGCGTTGGAGTGGAAGAGCGGCATCGAGACGTAGGCGACGTCGTCCGACCCGAGCCCGAAGCGCTCGCCGAGCAGCACGCCCGGCGCGGCCACCTTCGCCTGGGTGATGCGCACGGCCTTGGGGTCGCCGGAGGTGCCCGAGGTGAAGATCAGCATCATCAGGTCGTCGGGGCCCACCGCGAGGTCGGCCGGCTCCGGTGAGGCGGCCGCCACGAGCGCCGCCCACTCCTCGCCGTCGATGTCGACGACCGCGCCCTCCGGCAGGGCGCCATCGGGCAGCAGGTGGGCGTGCGCGGCGTCGGTGAGCACGAGCGCCACATCGGCGCGGGCGCAGTCGCCGGCCAGCGCCGCGCCCCGCCGCGTCGGGTTGAGGCCGACCGCCACCACACCGCCGAGCCCGGCGGCGGCGAGGAGGTGCAGGTACTCCGGCCGGTTCTCCAGCAGGACGCCGACGTGCGGCGGCCGCCCGGGAGCGAGCTCGGCCAGCAGAGCGCGCAACGCCGAGGACCAACGCGCCGCCGTCGCCACCGTCTCGGCCCACGTCAGCCGGACGCCGTCCCCGAGCAGGCCGTTGCCGGCGTCGTCGCGTCGCGCGAGCAGTTGCTCGCGGACCGTCGGCGGGGGAGCGGTCACACCGGCTCGGCGGCCAGCACGCGGCCGATCGCCAGCGCCTGCTCGGTGGCGCTGCCGAAGGCGAACTCGAAGCGCTTCGCGGCGGTGAAGTAGCGGTGCGCCTCGCCGTCGAGGTCGATGCCGACGCCGCCGTGGATGTGCACGGTGGTGTGGGCCAGCCGGTGCGCGGCGTCGGCGGCCCACAGCTTCGCGCTGGCCACCTCGACCTCGGCGGGCAGGCCCTCGACGAGCCGCCAGACCGCGCTCCAGAGCACGAGTCGCTGGCCGAGCACGTCGATGTAGCCGTCGGCGAGGCGCTGGGAGACGGCCTGGAAGGTGCCGATCGGTCGTTCGAACTGCTCGCGGGTGCGGGCGTAGGCCGAGGTCAGCTTCAGGGCGCCCTCGGTGACGCCGAGCAGCTCCGCGGCGGTCGCCACCGTCAGCAGCTGTCCCAGCCGGGACGCCGTGGAGCCGTCGAGGGTGCCGACCAGCGTCGCCGGGACGCCGTCGAGGTCGAGCCGGGCGACGGCGTCGCGGTCGCTCGTGCGCTGGGGGACGACGCCCAGGCCGGCCGCGCCGGACTCGACGAGGAACACCCCGGTGCCCTCGCCGGCCGCGGTCGCGGTGACGAGGTAGGCGGAGGCGACCGTGCCGGCGCGGACGATCGCCTTCGTGCCGTGCAGGGTCCACGCGTCGCCGCTGCGCCGGGCCTCGGTGGCCGGACGGGTCGGCAGCTGGCTGCGCTCCTCGGCGACGGCGGCGGTCAGCACGCTCTCACCGGACGCCGCACGGGGCAGCCAGGCGGCCTGCTGCTCGGGCGAACCGGCCTCGGCGAGCAGGGCGCTGGTCGCGCCGTGCACGGCCAACGGCACTGGCGCGACCCGGCGTCCGGCCTCGACCAGCACGCGGCACAGCTCGATGAGCCCGAGTCCGGCGCCGCCGTGCTCCTCGGGGAGCTGGAGCGAGAGCAGGCCCGCGTCGGCCAGGGCACGCCACAGGTCGCGGTCGAAGCGGTCGCCCGCGTTCTCGACCTCGGTCATGCGGGCCGGCGAGGTGTGGTCGCCGATGATCTGCGCGGCGAGCTTCGCGGCGTCGTCCTGCTCGGCGGTGAAGGTGAAGTCCATGGGGTCCGTCCTGGAGTCGGGTCGGTGGCGGTGGTCAGCGCTTCGCGGCGGGGAGGCCCAGCCCGACGTAGCCGATGATGTCGCGCTGGATCTCGTTGGTGCCGGCGCCGAAGGTCATCACCAGGGAGGAGCGGTAGAAGCGCTCGAGACGGCCCGCGAGGACGGCGCCCTCGGAGTCGCCGGTGATGCCGGCGTTGGGGCCGACGATCTCCATGAGCGAGCGGTACACCTCGATCGCCAGCTCTGATCCGTAGATCTTGGTGGCCGAGGCCTCCGCCGGCGAGAGCGGGACGCCGAGGTCGGCGTCGGAGGTGAGCTTCCAGTTGAGCTGGGTGAGCATCTCGACCCGCGCGTGCGCGCGACCGAGCGCGATCTGCACCCACTCGGCGTCGATGACCCGCTGACCGTCGGGGTTCTTGGTCTGCTGGGCCCATTCGCGCACGAGCTTGATCGACTGCGTGAGGGGCGCCGCCGAGGTGAGCGCGACGCGCTCCTTGTTGAGCTGGTCGGTGATGAGCGACCAGCCGCCGTTGAGCTCCCCGACGAGGTTCGAGACCGGCACGCGGACGTTCTCGTAGTAGGTCGCGCTGGTGTGGACGCCGGCCACCGTGTGCACCGGGGTGTAGCTGAAGCCGTCGGCGTCGGCGGGCACGAGGATCATCGAGAGGCCCTTGTGGCGCGGCAGGTCGGCGTCGGTGCGGCACGCCAGCCAGATCCAGTCGGCGTACTGGATGAGGGAGGTCCACATCTTCTGGCCGTTGATCACCCACTCGTCGCCCTCGCGCACCGCGCGGGTCTTCAGTGAGGCGAGGTCGGTGCCCGAGCCGGGCTCGGAGTAGCCGATGGAGAAGTGCAGGTCGCCGGCCAGGATGCGGGGCAGGAAGTAGTCCTTCTGCTCCTGGGTGCCGTAGTGCATGATCGTCGGCCCGACGGTGTTGAGCGTCAGGTAGGGCACCGGCACACCGGCCACGGCGGCCGCGTCGGTGAAGATCAGCTGGTCGACCATCGAGCGGGCCTGGCCGCCGTACTCCTTCGGCCAGCCGATGCCCAGCCAGCCGTCGGTCCCGAGCTGGCGGATCACCTGCTTGTAGATGCCGGCGTCGCCGAACTCGCCGGTGGCCGCGGAGAGCCCGGCGCGCACCTCGGGGGTGACGAGGGCGTCGAAGTACTCGCGCAGTTCCTCCCGCAGCTTGATCTGCTCGGGTTCGAGGGCGAGATGCATGGGGCGCTCCGATCGGCACAGGGGGTCAGGGCGGCGGACGCCGTCGCATCGGGGACACGACGGTGGAATCCTGGGTGTGGCTGGCACCACACGCGCAAAAACTATAACCTGTTCTCGTTTTGGTCCACAGCTACGGAGGACACCGATGAGCGACACCGCCACCCGCCTGCTCGACCAGGGCTCGGCCCCGCAGCGTTTCGCGCGCGGCTGGCACTGCCTCGGCCTGGCCTCCGAGTTCGCCGACGGCGCACCGCACGCCGTCGAGGCCTTCGGCGGCAAGCTCGTCGTGTGGGCCGACTCCCACGGCGAGCTCCAGGTGCTCGACGGCTACTGCCGCCACATGGGCGGCGACCTCACGCAGGGCGAGGTCAAGGGCGACGAGATCGCCTGCCCGTTCCACGACTGGCGCTGGGGCGGCGACGGCAGGTGCAAGGCCATCCCGTACGCCCGCCGTGTGCCGCTGCGGGCCCGCACCCAGCGCTACGAGACCGCGATCGTCAACGACCAGCTGCTCATCTGGCACGACCCCGAGGGGGCGCCGGCCGACCGCGACATCCTGCCGCCGCAGCTCGCCGGCCTCGACGAGGGCCTCTACACCGACTGGATCTGGAACCGCGAGCACATCATCGGCTCGCACTGCCGTGAGCTCGTCGACAACGTCGTCGACATGGCGCACTTCTACTACGTGCACTTCGCGTTCCCGACGAGCTTCCGCAACGTCTTCGAGGGCCACACCGCGACCCAGTTCATGGAGTCCAAGGGCCGCCCCGACAAGACCGACGGCTACTCCAGCTCCGACCTCTTCTTGAAGTCCGAGGCCACTTACTACGGGCCCGCGTACATGATCAACTGGCTCGACACCGACTACAAGGGCTTCAACACCGAGGTCATCCTCATCAACTGCCACATCCCCACCGGCCCGAACTCCTTCCTGCTCCAGTACGGCATCACCGTCCGCAAGCCCGAGGGCATGGACGACGCCACCTCGAACTTCATCGCCGGCAAGTACGCCGAGATGTTCGGCAGCGGCTTCCTCCAGGACGTCCACATCTGGAAGAACAAGGTGCCGGTGCAGAACCCGCTGCTGTGCGAGGAGGACGGTCCCGTCTACCAGCTGCGCCGCTGGTACGAGCAGTTCTACGTCGACCGCGCCGACATCGACCCCGAGATGACGGCCCGCTTCGAGTTCGAGGTCGACACCACCAAGGCCAACGAGTACTGGCAGGCCGAGGTCGCCGAGAACCTCCAGAAGCGCGCCGCCGCCGAGGCCGCCGCTGCCGAGGCCGAGACGGCGTCCACGGGCGCCTGATGGCCTCCTTCGTCCCCGCGTCCGCCGAGACGCTCGAGGACCAGCGGCTCTACACGAGCGCCCGGCTCACCGAGGTCGCGTGCCTCGACTGCCTGGCCCGCGTGGGCGTGAAGAAGAACAGCGAGCACCACACGTCGGTGCAGTGGAGCGCCGAGGCCGTGGCGGCGTGTCCCGTGTTCGCCCGTCGGACGCCGGGGGAGCGCGACCGCTCCTTCCATCACGCTTGTGAGCGGATGGCGGCGAGCATCGAGGCCGCCGTCCGGGACGGCGCGGTGCCGATCGGCGCCGAGGACGGCTACTGAGCCGCAGCGCCGCCCTCCCTCCTCACGCCCCGAGCACCCAGAGCACCCCGACCGCCCCGACCACCCAGCCAGCGAGGTAGCGCGCACCCGTGGACATCGAGTCCTTCGTCCTCACCGTCGTCGACGTCGTCGAGGAGACCCCCGACGCCCGGTCGGTCTCCTTCGCCATCCCGGCGGGAGCCGAGGAGGCGTTCCGCTACAAGCCCGGCCAGTTCCTGACCCTCGCCGTGCCCAGCGACCTCACCGGTCTGGCGGCCCGCTGCTACTCGCTCTCCTCCAGCCCCCACGACGGCGGCCCGCTCACCGTCACCGTCAAGCGCACGGTCGACGGCTACGCCTCGAACTGGATCTGCGACACGCTGCGCCCCGGCGACACCCTGCGCGTGCTGCCTCCCAGCGGCATCTTCAGCCCGGCCTCGCTCGACGCCGACCTGCTCCTCTTCGCGGGCGGCAGCGGCATCACCCCGATGATGTCGATCATCCGCACCGCGCTCGCCGAGGGATCGGGGCGCATCGTGCTCTTCTACGCCAACCGCGACGAGCGGTCGGTGATCTTCGCGCCCGAGCTGACCCGGCTGGCGGCCGAGCACCCCGACCGCCTCCAGGTCATCCACTGGCTGGAGTCTGTGCAGGGCCTGCCGAGCGCCGAGCAGCTGCGGGCGTTCGCCGCCGAGCGGCTCAGCTGGGACGCCTTCTGCTGCGGCCCGGCGCCCTTCATGAAGCTGGTCATGGCCACGCTGAAGGAGCTGGAGTTCCCGCGCGAGCGGCGCCACCAAGAGAAGTTCGTCTCCCTCGGCGGCAACCCCTTCGGCGACGCCGTCCTGGCCGAGGCGGCACCGTCGGCGCAGGAGGCGGACGCCGTCGACGTCCCGGCGTCCGGGCTGGCGGGTCCGGCGCGACTCGAGGCCGAGCTCGACGGCGTCGTCCACACCTCCGACGACTGGGACCCGCAGACGACCCTGCTCGAGCACCTGGAGTCGCGTGGCGTGAAGGCCCCCTACTCCTGCCGCGAGGGGGAGTGCTCGGCCTGTGCGGTCCGGCTGCTCGAGGGCGAGGTCGTCATGCGCCACAACGACGTCCTCGAGGACGACGATCTCGCCGACGGCATCCGGCTGGCCTGCCAGGCGGTGCCCGCCACCCCGACGGTCCGCGTCACGTACCACTGATCCGCTTGCTGCCCCGGCCGGTCCAGACCATCGGAGCGCCCCATCCGCCGCAGCCGTAGCCGACGCGCCCCCAGCGCGTTGATGCGGTGGGAGAGCCGCTCGGGAGGGCGGCATGCAGGAGGGAGTGGCGACATGGTCCTCGCCGTCGTGGTGTTCATCTGCGCGCTGTGCTGCCTGGTCACGCGACCGGCCGCGCCGGCGGCTCGGCGTCGCCGGGAGCAGGCGGCGGCCCGCCGTCGCCTCGAGCACATCCGGCGCGATCCGGCCGAGGTCGGTCCGGGCGACGTCGAGTCCGCTCTGGCAGCCGCCGGGATCGGCCCCTTCGACGTGGCCCTCGTGATGCTGCACGCCGAGCGACGCATGCTCAGCCCCCTCATGCTCTGGTCGCTCATCGAGCGCTTCGGCGCACGGGTGACCGCCATCGCCGTGGTCGCCGAGACCTCGATGGGCGAGCTGGCCGCGCACCTGATGCGCGACCGCACCCCCGACGCCGAGGCGCTGGCGGTCTTCGCGGCCGCCAACGGCCTGAGCGCCGCCGTCTGCGGCTCTGCGGCCGACCCGGGATCCTCCGTCCGGTCGACCGGTCATGGTCCGTTCTGACCATCGCCCCTGATCACCTCGGCAGCCCCGCCCGCGTCCGGTCGTGGGTGTCGTGTGCGGCGTCCGATGCCGAGACTGGGAGGTCACACCCCACGTCCGGGGAGGACCCCCCGCCGGCGCCAGCCGGACTCCTCGCCGGACGCCACGGAAGGAGGGGTCGTGGACACGGTCGTCCTCATCGCGGTTCTCGCCGTCACCGCCGGAGTCCTCGTCGGCGTCGCTGCTCCGCGGCGCACGCGTGACCGCCGCCGGGACGACGACCGACGGCTGCGTCTGCTCGAACGGTTCCCCGAGCGCGTCAACAGCGCCGATCTCGACCGGCTGTTCCGGGCCCTGGAGTTCCCGGACGACGAGATCCGCATGCTCCTCGACAAGGCCCGCGATCGCGAGATCACGCCCTTCACGATGTGGATGTGGACCCGACGCTTCGACGTCCACACCCTCGCGGTCGTCCTCGCCGCCGACCTCACCCACCAGCACCTGGTGGAGCACCTCGCGGCGGGCACCCTGCCCGATCTCGACGAGCTGCGGGTCTTCGCGGCGCTCAACGGGCTCACGATGACGGGCCGCGCGGGTGCGGCTCAGCCGACCCAGGCGACCCGCTCCGCTCAGTCGGCCCCCGCGGTGTCTCGACCGCGGCAGGTCGACGATCCCCCGATCGCCGACCTGCCGATCATCCACGAGCCCGGTACGTGGCCAGGGGCGGCCTGAACGTCCGTCCTCGCGGATCGGTCTTTCCGGGAGACCGGGTCCTCCTCCCCCGAGCAGGTCCCGGTCTCCCGCAGCCGCCGGCCCCGTCGCTCGAGGCGACCGTGGCTCCGAGCCGACGGCTGCGTCAGCGGTCCGAGAGCGTGCGCTGCGCCCTCGGAAGCGCGACGTTCGGTGTGTCCGGCGGCCGCCTCAGGCGGCGCCGGCGGCCCGCTGGGCCCGCTTGGCGTTGAGCTCGTCGCCCGCCAGGAGGGTCTCGCACCGGCCGCAGAGCACGGTCCCGGACTCGTGCTCCGACTCCTCGTGCTCGGCCTCGTGCTCGGCCTCGTGCTCGGTGTGCTGCTCGACGGCAGCCTCGACGGTCGCGTCGACCGCGGCGTCGGCCTCGACCGACATCTCGGGCTCGACCGAGACCTCGGCCTCGGCGACCGGGACGCTCGGGCCGTCGGTGGCATCGACGGCGGCGTCACGGGCGGTACGGGTGGCGCGGCGCGAGAGGTAGGCCTCGGTATGGCGACCGGGCGCGCGGCGATTTCTGCGGAACATGGCTCGCTCCTAGAGATGGGGTCCAGCGGTGGTACCGCTCACCAGAACCCGGTTTGTGGCATCCGGGTTACGCCTCGGAGCAAGGAAACTGGTGTGTCCTGAGAACCCGGGTCGCGAGACCCGGGAAGAACGCCGTTCGGGGGGCCCGATGCCCCGGGCCCGGGGGCCATGTGTCCCGCCGCGAGGAGACCTGGGTCACCAGCCCCGGGCGCGCCACTCCGCCAGGTGCGGCCGCTCGGCGCCCAGGGTCGAGTCGCCGCCGTGGCCCGGGTAGAACCACGTGTCATCGGGCAGGGTGCCGAAGATCTTCGTCTCCACCTCGTCGATGAGCTGGGCGAAGGCCGCGGCGTCCCCGAAGGTGGCCCCGACGCCGCCCGGGAAGAGCGTGTCGCCGGTGAACAGGTGCGGGTGCCCGGCGGGATCGCGGAAGACGAGCGCGACGGAGCCGGGGGTGTGGCCGGCGATCGCGATCACCTCCAGCTCCGCCTCGCCGACACGGACGACGTCGCCGTCGCCTACCGTGCGGTCGACCGGCACCCCGGTCTGCTCGGTGATCGCGGCCGCGTCCGGAGCGCCGGCCACCACGCGGGCGCCGGTGGCGGCCACGACGGCGGCGAGGGCCCGGTGGTGGTCCCAGTGCTGGTGGGTGGTCACCACCGTCGCCACCCCGGCGTGCCCGATGAGGTCGAGGAGGGTGGCGGCGTCGTCGGCGGCGTCGATGAGCGCCTGCTCTCCCGTGCGCGTGCAGCGCAGCAGGTAGCAGTTGTTCGCCATCTTCTCGTCGACCGCGAGCTTGGCGATCGTCAGACCGGTCAGCTCGCGGACGGCGGGGGCGCCGCCGGGGGAGACGTCGCCGGTGTAGGTCGCAGGGAAGTCGCTCACGATGCTCCGATCGAAGAGGTGCCGCGGGAATCCGGCGCGGGCGGACGGCGTTGCCCGGACGCTGGCGGACGCCGGCGAACGCCGACGGACAGGGCCGTGGCCGTGGCCGACGGCCCGGGTGTGGAGGCCGATGCCGCGCCTTCGTGGTCACCGTAACGTGATTGTCGGCGGCCCGTGGCACGGTGGCACGGCATGCCCCCTAGGATGGCGAACACCTGTTCGAAACCGAATCGACGACGCGAGGACGACCCTGTGGCAGACCAGCTGATCATCCGTGGCGCGCGTGAGCACAACCTCCGCGACGTCTCGCTCGATCTGCCCCGCGACTCCCTCATCGTCTTCACCGGGCTCTCCGGGTCGGGCAAGTCCTCCCTGGCCTTCGACACCATCTTCGCCGAGGGGCAGCGCCGCTACGTCGAGTCGCTCTCGGCCTACGCCCGACAGTTCCTCGGCCAGATGGACAAGCCCGACGTCGACTTCATCGAGGGCCTCTCGCCGGCGGTCTCGATCGACCAGAAGTCGACCTCCCGCAACCCGCGCTCGACCGTCGGCACGATCACCGAGGTCTACGACTACCTCCGCCTGCTCTACGCCCGCGCCGGCCGTGCCCACTGCCCGACCTGCGGTGCCCCGATCGAGCGCCAGACGCCGCAGCAGATCGTCGACCGGCTCCTCGCCCTGGAGGAGGGGCGGCGCTTCCAGGTGCTCGCACCGGTGATCCGCGGTCGCAAGGGCGAGTACGTCGACCTCTTCCGGCAGTTGCAGGCCCAGGGATTCTCCCGAGCGCGGGTCGACGGCGAGATCCACCCGCTCGACGCGCCGCCCACCCTCGACAAGCAGAAGAAGCACACGATCGAGGTCGTCGTCGACCGGCTCGCGGTCAAGGAGTCGGCCAAGCGGCGCCTCACCGACTCCGTCGAGACGGCCCTGGGCCTGGCCGGCGGACTCATCGTCATCGACTTCGTCGACCTCGACGCCGCCGACCCCGGCCGCGAGCTGAAGTTCAGCGAGAAGATGGCCTGCCCCAACGACCACGCCATCGACACCGACGAGCTCGAGCCGCGTTCCTTCTCCTTCAACTCGCCGTTCGGGGCCTGCCCGGCCTGCAGCGGCCTGGGCACCCGCATGGAGGTCGACCCCGAGCTCGTCGTCCCCAACCCGTCGGCCACCCTCGGCGAGGGTGCCATCTCACCATGGAGCCACGCCCACATCGCCGACTACTTCCTGCGTCTGCTCGCGGCGTTGGGCGAGGAGCTCGGCTTCGACCTCAACACCCCGTGGGAGGACCTCCCCGCCCGGGCGCAGCGCTCGATCCTCGACGGCCACGGCTCGAAGGTCCACGTCGTCACCCGCAACCGCTACGGCCGCGAGCGGGCCTACTACGCCGACTTCGAAGGGGTGCGCTCCTACGTCGAGCGGCGCCACCGCGAGGCCGAGTCCGACACCAGTCGCGAGCGCTTCGAGGGCTTCATGCGCGAGGTGCCGTGCCCCACCTGCCGCGGGTCGCGGCTCAAGCCGGTGTCGATGGCGGTCACCCTCGGCGAGCGGGCCGCTGGCGGGCTCAACATCGCCGAGGTGTGCGCCCTGCCGATCAGCGAGGCGTCGGCCTACCTCGAGGCCCTCGAGCTCAGCGCCCGTGAGCGCCAGATCGCCGAGCGGGTGCTCAAGGAGATCCAGGAGCGGCTCCGCTTCCTCCTCGACGTCGGCCTCGACTACCTCTCCCTCGACCGGCCCTCCGGCTCGCTCTCGGGCGGCGAGGCGCAGCGCATCCGGCTCGCCACCCAGATCGGTGCCGGCCTCGTCGGGGTGCTCTACGTCCTCGACGAGCCCTCCATCGGGCTGCACCAGCGCGACAACCAGCGCCTCATCGAGACCCTCGTCCGGCTCAAGGAGCTCGGCAACACCCTCATCGTCGTCGAGCACGACGAAGACACCATCCGCGTCGCCGACTGGGTCGTCGACATCGGCCCCGGCGCCGGCGAGCACGGCGGTCGGGTCGTGCACTCCGGTCCGGTCAAGGAGCTCTACGAGCACCCCGACAGCCTCACCGGTCAGTACCTCTCGGGCCGGCGCGAGATCCCGGTGCCCGAGGTCCGCCGTCCGCGTACCAAGGGGCGCGAGCTCAAGGTCCTCGGCGCCCGCGAGCACAACCTGCGCGACGTCGACGTCGCCTTCCCGCTCGGGGTGTTCGTGGCCGTCACCGGCGTGTCCGGATCCGGCAAGTCCACCCTCGTCAACGACATCCTCTACACCTCGCTGGCCAAGCAGATCTACAACGCCCGCGCGATCCCGGGGCGGCACCGTGCGATCACCGGTCTCGAGCACGTCGACAAGGTCATCCACGTCGACCAGTCGCCGATCGGCCGCACGCCGCGCTCCAACCCCGCCACCTACACCGGCGTCTTCGACCACGTCCGCAAGCTCTTCGCCGCCACCCCCGAGGCGAAGATGCGGGGCTACCAGCAGGGGCGCTTCTCCTTCAACGTCAAGGGCGGACGCTGCGAGGCCTGCGCCGGCGACGGCACGTTGAAGATCGAGATGAACTTCCTCCCCGACGTCTACGTGCCCTGCGAGGTCTGCCACGGGGCCCGCTACAACCGCGAGACCCTCGAGGTGCACTACAAGGGCCGGACCATCGCCGAGGTCCTCGACATGCCGATCGAGGAGGCCGTGGAGTTCTTCGCCGCCGTCCCGGCGATCGCCCGGCACCTGAAGACCCTCGTCGAGGTCGGCCTGGGCTACGTCCGGCTGGGGCAGCCCGCCACCACCCTCTCCGGTGGCGAGGCGCAGCGGGTCAAGCTGGCCGCCGAGCTCCAGAAGCGGTCTACGGGGCGCACGGTCTACGTCCTCGACGAGCCGACCACCGGCCTGCACTTCGAGGACATCCGCAAGCTGCTGCTCGTGCTCGGCCGCCTGGTCGACCAGGGCAACACCGTGCTGGTGATCGAGCACAACCTCGACGTCATCAAGACCGCCGACTGGATCGTCGACATGGGGCCCGAGGGCGGCTCGCGCGGCGGCACCGTGGTCGCCGAGGGCACGCCCGAGCAGGTCGCGGAGGTGCCCGAGAGCCACACCGGTCGCTTCCTCGCGCCGCTGCTCGCCGGCCGCGAGGCTCGGCAGCCCACCCGCCTGCGGCCGGCCGACGAGGCGCCGGCGCCTGCTCGGGCCACCCGGCGCCAGGCGGCCACCCAGCAGGCCAACGCCCGTGCCGCCGCCCGCTCGGGCGCAGCCTCCGGTGGCGCGACGACGGCACCGGCGAAGAAGACCGCGTCGGCCACGACGGCGAAGAAGGCGACGGCGAAGAAGGCGACGACGAAGGGTGGCACCCGGTCCTAGCGCGGCGGCGCCAGGGTCGGAGAACCGCGGATCCTCGACCCTGTGAGGCCGATCCGGACGCCGGGTACTCTCTCGCTTTCAACTACCGCCTCATCCGCCGTCCCACCCGACGAGAGGTCCGACATGTCCGATCAGCACCGCCCCGCCGTCCCTGCTGCGCTCACCCGGCGCCGCACCCTGACCGGGGCTGCCGGCCTCGGCGTGGC
The DNA here is from genome assembly GCF_039536805.1 of Nocardioides fonticola. NCBI lineage: Bacteria > Bacillati > Actinomycetota > Actinomycetes > Propionibacteriales > Nocardioidaceae > Nocardioides > Nocardioides fonticola. The sequence goes on along the minus strand of NZ_BAAAZH010000032.1, from coordinate 20,399 downwards.
CCTGCCGCTCCTCGCCGCCTGCGGGTCCGACGACTCCGGCTCCGACGCCGGCGCCGACGCCGGTTCCGGCGCGGGCGACAGCGGCACGGGCGGGTCCGGCTCCGCCATCGCGACCAGCGACATCCCGGTCGGGGGCGGCGAGATCATCGCCGACGCCGGTGTCGTGGTCACCCAGCCGACCGAGGGCGAGTTCAAGGCCTTCTCCGCCACCTGCACCCACACCGGCTGCCAGGTCGGGTCGGTGAGCGACGGCAAGATCATCTGCCCCTGCCACGGCTCGCAGTTCTCCATCACCGACGGCTCGGTCCTCCAGGGCCCGGCGAGCAGCCCGCTCGCCGAGCAGACCGTCACGGTCGCCGGGGGCGAGATCACCCTCGGCTGACGCCCCGGTCCGCCACCGGGCCGCCCCCGGGCCGGCACTGGGCCGGAAAGTGGGACTGTCGGTGCCGCTACGTAAGGTGAAGCCGTGTCCGTCCCGTACCGCCCCGAACCGGGGTCGATCCCCACGAATCCCGGGGTGTACCGGTTCCGTGACGGACGCGGTCGGGTCATCTACGTGGGCAAGGCCAAGAGCCTGCGCGCACGGCTGTCGTCCTACTTCCAGGACGTCGCGAACCTCCATCCCCGCACGGCGACGATGGTCCACACCGCGGCGAGCGTGGAGTGGACCGTCGTCAACACCGAGGTCGAGGCGCTCCAGCTCGAGTACTCCTGGATCAAGGAGTTCGACCCGCGCTTCAACGTCAAGTACCGCGACGACAAGTCCTACCCGTGGCTGGCGGTCACCGTCGGGGAGGAGTACCCGCGGGTGATGGTCGGCCGCGGTGCCAAGCGCAAGGGCACCCGGTACTTCGGCCCCTACAGCCACGCGTGGGCGATCCGCGAGACCGTCGACATCCTCCTGCGTGTCTTCCCGATGCGCTCGTGCAGCAGCGGGGTGTTCAAGCGGTCGTCCCAGGTCGGTCGTCCGTGTCTGCTCGGCTACATCGACAAGTGCTCGGCCCCCTGCGTGGGTCGGGTCAGCGCGGAGGAGCACCGCGCGATCGTCGACGACTTCTGCGATTTCATGGGCGGTCGCACCCAGGCGTTCCTCAGGCGCATCGAGCAGGAGATGCTCGCCGCCTCCGACGCCTTGGAGTTCGAGCGTGCCGCGCGGTTGCGCGACGACCTCGGCGCGATGCACCGGGCGCTGGAGAAGCAGGCGGTCGTCCTCGGCGACGGCGCCGACGCCGACGTCATCGCGTTGGCCGAAGACCCCCTCGAGGTCGCCGTCCAGGTCTTCTACGTCCGCGGCGGTCGCATCCGCGGTCAGCGTGGGTGGGTGGCCGACCGCGTCGAGGAGGGCGAGACCGCCGAGCTCGTCGAGCACTTCCTGCTCCAGCTCTACGCCAGCGAGTCCGACAGCATCCCGCGCGAGGTCCTGGTGCCGGCCCTGCCGCCCGATGCCGAGACCCTCGAGGCCCTGCTGAGCGACCTGCGTGGCGCCAAGGTCTCGATCCGGGTCCCGCAGCGCGGCGACAAGCGCACGCTCCAGGAGACCGTCGCCCAGAACGCCCAGCAGGCGCTGGCCCTGCACAAGACCAAGCGCGCCAGCGACCTGACCACCCGCAGCAAGGCCCTGGAGGAGATCCAGGAGGCCCTCGAGCTCGACGAGGCGCCGCTGCGCATCGAGTGCTACGACATCTCCAACCTCCAGGGCACCGAGGTGGTGGCCTCGATGGTCGTCTTCGAGGACGGCCTGGCCCGCAAGAGCGAGTACCGCCGCTTCGTCATCAAGGGCGTCGACGGCCAGAACGACGTCGCCTCGATGCACGAGGTGATCACCCGGCGGTTCCGCCGCCTGCTCGACGAGCAGGCCCGGTCGGCGACGGTCGAGGGCGAGTCGGGCCCGATGCTGGTCGATCCCGAGACCGGTCGGCCCCGCAAGTTCGCCTACGTGCCCGGGCTCGTGGTCGTCGACGGCGGTCCGCCCCAGGTGGCCGCCGCGCAGCGGGCGCTCGACGAGCTCGGCATCGACGACGTCCCGGTCTGCGGCCTGGCCAAGCGACTCGAGGAGGTCTGGGTGCCGGGGGAGGAGGACCCCGTGATCCTCCCGCGCACCTCCGAGGGGCTCTACCTGCTCCAGCGCATCCGCGACGAGGCCCACCGCTTCGCCATCGGCCACCATCGCTCCCGGCGCAGCAAGACCATGGTCGAGAGCGCCCTCGACGACGTCCCCGGTCTGGGAGAGGTCCGCCGCAAGACCCTGCTCAAACACTTCGGGTCGCTCAAGAAGCTGCGCGAGGCCAGCGTCGAGGAGCTCGTCCTGGTGCCCGGCATCGGGGAGCGCACGGCGCTCGCCATCAAGGACGCCGTCGCGACGGCGTCCGCGACCCGCAAGACTGTCTCCGTCAACACCGCCACCGGTGAGATCGAGGAGTCATGAGCATCGACCACATCGGCGACCCGGGCCCGCTCGTCGTCGTCACCGGCATGACCGGCGCCGGCCGCTCGACCGCGGCGAAGGAGCTGGAGGACCTCGGCTTCTACGTGGTCGACAACCTCCCGCCGAGCCTGCTGCGCGACGTCGTCCGCCTCGTCGACGAGAGCCGCGGTCGCAGCCAGCCGATCGCCGTGGTCGTCGATGTGCGCTCCGGTTCCTTCTTCGACTCCCTCCAGGCCAACCTCGCCCAGGGCGACACCGGGCGCACCGCCACGCTGCTGTTCCTCGAGGCCACCGACGAGGTCCTGGTCCGTCGTCAGGAGGCCGCTCGGCGGCCGCACCCGCTCCAAGGGAGCGGGCGCCTGCTCGACGGGCTCCACCGCGAGCGCGCGGTCCTCGCCGACCTGCGTGGCGACGCCGACCTCGTCATCGACACCTCCTCGCTCAACGTGCACCAGCTCACCGATCGCATCGCCGAGGCGTTCGGCTCGCCCGACAGCACGGGGTTGCGCATCCGCGTCGTCAGCTTCGGGTTCAAGTACGGCATCCCGGTCGACGCCGACTTCGTCGCCGACATGCGGTTCCTCCCCAACCCGCACTGGATCCCCGAACTGCGGCCCGGCACCGGTCGCGACCCGGAGGTCTCCTCCTACGTGCTCTCGCGCGACGGCGCTGCGGAGTTCCTCGACGGCTACGTGCCGGTGCTCGCGGGTGTCGCGGGCGGCTACCTGCGCGAGGGCAAGCGCTTCATGCGCATCGCCGTCGGGTGCACCGGCGGCAAGCACCGCTCGGTCGCGATGACCGAGGAGATCACCCGTCGGCTTCAGGAGCTCGGGTTCGCCGCGACCGCCACGCACCGCGATCTGGGGCGGGAGTGAGCGCCCCGGTCGAGCCCGGTCCCCTCGAGCGTGCCCAGTCGGTGGTGGCGCTCGGGGGTGGTCACGGTCTGTCCGCCACCCTGCGCGCTCTGCGTCGGCTGCATGCCGACCTCGTTCTCGACGAGCTGACGGCCGTCGTCACCGTCGCCGACAACGGCGGTTCGAGCGGTCGGCTCCGCGGCGAGTTCGGGGTGCTCCCGCCGGGCGACCTGCGGATGGCCCTCGCAGCGCTGTGCCAGGACGACGACTGGGGCGACACCTGGGCCGGCGTCCTGCAGCACCGGTTCGCCGGCGACGGCGAGATGAACGGGCACGTCGTCGGCAACCTGCTCATCGTGGCGTTGTGGGAGCAGCTCGGCGACCACGTGCGCGCCCTCGACCTCGTCGGCGACCTCCTCGGCGCGGTCGGACGGGTGCTGCCGATGGCCCTCACCCCGCTCGACATCCGCGCGGAGGTCCGCGGCATCGACGCCGCCGACCCCGACGCCGTCACGGTCGTGCGGGGTCAGGTGGAGGTCGCGACCACCGACGGCGTCATCGCCTCGGTGGCCCTCGAGCCCGCCGATCCGACGCCGTGCCCCGAGGCGATCGCGGCGATCGCCGACGCCGACTGGGTGGTGCTCGGCCCGGGCTCGTGGTTCACCTCCGTCATCCCGCATCTGCTCGTGCCGGCGATGCGCGATGCGCTGATCACCACCGCGGCCTCGGTGATCCTGGTGCTCAACCTCGAGCAGCAGGACGGCGAGACACCCGGCTTCAGCCCGGGCGACCATCTCGCTGTGCTGTCCGAGCACGCCCCCGATCTCAAGATCCACACCGTCGTCGCCGACCGGGCCGGGGTCGGCAACGACCTCGAGGAGCTCGCGCACCTGGTCTCGGCCTTCGGCGCCCAGCTGGTCGTCGACGACGTCGCCATGGCCGACGGCTCCGCCCGTCACGATCCCGAGCGGCTCGCTGCGGTCTTCGAGCGCGTCATGACCGCCGGCGTCCGCTGAGCCCCACCTCGAGGTGTCCGCGCGGCGGGCGCCGGCGGGTCCGCACCCGACCCCCGGGGTGCCGAGGGTGATTGACGGATGTGTGAGGATCGGCCTATGGCGATGACGGCGCAGGTGAAGGCGGAGCTGGCCAGCACGCAGATCACGAAGCCGTGCTGTCGCAAGGCCGAGGTCGCCACCATCTTCCGCTTCGCCAACGGCCTGCACCTGGTCAACGGCCGCATCGTGCTCGAGGCCGAGCTCGACACCGGAGCCGCCGCCCGGCGGCTGCGCAAGGACATCGCCGAGGTGTACGGCCACCAGTCCGACGTCGTGATGGTGCAGGGCAACGGACTGCGCAAGGGCACCCGGTACGTCGTCCGGGTCGTGCGCGACGGCGAGGCCCTCGCCCGCCAGACCGGGCTCGTCGACAACCGCGGTCGGCCGGTGCGCGGTCTCCCGCCTGCGGTCGTGGCGGGCGGCAGCTGCGACGCCGTGGCGGCCTGGCGCGGCGCGTTCCTGGTGCACGGCTCCCTCACCGAGCCGGGGCGTTCGTCCTCGCTGGAGGTCACCTGCCCCGGCCCCGAGGCCGCACTGGCCCTCGTCGGCGTCGCCCGCCGCCTCGGCATCCAGGCGAAGGCGCGGGAGGTGCGCGGCGTCGACCGCGTCGTCATCCGCGACGGCGACGCGATCGGCCAGCTGCTGACCCGGCTCGGCGCCCACGAATCGCTCATGGCATGGGAGGAGCGCCGCATGCGGCGCGAGGTCCGGGCCACCGCCAACCGCCTCGCCAACTTCGACGACGCCAACCTGCGCCGTTCGGCGCGGGCCGCCGTCGCGGCGGGCGCGCGGGTCGAGCGGGCCATGGAGATCCTCGGCGAGGAGGTGCCCGATCACCTGCGGATGGCCGGCACCCTGCGGCTCGAGCACAAGCAGGCCAGTCTCGAGGAGCTCGGCCAGCTGCACGAACCGGTGCTCACCAAGGACGCCATCGCCGGACGCATCCGGCGCCTGCTCGCGATGGCCGACAAGCGGGCCGAGGAGCTCGGCATCCCCGACACCGAGGCGTCGTTGACCCCCGAGCTGCTCGGCGAGGACTCCTGACCGGAGGGCTGGTCGGCCTCAGCCGATCCGCCACAGGATCGCCTCGTGGTCCGATCCGCCGCGGCCGAGCCGCTGGCGCGTGGCCAGCCCGTCCCGGACGACGGCCGCGTCGACCCCGGCGCCGGTGACGTACCGCGCTCCGATGCCGGCCGCATACTCCTGGCCTGACGCCCCGGGTGGCTGGGTGAGGGTCTGGTTGCGGTCGCCGAGCTCGACGTAGGTCTCCCGCCGCCCGGCCCGCGAGGTCGCGAAGTCCCGGAGCATCGCGCTCTCCTCCCGGTAGCTGTCGGTGTTGACCCGGGGCATCGGCACCCGGTGCACCGCGATCAGCAGATAGGCGCGACCGCCGTGGTCGAGCCCGACGTAGGGGAACACCCGTCCGTGCCGGTCCCGCCGTTCGGGCCCACGCCACGGCAGGTCGTGGCGCAGGAACCCGCGCTCGGTGACGTCGAGGTCGGGGCCGCGACGCACCAGCACGACGACGTCATGGGCCTCCGGTGCGCCGGACGTCGTGTCGTAGACGACCCGCCACTCCTCGCCGAACGCGGTCGCGATGTCGCGGGCGTGTCCGTAGACCTCGTTGAGGGTCGCGACGTCGGGACCGTGCTCGGCCAGCCAGGCCTGGAGTCGATCACGCACCGCAGGGAAGGGCCGGCCGACCTTGATGTTCCACGAGAGCACGGTCAGTCCCGGGTAGGTCTCGGGTGGCCTCCGGTCCGCCTCGGCCGGCGTCGTCACGTCGGCTCCGTCGTGGAGATCCGCTTGACCACGATGGGGTCGACGTCGCTCTCGTACCGCCCACCGGCCGGTCGGACCTCGAAGTGGAGATGTGGGCCCGAGACCTTCCCGGTCGCACCGGTCTCCCCGACCACGGTTCCCGGCCGGACCCGCTGGCCGACTCGGACCCGCGTGCGCGAGAGGTGGCAGAAGCCGAGGTCGCGACCGCCGGTCGAGCGCACTACGACGATCGTTCCGTACGGCCAGCCCCACGATCCGCCGCCCTCGCTCGCCTGCACCACCTCGCCCCAGACCGGGGAGATCGCGAGGGAGCCGACGACGCAGGCGTGGTCCTCGCCGGTGTGTCGTCCGGCGTCGTAGTTCGAGTCCTTCACGCCCCACGGATAGGTGACGGGCAGCGGCTCGAGGGTGCGCGCATCGAGCGCGGGTTCGATCAGGGCGCCGGACCGTCGTCGGCGGATCGTGCTCCGTTCGAGCGGGGTCGGGATGATGCCCATCGCACGGGCCTCCTGTCCGGGCTGGGGGATCGGCGCGGTGCGCCGCCGGCATGGGGGGCGGGTGGACGCCGAGCTGCTCGGCCGTCTCCACGCTGCCGGGTCGGCGCCGGCGTCCGCCACCCCGGTGCGGACCGGCCTCGACACCCCCGGGGGTATATAGGCACCCTGGTGGGTTGGCCCGCGGCACGGCGCCCGCAGGCGGCGCCCGCCACCGCCGCCGCGCGGGCGGCGCGCCGTGACGAGGGTTACTCGCACGTACCGCGGGACATCCCACCGGGCCGGGGTGTCGGTGCCGGTAGGGTCGGCGCCGGATCGATCGAGTCCTTGATCGGTTCCCACACGCCATACAACCCCCGTCGAGGAGCAGCAGTGACCGTTCGCGTAGGTATCAACGGCTTCGGCCGGATCGGCCGGAACTTCTTCCGCGCCGTCCAGGCCGCCGGTGCGGATGTCGAGATCGTCGGCATCAACGACCTCACCGACAACAAGGTGCTGGCCCACCTGCTCAAGTACGACACGATCCTGGGCGTCCTCGGCGAGGACGTCGAGGCGACGGACGACGCCATCGTCGTCGGCGGCCGCACCATCAAGGTGAGCGCCGACCGCGACCCCGCGAACCTCGCCTGGGGCGACCTGGGTGTCGACGTCGTCGTCGAGTCCACCGGCTTCTTCACCGACGCGACCAAGGCGAAGGCCCACGTCGACGCCGGTGCGAAGAAGGTCATCATCTCCGCGCCCGCCTCCAACGAGGACATCACCGTCGTCATGGGCGTGAACCACACCCAGTACGACCCGGCCGCGCACACGGTCATCTCGAACGCGTCCTGCACCACCAACTGCCTGGCCCCGATGGCCAAGGCGCTCAACGACGCGATCGGCATCAACAAGGGCCTGATGACGACGGTGCACGCCTACACCGCCGACCAGAACCTCCAGGACAACATCCACAGCGACCTGCGCCGCGCCCGCGCCGCCGCGCTCAACATCGTGCCGACCTCGACCGGTGCCGCGAAGGCCATCGGCCTCGTGCTGCCCGAGCTCAAGGGCAAGCTCGACGGCTACGCGCTGCGCGTGCCCACCCCGACCGGCTCGCTCACCGACCTCTCCTTCGAGGCCTCGCGCGAGACCTCGGTCGAGGAGGTCAACGAGGCCGTCAAGGCGGCCGCCGACGGCAAGATCCTCAAGTACTCGACCGCGCCGATCGTCTCCTCCGACATCGTCACCGACCCGGCGTCCTGCATCTTCGACGCCCCGCTCACCAAGGTGATCGGCAACCAGGTCAAGGTCGCGGGCTGGTACGACAACGAGTGGGGTTACTCCAACCGTCTCGTCGACCTCATCGCCTACGTCGGCGAGACCCTCTGATCGTGGGGGAGTACGCCGGCCTGGGCGACGTCAGCGGTAAGCGCGTCCTCGTCCGTTCCGACCTGAACGTGCCGCTCGACGCCGAGCGCACCATCACCGACGACGGCCGCATCCGTGCCAGCGTCCCCACCATCCGCGCGCTGGCCGAGGCCGGCGCGCGGGTGGTGGTGGTCGCGCACCTCGGCCGTCCGAAGGGCGCACCGGAGGAGCGGTACTCGCTCGCGCCGGTGGCGACCCGTCTCGGTGAGGTGCTCGGCGCGCCCGTCGCCTTCGCCGGCGACACCGTCGGGGAGTCCGCCCACGAGGTCGTGGCCGGGCTCGCCGACGGCGAGGTCGCCCTGCTGGAGAACGTCCGATTCAACCCGGGCGAGACCAGCAAGGACGACGCCGAGCGCGGCGCCTTCGCGCGCCAGCTCGCCGAGCTGGCCGACGCCTTCGTCTCCGACGGCTTCGGTGTCGTGCACCGCAAGCAGGCGAGCGTCTACGACGTCGCCCAGTTGCTGCCCTCGGCGATGGGTGCCCTGGTCTCCACCGAGATCGGCGTCCTGCGCCGGCTGACCGAGGAGCCCGCGCGTCCCTACGTCGTCGTGCTCGGCGGCTCGAAGGTCTCCGACAAGCTGGGCGTCATCGACAACCTGCTCGGCAAGGCCGACAAGCTGCTCATCGGCGGCGGCATGGTCTTCACCTTCCTCGCGGCCCAGGGGCACGAGGTCGGCAAGAGCCTGCTCGAGGTCGACCAGCTCGACACCTGCCGCGAGTACCTGAAGCGGGCCGAGGAGTCCGGCGTGCAGATCCTGCTGCCGGGCGACATCGTCGTCGACACCGAGTTCCCGGCCGGCGAGCGCACGCCGCAGCCGGTCGTCGTGCCGGCCTCGCAGATCCCGGCCGACTCCCTGGGCCTCGACATCGGCCCGGCCTCGGCCGCCGACTTCGCGGCGGCGCTCGCCGACGCGCAGACGGTCTTCTGGAACGGTCCGATGGGCGTCTTCGAGGTGCCGGCGTTCGCCGACGGCACCCGGGTGGTCGCCGAGGCGCTCACCCGCACCCGCGACCACGGCGGCCTCTCGGTCGTCGGTGGCGGCGACTCCGCCGCCGCCGTGCGCACGCTCGGCTTCGACGAGTCGACCTTCGGCCACATCTCGACCGGTGGCGGTGCGTCGCTGGAGTACCTCGAGGGCAAGGAACTGCCCGGCATCACGGTCCTGGAGGGCTGACGCATGGCTGCATCCGCACGCACGCCGCTCATGGCGGGCAACTGGAAGATGAACCTCAACCACCAGGAGGCCGTGCACCTGGTGCAGAAGCTGGCCTGGACGCTCTCGGACAAGCGCCACGACTACGCCAAGGCCGAGGTCGTCGTCATCCCGCCCTTCACCGACCTGCGGTCGGTGCAGACGCTCGTCGACGGCGACCGCCTCGCCGTGAAGTACGGCGCGCAGGACGTCTCGGTGCACGAGTCCGGCGCCTACACCGGCGAGATCTCCTCGGGCATGCTGGCCAAGCTCGGGTGCTCCTACGTCGTCGTCGGGCACTCCGAGCGGCGCGAGTACCACGCCGAGACCGACGCGATCGTCAACGCCAAGGCCCACCGGGCCCTGGGCGACGGCATGACGCCGATCGTCTGCGTTGGCGAGGGCCTCGAGGTGCGCCAGGCCGGGGAGCACGTGGCGTACACGCTCGCCCAGGTCGACGGCTCCCTCGCGGGCTTCACCCCCGAGCAGGTCGCCGGCCTCGTCGTGGCCTACGAGCCCGTCTGGGCGATCGGCACCGGCGAGGTCGCCACGCCCGACGACGCGCAGGAGGTCTGCTCGGCCATCCGGGCCCGCATCGCCGAGACCCACGGCGCCGACGCCGCCGCCGGACTGCGCATCCTGTACGGCGGTTCGGTGAAGGCCGCGAACGTCGCCGGCATCATGGCCAAGGACGACGTCGACGGCTGTCTGGTGGGCGGCGCGAGCCTCCAGGCCGACGAATTCGGCGGCATCTGCCGGTTCTACGACATGCCGGCGCTGTGACCCGGCCGGCGTGACATAGGATTCCCGACTGTGGAACTGCTCTTCACGATCGTCCTGGTCCTGGCCAGTGTGCTGATGATCCTCCTGGTGCTCCTGCACAAGGGCCGCGGTGGCGGCCTCTCCGACATGTTCGGCGGTGGTGTCTCCAGTTCGTTGGGCGGTTCGTCCGTCGCCGAACGCAACCTCGACCGCCTCACGGTCGGCATCGGCGTCATCTGGTTCGCCTGCGTCGTCGCACTGGGTCTCCTCAAGGCCTACTGACGCGCGCGGCGTTCGGGCGCCGCACCCACCCCCGCCGTACACCGTCGTCCGGCGTCCGACTTCCCCACGTCCGACGGGTCGCCCCACGCGACCCGCCCCCCTTCCGATGAGGAGAGACCGCCATGGCCGGTGCAGGGAACGCCATCCGTGGTAGCAGGGTCGGTGCCGGCCCCATGGGCGAGGCGGAGCGCGGCGAGGCCGCACCCCGCCAGGCGATCAGCTACTTCTGCTCCAACGAACACCGCTCGGTGGTGACCTTCTCGGTCGAGGCCGCGGTGCCCGACTCCTGGGACTGCCCCAAGTGCGGGCTGCCGGCCGGTCGCGACGCCGAGAACGCGCCGCCGGCCCCGAAGATCGAGCCGTACAAGACGCACCTGGCCTACGTGAAGGAGCGGCGCTCGGACAAGGAGGCGGCCGAGATCCTCGACGAGGCCCTCGCCCTCCTCCGGTCGCGCCGCAAGTCCGGCGACCTGATCTTCTGAACCCCCACAACCCCGCATGCACAAACATGCGGGGTTGTGTATAGTCATGCATATGGGTACGGGAGCACGGATCGCGGTCGCGGGCGCCAGCGGCTACGCCGGCGGTGAGATCCTCCGTCTCCTGCTCGGGCACCCGGGGGTTGAGATCGGGGCCCTCACCGGCGCCTCGAACGCCGGCACCGCGCTCGGCGAGCTCCAGCCCCACCTCGTGCCGTTGGCCGACCGGGTGCTGGAGCCGACCACGGCCCAGGTGCTCGCCGGCCACGACGTCGTCTTCCTCGCACTGCCGCACGGTCAGTCCGGTGCGGTGGCCGCCGAGCTCGGCGACGACGTCGTCGTCATCGACTGCGGTGCCGACTTCCGGTTGCGCGACGCGGGGGAGTGGGCGCACTACTACGGCGGCGAGCACGCCGGCACCTGGCCCTACGGCCTGCCCGAACTGCCCGGCCAGCGCGAGCAGCTCGTCGGTGCGCGGCGGATCGCCGTCCCGGGCTGCTACCCGACCGTCTCGACCCTCGCACTCGCCCCGGCGGTCGCGGCCGGCCTGGTGACCCCGGACGTCGTCGTCGTCGCCGCCTCCGGCACCAGCGGCGCCGGCAAGGCGGCCAAGCCCCATCTGCTGGGCAGCGAGGTCATGGGCAACCTCAGCGCCTACGGCGTCACCACCCACCGCCACACCCCCGAGATCGCCCAGAACCTCGGGCTGCTCACCGACGCCGACATCTCGGTGAGCTTCACCCCGGTGCTCGCGCCGACGCCGCGCGGCATCCTGGCCACCGCGAGTGCTCCGCTCGCGCGCGACCTCACCACCGAGGAGGCGCACGCCGTCTACGCGGCGGCCTACGCCGACGAGCCGTTCGTGCACATGCTCCCCGCGGGCCTGTGGCCCCAGACCCAGTCGGTGATCGGCTCGAACGCCGTCCAGATCCAGGTCGCCGTCGACACCCGCGCCCGACGACTCATCGCCGTCGGCGTCGTGGACAACCTCGCGAAGGGCACGGCCGGCGGCGCGATCCAGTGCATGAACCTGGCCCTCGGTCTGCCCGAGACCACCGGCCTGAGCTCCGTCGGCCTGGCGCCCTGACGCCGCCGACGCCCACCGACAGGATCCGATCATCATGAGCATCACCCATCCCCAGGGCTTCCGGGCCGCCGGCGTGGTCGCCGGCCTGAAGTCCACCGGCGCGAAGGACCTCGCGCTCGTCGTCAACGACGGCCCCACCTTCGACTCGGCCTCGGTCTTCACCAGCAACCGCTGCAAGGCCAACCCCGTGCTGTGGAGCCAGGAGGTCGTCAAGGACGGCGTCGTCAAGGCCGTCGTCCTCAACTCCGGCGGCGCCAACTGCTACACCGGCCCCGACGGCTTCCAGACCACCCACGCGGTCGCCGAGCAGGTGGCCGCGCGCGTCGGCATCGGCGCCATCGACGTCGTCGTCTGCTCGACCGGCCTCATCGGCCTGGCGAACGACCGCGGTGCGCTGCTCGCGGGCGTCGACGCCGCCGCCGAGCAGCTCGCCGCCGACGGGGGAACCGCCGCCGCCGAGGCGATCATGACCACCGACTCGGTGAGCAAGCAGGTCGTCGTCGAGGGGGCCGGCTGGTCGATCGGCGGCATGGCCAAGGGCGCGGGCATGCTGGCCCCGCAGCTGGCCACGATGCTCGTCGTCCTCACCACCGACGCCGTGGTCCCCGCCGCGGAACTCGACGCCGCGCTGCGTGCCGCGACGCGGGTCTCCTTCGACCGGCTCGATTCCGACGGCTGCATGTCGACCAACGACACCGTCACCCTGCTGGCCAGCGGCGCCTCCGGCATCACGCCCACACCGGCCGACTTCACCGCGGCGCTCACGCAGGCCTGCACGGACCTCGCGATGCAGCTGCTCGCCGACGCCGAGGGCGCCGACCACGAGATCGCGATCACCACCGTCAACGCCGCGAGCGAGGACGACGCCGTCGCCGTGGGCCGCAGCGTCGCCCGCAGCAACCTCTTCAAGGCCGCGATCTTCGGCAACGACCCCAACTGGGGCCGGGTGCTGGCCTCGATCGGCACCACCGACGCCGTCTTCGACCCCGCCGACCTCGACGTCGCCATGAACGGCGTCTGGGTGTGCCGCAACTCCACCCCGCACGCCGACCCGGCGACCGTCGACCTGAAGCCGCGCTCGGTCAGCGTGACGATCGACCTCAAGTCGGGCGACCACCGGGCGACGGTGTGGACTAACGACCTCACCCACGCCTACGTCCACGAGAACAGCGCGTACTCCTCATGATGTTCAGCGAAGTCCAGCCCGCCGACCCGGCCAAGGCCGCGGTCCTCGCCGGGGCGCTGCCCTGGCTCAAGCGCTACCACGGCCGCATCGTGGTGGTGAAGTACGGCGGCAACGCGATGACCGACGAGACCCTCAAGCGCGCGTTCGCCGAGGACGTCGCCTTCCTGCGCTTCGTCGGCTTCAAGCCGGTCGTCGTGCACGGCGGCGGCCCGCAGATCTCGCAGATGCTCGACAAGCTCGGTATCGAGTCGGAGTTCCGCGGCGGCCTGCGCGTCACCACGCCCGAGGCCATGGACGTCGTCCGGATGGTGCTGGTGGGTCAGGTGCAGCGCGAGCTCGTGGGTCTGATCAACGAGCACGGCCCGCTGGCCGTCGGCCTCTCCGGCGAGGACGCCGGTCTCTTCACCGCCGAGCCCACCAACACCGTCGTCGACGGCGAGGAGGTCGACCTCGGTCTGGTCGGCGAGGTCAAGCAGGTCCGCCCCGAGGCGGTGCTCGACCTGATCGAGGCCGGTCGCATCCCGGTCGTCTCCAGCGTCGCGCCCGACGAGCGCGGCCTGGTGCACAACGTCAACGCCGACACCGCTGCCGCAGCCCTGGCGGTGGCCCTCGGCGCGGAGAAGCTGCTCGTGCTCACCGACGTCGAGGGGCTCTACCGCGACTGGCCGCACAGCGACGACGTCATCTACGAGATCAGCCCGCAGGCGTTGGCCGAGCTCATCCCGACGCTGGCCAGCGGCATGGTGCCGAAGATGACCGCGTGCCTCCAGGCCGTCCAGCAGGGCGTGCCCCGCGCGACGGTCGTCGACGGCCGCGAGCCCCACGCCGTCCTGCTCGAACTCTTCACCGACGAAGGTGTCGGCACCCAGGTGCTGCCCGGCGTCCAGACCAAGATCCGCAAGGCGCGGCAGAAGGCGGTCACCAAGTGAGCGACCAGAGCGGTCTCGAGCAGACCTACGGCGAGCGGTACGCCGCCAGCCTGATGAACACCTTCGGCGCCCCGAAGCTCGTGCTGACGCGCGGCGAGGGCCCCTACGTCTGGGACGCCGACGGGCGGCGCTACCTCGACCTGCTCGGCGGGATCGCCGTCAACGCCCTGGGCCACGGCCATCCGGCGCTGGTCGACGCGGTCACCACGCAGCTCTCGACGCTCGGCCACATCAGCAACTTCTTCACGAGCGCGCCGCAGGTCGAGCTCGCCGAGGCTCTGGTGCGCCTGCTCGACGCCGACGCCCCGGCGAAGGTCTTCTTCACCAACTCCGGCACCGAGGCCAACGAGGCCGCGTTCAAGCTCACCCGGCGCACGGGACGTACCCGCATCGTGGCCGCCGAGGGCGCCTTCCACGGCCGCACGATGGGCGCGCTGGCGCTCACCGCGAAGGCCGCGTACCGCGAGCCGTTCGAGCCGTTGCCCGGCGAGGTCGTGTTCGTCCCCTACGGCGACGCCGAGGCGCTGGCCGCCGCGGTCGACGACACCACGGCCGCGATCGTCCTCGAGCCGATCCAGGGCGAGGCCGGCGTCGTCGTCCCGCCGGAGGGCTACCTCGCCGCCGCGCGGCGCATCGCCGACGAGCACGGCGCGCTGCTGTGGTTCGACGAGATCCAGAGCGGCATGGGCCGCACCGGTCACTGGTTCGCCCACCAGCACCCGGCCATCGGCGGTGTCACCCCCGACGTCGTCACGCTGGCCAAGAGCCTGGGCGGCGGGTTCCCGATCGGCGCCCTCATCGGCATCGGCCGCGCGGCCGAGCTCTTCGAGCCCGGCAACCACGGCACCACGTTCGGCGGCAACCCGGTCGCGTGCGCTGCCGGCCTCGCGGTCATCGGCGTCATCGAGAACGCGGGTCTGCTCGAGCGGGTCGCCGTCCTCGGTCAGAAGATCCGCGACGGCCTGGCCGCCGACCCCCGGGTCGTCGAGGTCCGCGGCGAGGGCCTGCTGATCGGCCTCGACCTGGTCGCGGAGTCCAGTGCCGCGGTCGCCGCGGCCGCCCAGGACGCCGGGTTCATCGTCAACGCCCCGACGCCGACCCGCATCCGGCTCGCCCCGGCCTACGTCCTCACCGAGGACGACGTCGACTCCTTCCTCGCCGCCTGGCCCGGCATCCTCGACGCCGCCGGGGTGACGGCATGACGGGCACGCTGCGCCACCTCCTCGCCGACGACGACCTGTCGCCGGAGGAGCAGGCCGAGGTCCTCGCGCTGGCAGCCGAGCTCAAGGCCGCGCCCTACAGCGTCCGCCCGCTCGAGGGTCCGCAGTCGGTGGCGATGATCTTCGACAAGCCGACCCTGCGCACGCAGGCCAGCTTCGGCGTCGGCATCGCCGACCTCGGCGGCCACCCGATGCTCATCGACGGCGCCCTCGCGGGCATCGGCGTCCGCGAGTCGGTCTCCGACGTCGCGCACGTGCTCGGGCGGCAGGTGTCCGCCATCGTGTGGCGCACCTACGAGCAGTACAAGCTCGAGCAGATGGCGGAGTTCTCCGGCGTCCCGGTGATCAACGCGCTCACCGACGACTACCACCCCTGCCAGTTGCTCGCCGACCTCCAGACCGTGCAGGAGCACAAGGGCAGGCTCGCCGAGCTGCGGGTCGCCTTCGTCGGCGATGCCGCCTGCAACATGGGCAACTCCTGGCTCCTCGCCGGAGCGACGGCCGGCATGCACGTGCGCCTCAGCGGCCCCGAGGGCTATGTGCCGGCGCCGGCGATGTTCGAGCGCGCGGCCGCGATCGCCGCCACCACCGGCGGATCCGTGGGGTCCGACGCCGATCCGGTCGACGCCGTCACCGGCGCCGACGTCGTGGTCACCGACACCTGGATCTCCATGGGCAAGGAGGACGAGGCCGCCGAGCGCGAGCGGGTCTTCGGTCCGTGGTCGCTGACCGAGGAGCTCCTGGCCCACGCCCAGGACGACGCCATCGTCATGCACTGCCTGCCCGCCTATCGCGGCAAGGAGATCGCCGCCTCGGTGCTCGACGGCCCGCGCAGCGTCGTCTGGGACGAGGCCGAGAACCGCCTGCATGCCCAGAAGGCCGTGCTCACCTGGCTCCTCGCGCGAGGACGGGCGTGACCGTGTCCGAGTTCGCCCTGCGCCCCACCACGAAGAGCGCCCGCCACCAGCTGATCGTCGAGCTGGTCGGGCAGCACGAGGTGCACAGCCAGGGCGAGCTGGCGGTCCTGCTCGCCGAGAGCGGCGTGCGGGTCACCCAAGCCACGTTGTCGCGCGACCTCGTCGAGCTCGACGCCGTCAAGGTGCGCGCACCCAGCGGTGCGCTCGTCTACGCCGTCCCCGGCGAGGGCGGCGACCGCCGACCGGCCGCCCCGGTCGACTCCGCGGCCGCGCGGTCGCGTCTCGCGCGTCTGTGTGCCGAGCTGCTCGTCTCGGCCGACGCCAGTGCCAACCTCGTCGTCCTGCGTACGCCGCCGGGTGCCGCGCAGTTCCTGGCCTCCGCGGTCGACAAGGCCGACTACGCCGACGTCCTGGGCACCATCGCCGGCGACGACACCGTGCTCCTCATCGGACGCGACCCGGCCGGCGGCGACGCCCTCGCCCACCGGTTCACCGAGCTGGCCGACCACTCCACCGACGTCCATGACGTCGCCCCGATCGCAGCACCGCACATCGAGTCAGATCACGACATGAAGGAACGCCCGTGAGCAAGGTCCTCACCTCCCTGCCGAAGGGGGAGCGCGTCGGCATCGCGTTCTCCGGCGGCCTCGACACCTCCGTCGCCGTCGCCTGGATGCGCGACAAGGGTGCGGTGCCCTGCACCTACACCGCCGACATCGGGCAGTACGACGAGCCAGACATCTCCGGCGTCCCGGCGCGCGCCCTCCAGTACGGCGCCGAGATCGCGCGTGCGGTCGACTGCCGTCGTCCGCTGGTCGAGGAGGGCCTGGCGGCCTTGGCGTGCGGTGCCTTCCACATCCGTAGCGGCGGCCGCGCCTACTTCAACACCACCCCGCTGGGCCGCGCCGTCACCGGCACGATGCTGGTGCGCGCGATGCACGAGGACGGCGTCGACATCTGGGGCGACGGGTCGACCTTCAAGGGCAACGACATCGAGCGCTTCTACCGCTACGGCCTGCTCGCGAACCCCGAGCTGCGCATCTACAAGCCGTGGCTGGACGCCGAGTTCGTCACCGAGCTCGGCGGTCGCGCCGAGATGAGCCAGTGGCTCGTCGAGCACGGGCTGCCGTACCGCGACTCCCAGGAGAAGGCGTACTCCACCGACGCCAACATCTGGGGCGCCACCCACGAGGCGAAGACGCTCGAGCACCTCGACGTTTCGCTGGAGACCGTCGAGCCGATCATGGGCGTGCGCTTCTGGGACCCCACGGTCGAGATCGCCACCGAGGACGTCACCATCGCCTTCGAGGCCGGCCGCCCGGTCGCCATCGACGGCGTCCGGTACGACGACCCGGTCGCTCTGGTGCACCAGGCCAACGCGGTCGGCGGGCGCCACGGGCTCGGCATGTCCGACCAGATCGAGAACCGCATCATCGAGGCCAAGTCCCGCGGCATCTACGAGGCGCCGGGCATGGCGCTGCTGTGGATCGCCTACGAGCGGCTGCTCAACGCGATCCACAACGAGGACACGCTGGCCAACTACCACGCGGAGGGACGCCGTCTCGGCCGGCTGCTCTACGAGGGCCGGTGGCTCGACCCGCAGGCGCTGATGCTGCGCGAGTCGATCCAGCGGTGGGTCGCCTCCCTCGTCACCGGCGAGGTCACCCTGCGGCTGCGCCGCGGCGAGGACTACACGATCCTGCGCACCGACGGACCCGCCTTCTCCTACCACCCCGACAAGCTGTCGATGGAGCGCACCGAGAACGCCGCCTTCGGTCCGACCGACCGCATCGGCCAGCTGACCATGCGCAACCTCGATATCGCCGACTCCCGCTCGAAGCTCGAGCTGTACGCCGCCCAGCCGCTCGACCAGGGCCAGGTGCTCGTCGAGCACGGCACGCTCTTCGGCGAGCTCCCCGCCGGCGGCGCCGAGCAGATCGCCTCGAACCCGCAGGCCGACGGCGAGCACGTCGAGGTGCTCGACAGCGCGGCCATGGAGTTCGGGACCGACTGATGGGGGAGCTGCGCGCGACCAACGAGGGCAAGCTGTGGGGCGGCCGCTTCGAGGGCGGCCCGTCCCCGGAGCTCGAGGCGCTGTCCCGGTCCACCCACTTCGACTGGCGGCTCGCGCTCTACGACATCGCCGGGTCCCACGCCCATGCGAAGGCACTGGGCGCGGCGGGTCTGCTGACCGCCGAGGAGGAGAACGAGCTCCACCGCGGGCTCGACGTCCTCACCGAGGCCTTCACCTCCGGTCGCCTGCAGCCGGCCGCCTCCGACGAGGACGTCCACGGCGCCCTCGAGCGGCTGCTCATCGAGGAGGTCGGGCCGGAGATCGGCGGCAAGCTGCGGGCGGGGCGTTCGCGCAACGACCAGATCGCGACGCTGTTCCGCTGCTACCTGCTCGACCACGCCCGGGTCGTGGCCGGCCTCGTGCTCGACCTCGTCGATGCGCTCGCCGGTCAGGCCGAGGCGCACCTCGGCGCGATCATGCCGGGCCGCACGCACCTCCAGCACGCACAGCCGGTGCTGCTCTCCCACCACCTGCTGGCCCACGCGTGGTCGCTGCTGCGCGACGTCGACCGGCTGGGGGATTGGCAGGACCGCGTGCGACCCGACTCGCCCTACGGGTCTGGTGCCCTGGCCGGCCAGAGCCTGGGTCTCGATCCCGTGCTGGTCGCCGCCGAGCTGGGCTTCACCGGCTCCAGCGCGAACTCGATCGACGGGACGGCGTCGCGCGACTTCGTCGCGGAGTTCGCGTTCGTCTGCGCCCAGATCGGCGTCGACGTCTCGCGCCTGGCCGAGGAGATCATCGTCTGGGCGACCCGCGAGTTCGACTTCGTGACGCTCCACGACTCGTGGTCGACCGGGTCGAGCATCATGCCGCAGAAGAAGAACCCCGACATCGCGGAGCTGGCCCGGGGCAAGAGCGGGCGCCTCATCGGCAACCTCGCCGGCCTGCTCACCACGCTCAAGGCGCTGCCGTTGGCCTACAACCGCGACCTCCAGGAGGACAAGGAGCCGGTCTTCGACTCCCTCGACACCCTCGAGGTGCTGCTGCCCGCGTTCACCGGCCAGGTCGCCACCCTCACCTACAACACCGAGCGCATGGCCGAACTCGCGCCGCAGGGCTTCTCGCTCGCCACCGACATCGCCGAATGGCTGGTGCGGGAGGGGACGCCGTTCCGCATCGCGCACGAGCTGGCCGGCGCGTGCGTGCGTGCCGCCGAGGCCAAGGGCACCGAGCTCGACGGCCTGACCGATGCGGAGTTCGCCGCCATCTCGCCCCTGCTCACGCCGCAGGTGCGCCTGGTGCTGACCGCGCAGGGGTCGGTGGAGTCCCGCAACGGCCGGGGCGGCACCGCACCGGTCCGGGTGGCCGAGCAGCTCGAGGAGCTGAGGACGGTCGCGAAGGCGGCCCGTTCGCGCCTGGGCTGAGATGGACCTCGCCAGTGCCCTGAGCCGGCCGGCGCCCGACGTGGCGCCGGACCTGCTCGGGGAACTGCTGCATCACGGCGGCGTCACCCTGCGCATCACCGAGGTGGAGGCGTACGGGGGAGCCGACGATCCGGGTTCCCACGCCTTCCGTGGCCGGACCGCGCGCAACGGCACGATGTTCGGGCCCGCCGCGCGGATGTACTGCTACTTCACCTACGGCATGCACGTATGCAGCAACGTCGTCACCGGGGCGGACGGCGAGGGGTGCGGCGTCCTGATCCGCGCCGGCGAGATCGTCGACGGGCTGGACCTGGCCCGCTCACGACGACCGGGTGCGAGCGATCGCGACCTGGCCCGGGGGCCCGCACGGCTAACCCGGGCGCTGGCGATCACGCTCGAGCACGACGGCACCGACCTCGCGGCGGGAGAGGTGAGGCTCGAACTGCAGCCGACCCCGACGTCTCGCGTGCGTACCGGTCCGCGCGTCGGTCTGCGAGCTGCACCGGACAGACCGTGGCGCTTCTGGATCGAGGGCGATCCGACGGTCTCGAGCTACCGTCCGGCAGCCCCGATCGGACGCCGCCGACGGCCGGATCGAGCGTGAAGGGGGGCCGATTTGGCGCCCCCGCAACCCTCGTGTAACTTTCTCGTCGTCGCCGAGAGCGGCCCGCGGAGCAGGGGCGGACAGCCCCGAAGAACCGCGAGTCGTCATGTGCGGCCCGGCTCAGCCCGGAGGGTCCGACGTCAAGTTGACTCGCCGAAGAGGGTCAGGTAAGTTTCTGCAGGTTGCCCCGGCGGCACTCCGCGAGGAGTGAGGCGGGAAGCGTCTGATTCTTGAGAACTCAACAGTGTGTTTGGATAGTCGACGAATTAGTTTGATGCCCTGTCG